>NZ_JBSXNQ010000058.1:0-118426 GCF_056857715.1 Marinobacter sp. L-13
CTCTCCTCTCCGAACCGGACGTGCACCTTTCAGCGCATCCGGCTCTCCGCTTAAACGCTGGCGAAGGCCATAGCAACTTCGGGAAAGCGAGAGGTCCAGGTGTTTCTGGACTCTGTCCTCAGGTAGGGATTACCCTCTGCAAGAGGCCAACGGAATCGCTTTTTCCCGTGACGGACGAGTCGGTACAGGATGGCGCCACTGAATAGCCCCTGTTTGGTTTTGCCATACAGCACCCAAGTCTTACTTTGACCTGAAGCCGGGGCTTTGAACCAATGACGCATCAGCGGTTTGAGGCGGGAGCGATATTTGCGGCCCAGCCAATGGGCCAGTTTCCAGAACACGACACCATCGATGTAGCTGAAGACTTTCGCTTTGTAATCGACGAACTGGTAGAACGCCGCCCAGCCTTTCAGCTTTCGGTTGATGGATTCGACCATGTCGATTTTGCTTTCACTATAATTGCCTGACAGCTTGGCGGTTAAAGATGCTGCAAAGTTACGTGCCTTATCCCGGGGGATTGTCGTCACCACCCGCATGTCGCCATAGCGGCTCCGCTTGCGGATGATGCGATGCCCCAGGAACACGAAGCCGTCATTCACATGGGTAATCTTGGTCTTATCCATGTTCAGTGTCAGCTTGAGAGTTCCTTCCAGCATCTCCCGGCATTCTTCTCTAATCGCCTCTGCCTGGGCTTTGGTGCCCTTGACGATAACCACAAAGTCATCGGCATAGCGGCAGTAGGCGACGGCTGGCTTCCATTGTCGGTTCTCTCGGATGGCTGAGCTTCGACCGATTCGGATACTGTGGTTCCAGTACCATCGATCCTTTCGGGCCTTTTTGCCGAGGTAGCGCCTATTCAGGTACTGATCGAACTCATGCAACATGATATTCGATAGCAGTGGCGATATAACACCGCCCTGAGGTACGCCCTCACTTGCTGCCCGGAAAAGACCTGCATCAATATGACCGGCTTTTATGAATCGCCAGAGAAGGTTCAGGAACCGTCGGTCCCTGATTCTGCGACGTACAGCTTTCATCAGAAGCCGGTGATGCACGGTATCAAAGTAGCTGGACAGATCCCCTTCAATGACCCAGCGTCCGCGCGTTTCCTTATTGTCCGTCAGTTGCAGTTTCACTGTACGGATCGCGTGATGAACGCTCCGCTCCGGTCGGAACCCGTAGGAGAGCGTATGGAAGTCGCTCTCCCACATGGGCTCCATCGCCATTAACATGGCCCGTTGAACGATGCGGTCGCGTAGGGTCGGGATACCCAGTGGTCGTTGCTTGCCGTTGGCCTTTGGGATATACACCCTTCGGGCCGGTAACGGCTGGTAAACATCGGAGAGTAAATCACTCCTGATCTGTTGAAGAATAGCCGGCAGCCTGTCCTGCACAGTCAGCTTGATCTCTCCGTCTATCCCGGGCGTGTTTGCCCCTTTGGAAGACAGAGTGACCCGAGCCGCTTCTGCGAGCCAGTCAGGCTGTGCTATCAGGCGCAACAACCTGTCCACCCGGCGGGTGGGGTCGGTTGTTGTCCAGGTCGCTAGCTTGCGTTGCATTTCGCTGATTATCAAAGGTCTTCACCTTGTTTGGTCAGGTAGTTTGCTTGGCAAACACGTTTAAACTGCTCCCCTTCGCCATGTAATGGGCTTTCCCCATCGCGGACTACTACGGGAGCTCCGCCAGTCAACTTGGCATCGGGGTCATGCCCCCTTGGCATCCAATATTGACCTTCCCCGGTTTACCTATCTGGACTCCAGCATGCTGAGGAGGCTGCCCATCGCACTCTTTACCCTTGCTTGCCGCAAGTTGACAGGAAGCAGCAGTCCAATCTGTGATGGATACTGCTGAACCGAAGCCCGAGCTACCAATTTGGACTTCTTCGTTTGGCAGCGCCTATGCGTCATGCTGCCCAACCTTCCCGTACGGCTTATCAGGTCACGTAAGCCGTGGTGACATTTCAACCCACAGAGGCGGATGAATGGGTTCATGTTCTTCAGCCTTTCAGTACTCAGCCTTGAGGATCATCTTGGCTTAGTGACCTCGCCTCAATCCCCGTTGTCAGCGGGTTACATCACCCTGCGGGCATACCGCAGGTCACTGCCGCTCAGGCTCACCACCCTCACAGTGGGTGGGATTGATTGGTTACTTCCTCCTGAATTACCGGTTCAATATTCCAGATAGACTCGTGGTCCATTTGAGCTTCCATGCTCGCCCTGGACTCCGGGCACACGGTAACCTTCATCGCTCCGCTTGCCGGGAAGATGACCGAGTTCACCATTCGCAGACTTCACTGACTGCGTACAGATGTAAGCTTAAATGTTAAAAGATGCAAATCCGTTCTTTCTGACTCCCCGTACATGCATTGACGCATGATTCAAGGACTGAATTTGTGCAGGTTCGAACCACTCAAATCCTGGTAAACAACCTCTACAAGTGGGGAGTTGAAACAATGAATACAAAATACGCTTTACCGATGGTTTTGGCGGGCAGTGTTATGCTGTCCGGGTGTTGGCTTGATGACGATGATAACGACTCAGCAGATGCTGCAACGCAAACTATTCTGGAAATCGCCGTTGAAAATGAAAACACGACGATCCTTGAAGAGGCCGTTCTTGCAGCAGACCCGACTATCGCTGAACTACTTGGTGGAGATGACGAGTTAACCGTGTTCGCGCCGACAGACGCTGCCTTTCAAGCTCTGTTAGATGACTTGGGTATCACGGCTGAAGAGTTGTTGGCCAACACAGCGTTATTAAACGCGGTTCTGCCTTACCACGTGCTCGCAACGTCAGTAGGTGAAGTGAAGGCAGACTCTGCTATTAGCGTCGCTCAAAACGCTCCTGCAGAAAGTCTCGTTCCAACAGTGAACGGTAAAGACGTCGCGCTTTCAATTTCTGAGGAAAGTGGTGAAAACGTATTATACGTAAACACCTCTCGAGTAACGGTAACTGATGTCGATGCGACTAATGGTGTTATTCACCTAATCGACAAAGTACTTCTTCCCCCACCGAGCGATCTCAGTGATACAGATTCAACGATTGCGGAGATCGTAACGGCGCTCGCAAACGCTGAACAAGATGCTGAGTTCACAATTCTGCTAGATGCACTCCTAGAAGCAAGCGGAAGAATGGGCGCTACCGATCTGGTCGCTGCAGCCTCGGACCCGGATGCGGCCTTGACTGTGTTCGCGCCAACAGATGCCGCCTTTGCAACGTTGTTAGCTGATCAGGGTCTTACGGCAGAGCAATTGCTTGCCAGCCCAGATCTGCCAGGCATTCTCGAGCAACATATTCTCGGAACAACGATAGACTCTCTCACGGCATACGCTTCGAATGGCGGTACGGTAGCGAACCTGGCTGGCACCACTTTGAACGTTGATATACAAAACAACGCTCTGGTTATCGAGGGCAGCAACGTCACCGAAGCCCAAGTTGAGGCGTCCAACGGCGTGATTCATGTGATCGACAAAGTGATTTTTGCAGTCGACTAGTAGTCGAAGCATTGTTTCGTTGCTCAAAGCATGACTGCTGGGCCGGCTGTTTCAGCCGGCTTTTTTATTGAATACTGGTATCAGAAGTGCCGGAAGATGCATGTGAAATCGCAGTCCCGGTCGGCGGCCGGAAATGCAGCGAATACAGAATCCGGTCCAGCACGGCCTGGCCATTCCAGGCCGGATCATTATTGACCATGCCTACGACGGCCCAGGTGGTGTTATTTGAGTCGCGGGTGAATCCGGCGATCGACCTTACGTTTTCCAGATAACCCGTCTTTATGCGCCCTTCGCCGTCCATGCCGGTATTGCGCAGGCGGCGTGCCATGGTTCCATCCATCGCAATAATGGGCATGGAGGCCATCAGGTCTGCCGAGTAAGAGCTGTTCCAGGCATGTTGCAGGATCTGTGCGCCCTGGCGGGCGGTAATGCGGCCGTGTCGGGTGAGACCGGCGCCGTTGTCGATCACCATGCCGGCGGTGTTAATGCCTTTGTCTTCGAGCCAGTCATAGATCACACGAATGCCGGCAACCCGGTCATCGTTCTCATCTTCCAGGCGGTTCTCGGCGCCAATGGTGAGCAGCAGCTGGCGCGCCATGACGTTGCTGCTCCACTTGTTGATGTCTCTCACCATGGTTACCAGGTCTGGCGAGGTGGTTTTCATCACCAGCCGTGCATCTTCCGGCGTGACTCCGTTCAGATCGCCGCCCGAGACCACGACCCCGAGGTCTGCCAGCAAGGAACGGATCAACGAGGCGCTGTACTGCTCATGGGGCAGCAGCGACAGGTAGGTGGTGCTCCGGCAGCCCTGGGGCAGCTCGCCGGTTACCCGCACAGTCACCCGATGGTCTTCATGAATTATGGGCTCCCATTCGAAGTTTCGTCGCGACGGGCAGGGGCCCTCGGCGGTGGCAACCACGCGGTTGTCGATGACCACTTCGCCCAGGGAAGGCGTGCTCCAGGCCTGGGTGCCGCGCTCGTCGGCGCGCACCTGGAAGTGCATCAGGTTCAGATTGGTCAGGTAGGCGGAAGGTTCTACCAGGAAGGGCGCGTGGGGGTTATCGCCGTTGTCTTCGAACGCAGGAAAACCACCGTCTACCTGAAAGTAGGTGCCATCAAGAATCAGGTCGCCCTCAATTCTGGTAATTCCCATGCTGCGAAGCTCACCCAGTGTGGTCCAGAGGCGTTCAATAGTGAGCTTGGGATCGCCTCCGAAGCGGACGTAGAGATTACCCTTGAGAGTGTCGCCGACCATGACACCGTCGGTCAGGAAATCGGTATCCCAATGGTGGTTGGGCCCGAGAACCTCCAGCGCCGCAAAGGTTGTCACCAGCTTCATGATGGAACCGGGGCTCATCAGCGCATCGGCATTGATGTACTGATTGATGCCGGGCCCATTCAGCGGAATGGCGGCCATGCTCATGGCGTCTTCATTTTGGAGGGACTTGAGCGCGTAATCCTGAAGCTGGTTCGTCCAGAGGCGATTTCCCGAGAAACCGGAATTATCGTCTTCGGCGACCACAACGGACGGGGTGGTAATCACGGCAAGGGCCGTGAGGGATGCCAAAAGAGACCGTCTGAATCCAGAACCTGTTTTTTCTCTACTTTCAGAACGCCGCATACCCGGGGCTACCATGATCGCTATCCAGTGAGTTCCTATAGTCCAACAATAGCCCATCCTGCCGGTTTGTACTATGCAGAAAAGCTCTACATGACGTTAAAAAATGGCAGTAGTGTCGTTGTTTGTATTGAACTTTTGTGACGCGATGTAAGTGCCCTTGCGAATCATGGAGTTAGGTGGATAAAAATTAACCTTCGGGTTGTCAATGACTTTTCTATCGGATTTATGGGTGCTTTTTCCGGCGTTTGAGTCATGGAACTCGCGGCCAAAAAGGCGTTTCCTGATGAATGTGTAACCAAGTGTTCCGAAAACAATAAAAGGAGGACACCATGATTGGTATTCCACTGGGTCTTTTGACCGCCAATGGCGTGGAATGGGTATTCCATAAACACGTTCTTCATGAGCTGGGCCGGAACCGGGCAAGTTTCTGGTCGTTTCACTGGCACGATCATCACCGAAATGTCCGGCGAAATGGCTTCCTGGATGACGACTATCGCAGACCGCCCCTGACCTGGAATGCCCAAACCAAGGAGGTGGCTGCCCTCGTTGCGGGGGCTGCAGCAGTCACCCCGCTGCTGCCATTCGCACCCTTTTTTGTGGGTACTCTCTACTACAGCGCCTGGAATTACTACCGGGTACATAAGCGCTCACATCTGGACCCGGAATGGGCGAGAAAGAACTTGCCCTGGCACTATGATCATCATATGGGACCCAACCCCAATGCCAACTGGTGCGTGACCAAACCCTGGTTTGATCACATCATGGGTACCCGGGAGCCAATGGAAAATCGTCAGATTGCGTGATAATGGCGTGGTCTCCAAAAAAAGGTTTGTTTATGTCGAATATGCTTTCTCATAACGTCCACGTGCTGGGCTCGGTCGCCACATCGTCGCTCACTGCCTGGCGTGGTTGCCTGGTGGTAAAAAATGTTCCCCAGCCGGAAAAGCCGATCGTGCTCTATGACATGGAAGGCTGTCCGTACTGCCGTCGCGTTCGTGAAGCCCTGACTGCCCTTAATCTGGATGTGGAAATCCGGCCCTGCCCGAAGGGCGGGTCGGTTTTCCGGGCCCAGGCGGAAGCGCTGGGAGGCCGCCAACAGTTCCCTTTGCTGGCGGACCAGAACACGGGCACGGTCATGTACGAATCCGAGGAGATCATCGAGTATCTGTTCCGGCAATATGCCGGCCGGTCGGTACCGTCCTACTATCGTGGTCGGGTCTGGCAGCCGGTCCTGGGCTCTGTAGCCTCGGTAACCAGCGCCATGCGGGGGCTGAGGGTCAGCCAGGGCAAGCGGCCGGAGCAGCCGTTGCACCTCTGGAGTTTCGAGGGGAGCCCGTTTTCACGTTTGGTGCGTGAGCGGCTGTGCGAGCTGGAAATTCCGTATACCTTGCACAACCTCGGGAAGGAGCACTGGACAGAGATCGGGCCAGCGAAGCAGCGCATCAAGCCGGGGCCTTATACGCCGATTCCCGGTGGCAAGCGGGATGCGTTTTTCCAGGTGCACAAGCGGGTTCAGGTGCCCTATCTTGAAGACCCCAATACCGGGGAAGGCCTGTTCGAGTCTGCCCGTATTCTGAAATATCTTGATGCCCACTACGGGAACTGAGTTGTTGGTAAGACTGTCAGCCATGTAGCTGCCGCCCGGGTGGGTCATCCCTTCTCCAGACACGCCGTAAATACTTCCATGTAGGCTCGGTCGGGCCATCCGTGGCCCTCCACGGTCTGGAGAAGGGATGACCCACCCGCGCTGTTTGAGCATCATGCTATTCGCACTGAAATTTCTGTCAGTGGGGGCGCTATGGCGAATCAGATTACTCGAAGGAAGTTCCTGATCAGTTCCGGCCTCGCCGGAATTGCTCTCAAAGCCCCGATGCTGTTCGCAAACACATCGGGAAGCACTGCATTATCTCCCACCATGCGCCGGATTCCCGGCACAGACGAATCCATCCCTGCAATCGGTATGGGCACCTGGATCACCTTCAACGTTGGTGGTGACGAACAATTAATCACCCAGCGCACTGAGGTTTTGAAAACCTTTTTCGAGCTCGGCGGCACGGTGGTCGATGGCTCGCCGATGTATGGCAGCGCTGCAGATGTAATGGGCGAGGCGCTGAACGCTCTGGACGGCCACGACCGGATTTTTGCAGCTACCAAGATCTGGACCGGCGATGAATCAGCAACCCGGGCGGAGGCGGCGCGTTCGAGCAGGCGTTGGGGCGTTGACCGGTTCGATTTGTTGCAGGTGCACAATCTGTTGGGGTGGCAGGGGCATCTTGAAACGCTCAAGCAGATGAGGGCGAACGGTGAGGTTCGGTATATCGGCATCACCACATCCCATGGTCGCCGGCATCGGGAATTCGCGCAGATTATGGAGCGGGAGCCTCTGGATTTTGTGCAGCTGACCTACAACGTTCTGGACCGGGAGGTTGAGGACCGGCTGCTGCCATTGGCCCAGGAGCGCGGAATCGGGGTGATCGTCAATCGTCCATTCCAGGGCGGTTCGCTGTTTCGGCGATTCCAGTCGGAGCCACTGCCCGATTGGGCCGGGGAGGCCGGTGTTGGCAACTGGGCGGAGTTTTTCCTCAAGTACATTATTTCCCACCCGGCGGTGACCTGTGCCATTCCGGCGACCAGTAAGGTCGAGCACATGAAGGAAAACATGGGGGCGATGTACGGTACATTGCCTGATGCCAGCCAGCGCCAGCGGATGGCGGGTTACGTGAGGTCGCTGTGAGTGGGGCTGATTGGCTGAGCTACTCGCTACAGGATTTTGTGATGTTCGGGCCGCAGGTGTTTCTGCGGCTGTTTGTCCGGATCAACCAGGATCTATGGCCCTGGCAGTTGCTGGCGGTAGTGATCGCTATTTTTATACCGGTGCTGATCTCCAGACAGAACAGGGCGGCACGGCGTTTGGCCGTCGGCCTGATGTCGCTTGCCTGGATAGTCAGCGGTTACGGGTTTCTGGTGGGCTATTTCGGCCCCATTAACTGGCCGGCGGCGTGGTTTGGGTGGGCCTTCGTGGCCCAGGGCGCGTTGCTTGCGGCTGCCGTGTTTTCAGGCGGCGTTCATGACAGCAGGCTAGCGATCGGAAGACTTGCCGTACTCTGGCTGCTTGCTGTCTGTGTCTTGCCCTGGTTGGCAATGGCTGATTCCGGCCAGTGGGAGGCCGTCGGATTGTTTGGCGTAGCACCCGGCACCACCGCAGCTGCCGGCGCGCTCGCTCTGGCACTCGTGACCAGGACCTGGCGCTGGGTCTACCTGCCGCTGCTGGTGTTGTGGAGTCTGTTCAGTGCCGCCCTCTTATGGGTGCTTCAGACCTGGTGGTTGCTTGTCGCCCCGGTGACTACGCTCTTGCTGGTTGGAGCCGGGTTCTGGCTCAGTCCCACGACGGCGCAAAGTCCGGATTAGCGATGCGTTCGTTACGGTCCAGTTCGTCAATCGCGTGGATTTCCTCCTCGCTCAATTCAACCTCCAGCGCCTCCAGGTTAGCCTTCTGGTGGCCGGGCCGTGTTGAGGAGGGGATCGGCACAACGCCTCTCGATGCCACCCAGGCAATAGCCACCTGGGCCGGCGTCAGGTTTCTCTCAGCGGCAATGCGCTGCAGAGTTTCGTCCTCCATCACCTTTCCGACTGCCAGCGGCATATAGCCGGTCACGGTAATGCCAAGCTTCCTGGAATGGTCCACCACCTTGCGGTTGGCCAGGAACGGATGCACTTCTACCTGGTTGGTGAAGATGGGCGTGTCGCCAAGTATGGCTTTTGCCTCATCCATCTGGGCACAGGTAAAGTTCGAAATGCCGATGTGTTCTGCCAGACCCTCGCGCTGGGCATCCCTCAAGGCACCCAGATACTCCTTCATGGGCACTTCGTCACCGGGCGATGGCCAGTGGATCAGCGCCAGATCCACATGGTCGGTTTTGAGCCGTGCGAGGCTGTCATGGAGGCTGTTGATCAGGTCACTCGCGTGCAGCTGGTCGTGCCAGATTTTGGTGGTCAGGAAAATTTCCCGGCGCGGAATACCACTGGAGGTAATGCCATCACCAACTTCAGCTTCGTTTCCATACATCTGGGCAGTATCGATATGGCGGTAGCCCAGGGACAGGGCGCTCTTGACGGCATCACGGGCGTCGTTGCCCTTGAGCCGGAACGTTCCCATGCCGATCTTCGGAAGTGCGCTGAATGACATAATGTCCTCCTTAGCGAGTAGTGTGTTCTTAAAGTGGTGCCGGCAGACTGGTTCTTCAAGTGGTCGCCGGGTATCATCGCGCCTGAATCAACCTCTGAGCCGAACCAGTGAGGCCCGCACCATGTACACCGGTCGTTGCCTGTGTGGCGATATCTGTTTTGAATACGATGGCCCTATCGGCCCGGTTGCCCTGTGCCACTGCAGCCAGTGCCGGCGCGCCCACGGTAGCGCGTTCTCGGCCAGCGCGCCGGTGCAGAAGGTGAGGTTCCGGTTCGTAACCGGCGAAGACAGGATTACCGAGTTCGAATCGCGTCCCGGCAAGTACCGGGGCTTCTGCAGCCGTTGCGGCAGCCAGCTTTACAGCCGTGTTGACGCCATCCCCGGCATACTGCGTCTGCGGGTTGGCTGTATCAACGAACCCCTGGGCAAGGGGCCGGCCCAACATGTGTTTGTGGGCTCAAAATCCGACTGGTTCGATATTACCGACGAGCTGCCACAGTTCGAAAAGACTGAACGAACCAACGATCCTCACTGAAGCGGTACCATCCGATAGACCTTGCCCCTTGGTGAATCTGTCAGTAACCACAGGGCGCCGTCAGGGCCCATGCGTACGTCACGAATACGCTCGCCGAGATCGGTCAGCAGATCTTCCTCTTCTGTCACTTTGCCATCCTGAATGCGCAGGCGAACCAGCTTGCGCATTTTGAGTGCTCCCACGAACAGATCCCCCTGCCATTCCGGGAACAGGTCACCGGTATAAAACGCCATGCCAGATGGCGCAATGGACGGATCCCAGTAATGAAGTGGCTGGGCCATGCCTTCCTTTTCGGTCTCGTCAGTGATGGGCAGGCCAGAATAGTCGATGCCGAAGGTAATTGTCGGCCATCCGTAATCGGTTCCTGCCCGGATGATGTTGATTTCGTCGCCACCTCGGGGACCATGTTCGTGGCTCCATATTTCGCCCGTTTCCGGGTGGATCGTCATGCCCTGGATATTGCGGTTACCGGTTGTATAGAAGGTATCGTTAACGCCGCTGGTGTCGAGGAAAGGATTGCCGGGCGCGGGACCGCCGTCAGTCGTAATTCGGTGAACGCCACCGGCATCATCACCATTGTCCTGGGCCCGGTCCATCTCGCCGCGGTCTCCAACGGAGATGTAAAGATTGCCTTCCCGATCAAATTCCATCCGACCTGCAAAGTGCCTGCTGGTGTTCGAGCGGGGTAGCGCTTCAAAGATGACGTCAACGCCGGTAAGGCGCTCTCTGTCCAGTCGGGCGCGTGCCACGCGGGTGGTCATGCCGTCCCGGTTTCGATGGGCATAGCTCAGGAACAGAATCTGATTCTGTTCGAAATCCGGGTGCAGAATCACGTCCAGCAGCCCGCCCTGGCCGGATACCACGAGCTCTGGTAGCCCGCTGATAGGGGTGCTCAACAGCGCACCGTTACGGATCATTCGCAGCTGTCCTTCCCGCTCCGTCACCAGCATGGAGCCATCCGGCAGGAACGCCAGGCTCCAGGGATGCTCGAGGCCTTGTGCAATGGTCTCGAGCCGGAAATCGGTTTTGTCGGAGGAAAAGGTCGGGTTTGCCATGCTGGTAACGGCAACCAGCATTAAACTTCCTGTCAGTACAAGGTGTTTGAGTATACCCATTGGAGCCTCCGTTCCTACCGGTGCCGTGTGAACATTGAGAGTAGCAGTTAAAGCGGGCTTCGCCGAAGCGTGTCCCATTACCCAGAGTATAGGGCTTCCTTTGGATTACAGATCAGTGGCCTTCTATTGAAAATAATAATGATTCGCAATAAAGTAAGGGCCACTGGCTTCACCTCAAACGGGAGAAAAAGGAATGGCACCCGAACAGGAAATGATCGAAGGGTTGAAACTGGCGGCAGTGGCCGGTGTGCTTATTGGCCTGGCTGCCATCGGCCTGGTGTTGTCGTCCGCTCTTGGGGCATGAGAGCGGCGAATCGTTCCTTGCGATGTACGCCACAGGTACCGCAGTAACCGCCCTCCGGCAGCAGGTATTTCAGGCAACACCCCTTTCGCTGGGGGATTGCCGTGGCCTGCTCACCGAACACCGCAGGAATCCAGTCAATAAACTGGTTTGCATCGTTTTGAAATTGCTCCAGCCAGCCTTGCGCCAATTGGCAAAGCGCTTGCGGTTCGACCCGGTTCCACACGGCTGAAAACGGCGCCCCCAGTCCAAGACCTGTACTGCTCCAGTAGGCGCCCGGGCTGACTCCCAACTGGCGCCGGAAGACAGGGTACCACTCAGCTGTCAGAGCTCCTGCTGACCTGACAAACGTTTCTTCATTAACACCCTCGCCACCCGGCAGCTGAAACCAACGGGATACGGTTTGTTTCGGATGGTCGGCCGGAGCCAGGAATATTCGTTTGGCGTCCGGTAAAGGCGCGTGGCCGTCGCGGAACAGCCTCAGGGTCAGCGGCGCAATCACGCTGAGCGCCAGATCCTGCTGAAGCACAGAAACAAACGCGCGCACGGCCCGGGGCCCGGCGTTGTCAGGGTATTCGATGCCAACCTGGCTGAGCAGTAGCGACGGTTGCTCCAGGCACTGGGCCAGAGAAAAGAGGCCGCTTCGCGCACCAGCTTGCGTTTGGAGAGCCTCGGCAAGAACTGTTTCACCATCCAGCCCTGACTGACTCAGCAGACGGTAGTATTCCCGACCCCGGGGACCGACTCCCGGGTTACGCTCAGGCTCTGCCATGGCGACTCAGCCCCCAGAGGAAATACAGGCCACCGACCAGAGCTGCCAGAAGTCCCGCCGGAAGCTGGTTGGGGTAAACCACAATCCTGGACAGGTAGTCTGCCATGCCGAGCAGAAGACCGCCGGCAAGGGCAGCAACAACGAGCTGCCGCCCAACGGTCTGCTGGCCCAGAACACGGGCCAGGTGGGGTGCAATAAGGCCCACAAAACTCAGTGGGCCGATCACGACCGTCGCCGAAGCGGTCAGCAGCGCTGCCAACAGAAGCAACATCAGACGGACTTTCGTCACCGGCAAGCCCAATGAACTGGCCGATGTTTCTCCCAGGGGAAGAATGCTCAGGGGCCGGATAATCACCAGGAGGCCGGCCGAAATCAGCACAATGAGTGCCAAAAGCCCCAGGGCTTCGACTTCTGAAACCAGCCAGGTGGACCCGTACATCCAGTTGAGAAGCTGCGAGGCGACCGTGCCACCGGAAGCCATGACCAGGCGAAGGCCCGCGTCCATGAACACGTATAACGCGAGCCCGCCAAGCAGGAGCTGGTTGCCGGCAAACCGGTGCTTGCGGGCAAGCATGATCAGCAAACCCAGGGCAGCCGCAGCGCCCAGGGTAGCTGCGCCCAGCTGTCCTGCGCGGCCAATATCGGCACCGAACAGAACGATCAAGACCATGACCACCGCCGCGCCGCCGCTGATGCCGAGCATTTCCGGGCTGGCCATGGGATTGCCGGTCATACGCTGGATCAGTGTGCCCGCAAGGCCGAGGGCCAAGCCGGCAAGAATGGCGGCCAGTAATCTGGGGCCGCGCCAGACCCACGCCTCGTGCCACTGGGCGGTCGGAGTCCAGCTCCATTCGTCCAGTCCCGGAGACCACCCCATGGAGATTACGATGGTGGCCAGCAGAAGAGCCGCTATGACCCCAGCAGTCAGGAAAATAGAGCGCCTCTTTGGCAGGAAACCGGCGGGGCTGTCATCCTGCCCTGGCATATGATGGGTGTTCTTCAAACCCTGCAGGGCCAGCAGGATAATCGGCCCGCCGATCAGGGCGGTGGTCGTGCCGGTTGGCACCAGCGATCCGTCGCCCCAGGTGGATGCCCAATGGGCGAGGGTATCTGCCAGCAACAGCAGACCCGCGCCCAGGAGACTGCTCCAGATCAGGCGCTCAGAGAGGGTGCGAGCGCCCAGGAGCCTTGCCAGCACCGGTGCCGCAAGACCGATAAAGGCCACGACACCGACCCGGCTGACGACGGTAGCACTCATCAGGACCACCAGAAATAGCGCCAGCACCCGAATCAGACCGACCTTGGCACCGAGGGACCGGGCGGAGGTTTGCCCCAGTTGCATGACCTGCAGCGGGCGCATCAACAGGACCATGAATACGCCCAGCACCAGCACCCGGGGCCAGAGTTCCATAAACGGTTGCCAGTTGTTCTGGACCAGCGAACCCGCGCCCCAGATAAACAGGTTCCCCAGCCATTCGCCTTTGAGTAACAAGAACGCCATGTTTACGGCGCCCAGGAAAAAGGTGACAACAAGCCCGGCCAGTATCACGGTGACCGGTGAAAAGCCCAGGCGCCAGGTGAGCGCGATGACCAGCCCGATGGCCAGTAGCCCGCCGGAAACCGCCACAAGGTCTGGACTGAAGGCGAGCAGGCCGGGAAAGAACATGGTCGCCACCGTTATACCGAACTGGCCGCCTGCCTCCACGCCCAGGGTTGTGGGGGAGGCGAGAGGGTTACCAAGGATCTGTTGGGTAACCGCGCCGGCGAGACCAAGACCAAAGCCAATGAGGACCGCAATGGCGACCCGGGGGGCCCAGCTGTAATGGGCCAGTACCGAAGCGTAATCGCTGCCCTCAAACGTCCAGAAGGCGGCGATGAGAGCGCCCGGGTTGAGCTGACCAAGCCAGGGTGCCGCGCTCGCGAGAAATGCGCCACACCAGATCAGTGCTGCCGCCGCAGGTAGCCTTGCTGGCAAGGAAGGTTTTGCGACCGGGTGGTTGGCGGTTTCAGCGTACATTGTCTGATCCTCCTGCCAGCAGGCCTTCGGCAAGTAGTGTCGCCAGTCGCTTGACCGGGAATACCCCGCCAAACGGCCAGACCGGATCAATCTGGTACACCTGATTGCGTTGAACCGGTGGCAGATAAGTCCAGAAAGGGCTGTTGGCCAGGGTGTCAGACAACCCGGGCAGGGTCGGAGAAATCACCACAATCCGGCTGTCCTGATAGGGCGCAATTGCTTCAAGCCCGACGACCGAGAACCCCCAGTAATTCCCGGTATGCGGCCAGGCGTTCTCAAGGCCAAGGGCGTCCAGGGCACTCTGGAAAAGGCCGTTGGGTGCGTATACGCGAACGTGGCGGTCGTCCAGAAAGTTTACGAGTGCTACCGGTCGTTCGGTGAGGCCGGCATTTTCAAGACGACGGCGTTGGGTCTGAAGCGTCTGGTCAATGTCGTTAAGAACTGACTTTGCGCGTTCCTCCCGGTTCAGCATCTCACCGAGAGTTGTAAGCATACCGCTGGCCTTTTCGAACGGTCGGGAGCCCTGCTTGTAAACGCTGACAACATAGGTGGGCGCAATGCGCTCTAACAGGTTGGATGCGGGCGCCATCTCGGAGCTGGTGACGATCAAATCCGGTTTGAGCTCGGCAATGGCTTCCAGACTTGGCGCGACGCGGGTGCCGATGTTGGCGACTCCCTCTGGCAGTTCTGGTTCCCTGACCCAGACGTTATAGCCATCCCGATCGGCAACGCCGATGGGCGTGACACCGAGTAACAAAAGCGCCTCGGTGGCGGCCCAGTTGAGAGCGATCACGCGTTCCGGAGTCTTGTTCAGGGTCAGGGTGCCCTGTTCGTGGTGCCAGCTTGCAGCGCCGGCAAAGACCGGCAGCAGACTCAGCAGCAGCGCCGCGCCGTATCGCCAGCAGCGTTCAGACCTAGTGAACATAGGAGACCCACTGTCCGGGCGCGCGCTCCATCACGCCCATGGGCACGCCATATATGGATTCCAGGGTGCCGGAATCCATGATGTCCCGGGGGCTGCCATCGGCAACCAGTTGCCCGGATTTCAGAGCGACCAGACGGTCGCAGAACCGGGCCGCCAGATCCACGTCGTGCAGCACCACGATAACCGTAAGATCCCGCTGCTCGGCGAGACGATGCACCAGACGCAGGGTTTCCACCTGATGTTTCACATCCAGGGCGGATATGGGCTCATCCAGCAGCAGGCATCGTGTTTGCTGGGCCAGCAGCATGGCAATCCACGCGCGCTGGCGTTCACCACCGGAGAGCGTGTCGACAGAGCGATGCTGGAACTGGCCGAGTCCGGTGTCCTCAATGGCCCGGGTGATCAGCCGGTGGTCTTCCTCGTTATAGCGTCCCAGCGGTCCGCGCCAGGGGTAGCGCCCCAGGGCAACCAGCTCGCGAACCGTCAAACCGTCGGTTCCCGGCGGATGCTGGGGCAGGTAGCCCACATTGCGGGCAAATTCCCGTGCACCCGTGTTCCGGAAGGATTTGCCCAGAAGCCGGACATTGCCGGTTGAGGGTGCAAGCTGGCGGGCAAGCACCTTGAGCAGAGTGGACTTGCCGGAGCCGTTGTGCCCGAGCAGGGCTGTTACCTCACCCTCACCGAAACCGAGGTTCAGGTTCTGAAGTATGGTGGTGTCGCCAATGCGGACATCAAGATTGGAAACGTCGAAGAAAACAGGCATGCAGGCTCCCGAAATGCTGAGGGCCTGCAGAATAATTTAAATGCGAATCACTATCAATATATATTGCGTTAAATGGCTGCCTGTATTTGCCCGGTCTGCACACGCCATTGGTTGGCGTAAGCGCCGTCCTGGTCGAGCAGCTCCCGATGGGTTCCCTGTTCCAGCACTTTGCCGCCTTCGATGACCGCGATGGAGTCAGCATCAACGATGGTGGAGAGCCGATGGGCAATCATGATCACGGTCCGGTTATGTCCGATACGCTTCAGTGACCGCTGGATGGCGGCTTCTGTTTCGTTGTCCACCGCGCTGGTGGCTTCATCAAGCACCAGTATCGGCGGATTTTTCAGCAGTGCACGGGCGAGGGACAGTCGCTGGCGCTGTCCCCCGGACAGACGAACGCCCCGTTCACCCACCGGTGTGTTCAGGCCGTCGGGCAGCGCTTCAATAAACGACCAGGCTTCCGCGGTTTTCGCTGCATCTATGATCTCGGTATCGGAGGCCGCCGGATTTCCATAGGCAAGGTTTTCCCGAATGGTGCCCTCGAACAGGTAAACATCCTGACTCACCAGCCCAATTGCGCCGCGCAGGGATTGCAGGCTGAGATCCCGAATGGGTTGTCCATCGATTCGGATTTGGCCGTTGCTCGGATCGTAGAACCGCAGCAACAACTTGATGAGAGTGGATTTGCCGGAACCGGTTGCGCCGACCAGCGCAAGGGTATTGCCAGCTGGTACGGTCAGGCTGATATCCCGGATTCCTGCGCCGCTGGAGGGATAGTGAAAGCTTACTTTGTCCAGCTCAACATCGCCTTTCACCGGCTCTGCCAGTGCCTTGCCACCCTCGTCACGCACGTGCACGGGCTCGGCCAGAAGATCCAGAATCCGACGGGTGCTGGCCATGGCCCGTTCGAACAAATCAATCACTTCGGCAAGCCCGGTCAGGGGCCACAGCAAGCGCTGGGTAAGAAAGACCAGAACGCCATAGGCACCCACGTTCAGGTTTCCTTCAAGGGCCATCATGCCCCCCACCGTGAAGGTGGCCAGGAAGCCGGCCAGAATGGCCATCCGGATCACCGGAATAAACGCAGAGCTGATGCGGATGGCCCGGCGGTTGGCCTCCACGTAGGCTTCGCTGCTTTCTTTCAGACGCTTTGCCTCTCGCTGTTCAGCGGTAAAGCTCTTGATGGTGGCGATGCCGCCCAGATTGTTGGCCAGCCGGCTGGACAGGTCACCCACTTTTTCACGAACGTCGGCGTAGAGCGGCCCCGCTTTGCGCTGGAAGTAGAAGGCGCCCCAGATAATCAGGGGAATGGGGGTGAATGCGAGCAGGGCAATGAGCGGCGAGAGCACGAAGAATACGGCGCCGACGGCGACCACGGTTACCAGCACCTGAATCATGGCGTTGGCGCCGCCGTCGAGGAAGCGCTCGAGCTGGTTCACGTCGTCGTTCATGGTGGCCACCAGCTGGCCGGAGCTGCGGGCCTCGAAGAAGCTCATGTCGAGGCGCTGGGCATGTTCGTAGGCATCCTGCCGGAGGTCCGACTGCAAACGCTGGGCGAGGTTGCGCCACAGGATCTGGAACAGGTATTCGAACAGGGATTCGCCGGCCCAGATGAAAAAGGTGAGTACGGCCAGAATGGTGATTTGCTCCTGGGCCGTTTCAAAGCCGAGGCCAGCCACAAAGCTCTCTTCCTGGTTGACGACCACATCAATGGCGACACCGATCAGGATTTCCGGGGCAATATCAAAGAGTTTGTTGATGATCGAGCAGGTGGTGGCAGCGATGATCTGTCGGCGATATCCCCGGGCGTATCTCAGCAGGCGGGCCAGCGCAGCAAAGCTGCTGGTGGTTTGGTGGCTGTGTGAGGACATACTCCGCTTCTCTCCCTTGAATCAGGCAGGCCCGCGTTGAGCCTGAAAATAATAAGGCGGGAAGGGTAGCGGATCTGCCCGGGTTTTAAAATAGAATCATTATCAACTGCGTTTGTTTCTTTGCAGCCAGCGGTCAAGCTTGTCGGCAAATTCCTTGCGGTCGGTCTGGCTGAAGGGGGCAGGGCCGCCGGTGACCTGGCCGGCATTGCGCATTTCTTCCATAAAGTTGCGCATGGCCAGGCGCTGGCGAATATTCTCTTTGGTGAAGGCCTGGCCGCGGGGATTGAATACGTCGGCGCCTTTTTCAATGGCTTCGGCGGCCAGGGGTATGTCCTGCGTGATCACGAGATCGCCTTCGTGCATCTGGTCCATGATTTCGTTGTCGGCCACATCAAAGCCCTGGGGGACCTGTCGGCGCTTGATGTAAGGGCTCGGTGGCAGGGTGATGGCGTGGTTGGCGATGAAGGTGGTGTCGATTTGCCAGCGGGTGGCGGCGCGGCAGAGGATTTCCCGGATTGGAACGGGGCAGGCGTCGGCGTCGACCCAGATTGGCATGATGGTTCCTTCTGTTTGCGTGGTTCTGTGCAGAGTTTACCTTTTGTTGATATGAGCCTGATAGATATTGCTCGCGTATCTCTTGCAAGGCTGCGGACATTGGTGCTGGAGGCATTGGGAGCCCCCTTCCAAAAACCGCTACGAGCACGTCCATGTGCGCTTGTTTCAGGCCATCCTTGGCCTTCAACATTTTTGGAAGGGCTCTCCCAATGCCTCAATCGGACATCGTCAGTTCATCCGCGCATTGCACAGCTGCATAGGATTTTTTTCAGGAGGTAACAATTATGCTTGCCAGATCTATCCTAACCGCATTTCTGGCGGTCGCCATGTGTTTCAGCGTTTCCGCCGCCGATAACAACGAAGAAGCCTGGGAGGCTCTGAGAGACGGACGGGCTGTTCTGATGCTTCGCCATGCCTTGGCCCCGGGGACCGGAGATCCTGGCAACTTTGATATCAACGATTGCAGCACCCAGCGGAATCTGAACGACGTCGGTCGTGAGCAGGCGCGGGCGTGGAAGCCGTTTCTGGCGGACCATGGTATTACGGACGCGCGGGTGTTCAGCAGTCAGTGGTGCCGTTGCATGGATACCGCAACCGGGATGGACATGGGGAAGGTAACGGAGTGGCCGTCGCTGAATTCTTTCTTTCGCAACCGTGGCGATGGTCCGGCGCAGACGCGGCAGACGATTGCTCTGGTGAATGAGTTGGAGGACGGGGCACCGGTGATCATGGTGTCGCATCAGGTGAACATTACGGGCCTGACCGGGATTTTCCCTTCGTCGAACGAGGGCGCGATTATCGCCCTGCCTCTTTCGGAAGATCCGACGGTGCTGGCGAGGGTCTCGCCCGGGCGTTGATGGTATAATCCTGCGCCCATTCAATTAACAGGAAATGATAATGTCGCAGCTTCCGCCATGCCCGCAGTGCAGTTCCGAGTACACCTATGAGGACGGCGTTCAACTGGTTTGTCGCGAATGCGGGCATGAGTGGTCTGAGGCGGAGGCTGCGGCGGCTGACGCCGCGAAGATGATTCGCGACGCCAACGGCAATGAGCTTCAGGATGGTGATACGGTTACGGTCATTAAGGATCTGAAGGTAAAGGGCTCCAGTTCCGTGGTTAAAGTTGGCACCAAGGTGAAGAATATCCGCCTGGTAGACGGCGATCATGATATCGACTGCAAGATCGACGGTATTGGTGCCATGAAACTGAAATCGGAGTTCGTCAAGAAAGCCTGACGACTACCCTGCTGTTGCACTCTGGATCTGTTGTTCCAGTTCCCTGGCAAGACCCGGGTCGAGCTGGAGGGCGCTGGCGAGTTGATCCAGCCAGGCCCGCTCCATGGGGTTCTGTTCGTCGATCATGACCGCACTGACGATGTAGATTTCCCGGCTGGCCTGGGGTGAGTCGGCATTGCGTGCCAGGGCAGTGGCGTCCAGAGGGGCGTCGAACTGCTGCTGAATCCAGGCGTGAAGTTCGTCATCTGGCCCCAGTTTTTCAATCTCCTGGGTAAGCAGCGCGCGTTCGTTGGCGTCTATGTGGCCGTCAGCGCGGGCTGCCATGATCATGGCCTGGAGTATTTCAAGTCCCCGTTGTTCCTGCGCCTGGCCCTGCAGTTGCTCCAGTGGCTGGCCCTGCTGTGCCAATGCCGGTTTCGCCGGGCTCTGACTGTTGGTCTGATAGTTCTGATAGGCTTTCCAGGCCAGGACACCCACGCCTGCCAGGGCACCGTATTTGAGGGCTTTGCCGCCCATCTTTCGGCCGCGCTTGGAACCCAGCATCATGCCGAGGGCTCCGCCGCCCAGCAGGCTCTTTACGTCGATGCCTGAACCGGATCCCTGGCTGCCCTTGAGTTGACTGCCAAGGCTGTTCATCATTTTGTTGACGTCCATGCCACTACCCTGGGACTGGCCACCCTGAGCCTGCTTCATTACCTGGTTCAGTACAGACATCACGTTCATAAACACACTCCTTTAAGATCGACTGCCGTTCAGCTTTTCAGAATAGTACACCCGATACCCTGATCGGTGATGGACGCGGAATTACTCTGTTGTCACGAATCGACGCATTTAGTTCCATGGGAATTAACAGCCTACAAATTAGCGGTAAATAGTAATGCGCTTTTCAGGCTCTCCCGTATACTGACGCAAAGCCGTTGTTCAACCTCCCGAATTTCTGGAACTGCTTTTGGCAATTCTCAAACGCAATCTTTGGACACTCTTCGCTCTTATCCTCCTCGGTGGTGTGTTGCTCCTCAGTGTCGTTCTGTTCTTTCGTTGGCAGGGCCTTATTTCGGACGAGAAGCTTTACCAGACCGCCCGTGTCGAGCTGGTTGCTCAGTCTGTCGACAGTATCCTGCGAACCCAGGAGCTGGTTCTCGATGTAATTGGCCGCGAGTTGCTCAATCAGGACAACCTCCTGTCAGGCAGTCGACAGATCCCCTTGCTCGACAGCATCCTCGCCGCCAACCCCATGCTCGTGGGCTTTGGGTTGGCCAGGCCGGACGGCACGCTGGTTCGTGTCAGCACCAACCTCGATCTGTCGACTCTTCCAAATCTGAGAACCGATCCCGAGACCCGTGGCAGTTTCCTGGGAGCACTGTCTTCCGATGCGATGGTCGTGGGCCGGACCTATTTCGTAGACGCCCTGGGCGCGTGGGTTATACCGATCCGAAAAGCGATACGTTCCCCGAGTGGGGAAGTCGTTGCAGTCATGACAGCCGGCATGCGGCTTGATGGCAGTGGTTCGGTTTTCGGCAAGACACTGCATGACGGCGACTCTGACACCGTAATGTTGTTCCGGGAAACCGATGGCTATGTTCAGTTCATGTCGGCTGACGGCATTGGCCCGCAACAGTATTCGCAAATCCGGGTGCCGATGGACCAGAGGGAGATAAATCGGGCAGCGTTTGAAAAGGAGCTCGGCAAGAGCGTAGAGGAGGTCATGCAGGGCAGTGATTCAGTGGTTATCCGAACCCGACGCCAGGGTGAGGATTATCTGACGGCTGCTGTCTTCAACGCCCGTTACCAGTTGTGGTCCATCTCGGAAACCCGGTTCGCTCCGCTTTACCGGGAATTTCTCCAATCCCTGTTGCAGTATCTGCTGACTTTCCTGGTTTTCGGGATTGTTTTCTACAAGGGGTTCCGGATTATCGACAACGCCGAGAAGAAGCGGCGTCTGGAGCTTTCTTACCTCTCACGGCACGATGATTTGACCGGGCTGTTGAATCGCAATGGGCTGCTGGACCGCCTCGACAACCTGGTTCCGGATAGAAAACCGTTCTGCCTCATTGTGATCAACATTGATAACTTTAAAGGCATCAATGACCGGTTTGGGCTGGAGACCGGCGATGAAACCCTTCTGGAATTCGGTCGTCGGCTCGCCGAACTGGTTGAAAGCCGGGACGATCTTGCCCGGCTCGGTGGCGACGAGTACGCCATTGTGACCCCGAACACCAATCTCGACGATGTTGAAAAAGCCTGTGTGTCGCTGGCCGGCAACCTGTCCCGCACCTTCGAGGTGGGCCGACTGAGGTTGCAGGTAACGGCGAGTATTGGTGTGGCCTGCTTTCCGAATGACGGAGATTCCCTCAGCAAGCTGATTCGAAGTGCCCATCTTGCGCTGTACGAGGCGAAACAGAGCCGGAACGACGTCTGCATTTACCGCAGCGAGATGGAAATGGCCTATCTTCGCAGGCTGTCGGTCGAGCAGCGTCTCAGGTATGGCCTGGCATCGGGCTCACTGTACATGGTCTACCAGCCTCAGGTAGATCAGACCGGAAAAGCGGTCGGGCTGGAAGCGCTTGTTCGCTGGCAGGATGAGGAACTCGGCTTTGTTTCGCCCGCGGAATTTGTCGAGGTCGCTGAAAAAAGCGGGCTGATGGTTCCACTCGGGCGCTTTGTGCTTGAAACCAGTATCCGTGAATACAGCCTGTTTCGTAACGAGGTCGGCGGTTCCGTGGACCTGTCTATCAACATCTCTGTTATCCAGTTTCGCCAGCCAGACTTTGTTGAAACAGTGCTTGAGGTTCTGGCAATGCACCGTGTGTCGCCTGGAGAGCTGGTTCTTGAGATCACCGAGAGCCTGTTCATGAGTGACTTTGAGAGAGTGCTGAAAACGATCGAACGATTGCGAGAGAAAGGGATACGGATCTCGATGGACGATTTCGGAACGGGTTACTCCTCGCTCAGTCTTTTGCGTAAGCTGCCGCTTGACGAGTTGAAAATCGACAAGAGCTTTGTCGACACCATTCTGGAAGACGAAAAAGCCGCGAACATGATCCGGAGTATTATTGCCATTGCCCGGAGCCATAACATGGAGCTGGTTGCCGAGGGTGTTGAAGAGGAGGCCCAGGCCAGCGCCCTGGTCGAGATGGGCTGTCGACGTTTTCAGGGTTATTACTTCAGTCGTCCGGAGACCCTGGACAGACTGAAAGCGAACCCGGCTCTCGCCATCGGGCATTGACCCGGTCTGCGACCATTCGTCGCACTGAAAAGCTTGGATCCGGGACCTACCCTTTCTATCCTTTGGTTTTGAACCATCGACAAGGAACACTGGACATGAAGTATTGCCTGAGCGTGTTTGTGCTGGCACTGGCCCTGGTTGCCCCGACAGCATTTGCCCATGATTACAGCCATGGCCCGGTCACGGTCGATCATCCCTGGAGTCGGCCTACACCGCCTGGCACGCCCATGGGCGTGGGTTACATGAGTATCTCCAACAGCGGCAGCAGTGATATCACCCTGGTTGGGGCCGCAACCCCGAGGGCAGGTAACGTATCGATCCATGAGACCAGCATGCACGATGGTGTAATGCGAATGGCACCGGTCAAGGGCGGGCTCGCCATACCGGCAGGTACCACCGTGGAGTTGAAGCCCCACAGCTTTCACCTGATGCTGGAGAAACTGAAAAGTCCGTTGCGCGAGGGTGAGAGCATTCCATTGACCTTGACTTTTGAGGGTGCCGACGAAATGCAGGTTGAGCTGAATGTCGAGTCGCTGGATGGCGAGATGATGAAAAGCGAGAGCGTGGATCACTCGGGCAAAAGTATGGACCACAGCGGACACTGATCGAACGTGCCCAGGGCAGTCTTTGCGGCTGCCCCCAAACCTACCACTCTCTGTCTTCGGCGCTCTCCTCGGCCTCGATCTCCGCCTTCCGGGCCTGGATTTTCTTCATCTTTTCATCGGAGATTTTCATGCTGTGGGCATTGTCACGCAGTATCATCAGGCTGCCCACGATCAAGGCAAGGGCAACAACTATGAATATCCATCCTATGGCTGGCATGTAAACCTCCACCAACTGATCCGCTTTCCTACATAGTGGACCACGCATTGATTTGCCACAACTGTCATGCATCCTCCCAGAAAGCCGTTGGATCGAGCCGGTAATACCCTTGCAGGGCCTTGTAGACCTCGGGCTGTTCTCGCTTGAGATGGCGCGGCTGCTGGAAAAATGCCTCGGTCAGCACTGCGAAAAATTCTGCCGGTTCGGTAGCGCCGTACGGATCAAGCCAGGATCTATGGTGGTGCCGGAGGGAATGCCTGAGGTCTTCGTAGGCCGTCGTCATGGAACTTTGCCAGTGCCGGGCCTGCTCTCCACTCAGCGGCGGTGCCCCGTCTGCGGTGCCGTCCAGGTAGTCCAGCTGGTGTGCAAACTCATGGAGCATGACGTTATGGCCGCTGTGCGGGTTCCGGGCGGCCTCCTGACATTCTCGCCAGGCCAGCACCACCTGGCCCCTGCTTGAGGCCTCGCCGGCCCGTATTTCATTACTTTCGCTGACAATCATGCCATCGCTTTCAATGTCTCTGACGTGATAGGCATCGGGATAGACCAGAATGCTGCTTACCTCGTCAAAATCTGAATAGGGGCGGGCAAGAATCAGCAAACAAGCGTGGCCGGCAATGGTCACTCTCACCGCGTCGTCCACCTCAAAGCCGTCACAGCCATAGAATTCTTTCTCGGAGAGAAAAAGCTGGACCCGTTGCTCCAAGGTTTGCTTGAGGGCTTCAGGAAGCCGTCGGTAAAGCGGAACGTTCGCATCAAGATGCTCGCGCCAGGATGTTGGAAAGGGGGCTCTCAGTTCCCGTTCCCTCCGCCAGGCGCGGTAGAAGAAGAGGTAGAATACGGTTGCCGCGATCAGGGTCACTGCGAAGACTGCGAAAACAAGTGCTGCTGACATGCTGCTCCCGGCGACCATTGATTGAATTACCCCGTATCTTACAGAAAAATTGGATCTGCACGCAGTCAGGGCCCGTATTGCTGGTTGTTCTACAGTGCAGGGGATGTGAAGCTGCATGAACCGTATTGATCGTTGAGGAGGCTGATATGTCCGATGATTCCACTGTTGTAATCACCGGGGCAAACCGGGGCATTGGTCTGGAGCTCGCCCGGCTCTATGCAGGCCGCGGCTGCTCGGTGATCGGCGTGTGCCGGGAGGCCTCGCCGGAGCTGGAAGAGGTTGCGGCGAGGATCATCGACAGTGTCGACGTGACGACCAATGAGGGTGTGGCAAGGCTCGTGGCCGGTCTTGAGGGCCAGTCCATTGATCTGCTGATCAACAATGCCGGTCTGCTGCAGGACGAGAAACTGGGCAGTATCGATTTTGATTCCATTCGTACGCAGATGGAAATCAACGCCTACGCTCCACTGAAAATTGCTGAAGCCCTGTTTGAAAAAATCCCCTCCGGAGGCAAAATCGCCAACATCACCAGCCGCATGGGCTCTATCGCCGACAACGACTCTGGCGGCCGCTATGGGTACCGTGCTTCAAAGGCGGCGTTGAATGCCTTTGGCAAGTCCCTCGCGATGGATCTGAAACCGAGGGGTATCGCGGTGGCCCAGCTGCACCCGGGTTATGTTCAGACCCGAATGGTGAATTTTGGTGGGTTGATTACTCCGGAAGAATCGGCAAAAGGCCTGGCAGAGCGGATTGATGGCCTCACCTTGGAGAATACCGGGTCGTTCTGGCACAGCAACGGCGACGAGCTGCCGTGGTGATCCTGAAAACATTTTCATTTGTTTGCATTGGAGTGAGGCAGGATTCTGTTTTAACGAGTACTCTTGTTACCTAAAAAGGAATTCTGCTGTCTATGAAAAGTGCGAGTGCTCCAATGAATTATGAGCCTGAGCGGGAGCGCAGGCCCCAGTTCTGGCGTTTGGCCATGCGATGTGCCCAGATCGCCGGAACTGTAGATGTCATCTTTTTCTTTCTTTTTCATGCATTGGGTTCGCCGGTTCTGGCATGGATCAACGTGGTTAGCGTGGCCATGTATGCCGGCGCCTACTACGCACTCAAATACCATAAAAACAAGATTGCGGTCGTACTGATCTGGGCGGAAGTGCTCGGACACGCCGGCCTCGGTACCGTTCTCATCGGCTGGGAGAGCGGTTTCCATTACTACCTTCTGATGTTCATACCGGCGATCTGCGTTTCCGCGTCCCGAAGATGGGCGGTTTATGCGCTACTCACTCTCTGGGGATACTACGTCGCGCTCGATGCCTTGATGTGGTACATCGAACCGTTGCAGCCAATCCCGCAGACAGCCCTGAACATAGTCCATCTGTTCAATCTGAGCGTGGTCTTTGCAATGTTCAGTTACCTGGCTTCCTATTACCTCAGCATGGTTGTTTCGGCACAGCGCAAGCTTCGCGAAATGGCAACAACGGACTCATTAACCGGGCTTTTCAATCGCCGTCATATGACCTACCTGGCTGAAAAAGAGGTATCGCGGTTCCGGCGCAGCGGACACCCGGTCGGTTTCCTCCTGCTGGATGTCGATCATTTCAAGTCGATTAATGACGCCTTCGGACATGAAGCCGGTGACAGGGTACTCGGCTGTGTTGCCGATGTGATCCGGGAAGAGTTAAGGGCTCAGGATCTGATAGGTCGATGGGGTGGTGAGGAGTTTCTGGTCATTCTTCCGGATACGAATGCTGATAAAGCGCAAGCAAGCGCGGAGCGGATACGAAAGGCGTTTTTGGCAAGAGACTGGCGCGCAGTTATCGGCGGTGATATCGATGTTACGATCAGCATCGGGGTAAGTGAGCTGCGAACTGGCGAAGACCTGAGTGCCGCGGTCAGCAGGGCTGATGAAGCTCTTTACCGCGGTAAAACGGGCGGCCGTAACCGGGTAGAACTGGAAACCATCTGAAGCCAAAGCAAGGGGTAGGTTTATGAGTCTGGCAATTGCACTGCATGTTCTGTCCGCGGTTATCTGGGTTGGCGGTATGTTCTTCGCCTACATGGCGATGCGTCCGGCCGTGGTTGAGGTGGTAGAGGCCTCCCAGCGTGGCCATCTTTGGTCGAAGACGCTTGAATGGTTCTTCCGCTGGGTCTGGCTCGCGGTTGTGCTGCTCCTGGTTACCGGCTACTGGATGATTTTCAGTGTGTTTGGCGGAATGGCCGGTGCTGGCTGGCACATTCATGCCATGCAGACGCTCGGGCTGGTGATGATGCTGCTCTACTTTCACGTGTATTTTGCGCCTTTCCGACGGCTCAAGCAGGCGGTTGCAGACAAGGATCCGCAGGCTGGTGGTGTTCAGGTGGGAAAGATTCGCCGTCTGGTCGGTATCAATCTGATTCTCGGCCTGATTGTGGTCGCCATAGGGTCTGGCGGTCGGTACCTGTAAGGCTGAGCGATCGGGGACCGATACCATGTCTGATATTCGAAAGAGAGCCATTGCAGGCCTGAAAGCCGGCGATTCGTTTACCCTGGTGCGTACGTTCACCGAGGATGAGACTCTGTCCTTTGGCGAAATCAGCCGAGATCAGAATCCGGTTCACTACAGCGATGAGTTTGCCCAGGCCAAGAACCTGCAGGGAAAGATCTGCCATGGCTTGCTGGTTGGCGGGATGATCACGGAAGTGGGTGGGCAGATTGGCTGGCTGGCGTCCGGGATGAATTTTCGCTTCCGCCGGCCAGTGTATTTCGGGGATACCGTCACCTGTGTATTCACCATCACCGAAGTCGATGCAAGGAATAGGGCCAGGGCCGAAGCGGTGCTCTCGAATCAGCATGGTGAGCCGGTTATCGAAGCCACGTTAACGGGTGTTCTACCCGGGCCGAAGGAACAGCAGTTGATGTCAGCAATGATCAGCGAAGAGAGAACCACGTCTGCCGGCTGACCAGCACCGGCTAAGGCGTCAGTCCTCCTCGGCGTCCCTCATCCGTTCCTGTCGCTCCCACTCTTCCTCTTTTGCCGCATCGATGATTTCCATCAGTTCGTCGACGTTGGCAGCGGTGTCATCGTGCTGGAAGCAGCCCGTGAGCTTGCTGTCCGGGTGCAGGTCGCCTGACTCGTAGAGCGCCCAGATCTCCTTGCCATAATCGGTGTTCAGCAGTTCCGGCGCGAAGCGTCCGAAATAGCGGCGCATATTGTCGACGTCGCGCTCCAACATGCGTTCCGCGTTGTTATTGCCGGACGCATTGACGGCCTGGGGAAGATCAATAATGACAGGACCGCGGGCATCGACCAGCACGTTGAATTCCGACAGATCCCCATGGATCAGACCGGCGCTCAACATACGGACAACCTCTCGGATGACCTGGCCGTGGAAGTCGCGGGCCTGTTCCGGGGACAGGGTGACATCATCCAGCCTGGGCGCGGCCTTGCCATCTTCATCCGCCACCAGCTCCATCAGCAGTACACCGTCCACGAAGCCCAGAGGTTCGGGAACCCGGACACCGGCGGCGGCAAGCCGGTAGAGGGCATCCACCTCGGCGTTGAGCCAGGCATCTTCCTGTTCCTTCTGGCCGTACTTTGTCTTCTTGCTCATGGCCCGGGCTCGACGACTGTTCCGGACCTTTCGTCCTTCCTGGTATTCCACCGCCTGCTTGAAACTCCGCTTTGTCGCTTCCTTGAAGACCTTGGCACAGCGCGTCTGGTCTCCGCAGCGCACAACATAAACCTGGGCTTCCTTGCCGCTCATGAGCTGGTAGAGCACTTCGTCCACCATGCCGTCATCGACAAGTGGTTGTAATCTTTTTGGTACTTTCATAAAACCTTTCAGGCTGACAGTGAGTCGGGCAGCCACGTTCGTTGATCTGGAACAAGGCCGGATTCGGGCAGGGCAGGGACAATGACTGCTACGGAGCATAGCTTACATGAAAATCTTTTTCCTGATCCTGTTGATTCTGGTGGTTGCAGTCACCGTCGCCCTCTGGTTTTGGCGTCAGTCTGACCACACCGCAGACCGGGCTGTCATTACCGGATTGGCAACGCTGCAGCCGGCTGCCCCGGAGCGCTTTGATCTTGCTCTTCTTGAGGGTTTGCCGGAGCCAGCCCAGCGGTATTTCCGTTACACCATTCAGCCTGGTACCCCGCTCTATACCGTGGCCCGTATCTCTATGAACGGAAAATTCGGTATGGGCAATCGGGAGTCGCCCGACTACGTGCACATGCAGGCCACCCAGGTGCTGGCCATGCCGGAAGGGTTTATCTGGAAAATGAGCGCCCACAGAGGCCTGCTCGGGATTTCCGGCTCGGACACTGACCAGTGGACGCGGTTCTGGCTGATGGGCCTATTCCCTGTTGCCCGGGCGGGTGGTGATGCGGATCATGCCCGTTCGGCATTCGGCCGTTATGTGGCAGAGGCGGTTTTCTGGACGCCGGCTGCCCTGCTGCCGGGGCCCGGCGTTTCCTGGAAGCTGGTCGATATAAACACGGCCAGGGTGGTTGTTCGTCATGAGGGCATGGAACAGGCAGTGGATGTTGTCGTTGCCGGCGACGGCCGGCCGCTCCAGGTGAGTTTTGACCGGTGGACCAATGCGAATGCGGAAAAAGTCCATCGCTTGCAGCCCTTTGGCGGCTACCTGTCAGAGTTTCGGGAGTTCGAAGGCTTTGTATTGCCGACCCAGGTGGAAGCCGGGAACTTCTTTGCCACGGAGGATTACTTTCCCTTTTTCATTGCCAGGGTAACGGGAATTGAATTTCCAAAGCATGACGCAACAGGGCATCCGGAATAGTGTCTCGGATGCCCTGTTATCTTTACCGAACGACTAAAACCGAAATATCGCTGTGTTTAACGATATTGGCGCCGTTCGAATGGAGAATGTGTAGCCGGTCGCCAATCCCCGGCGGATGTGAAGCCATCACTACCAGATCTGTCCCGGTTGTTTTGATCGCCTCAAGCAACTTGTCTTCAAGCTCCACGGCGGTATCAGCAGATTCAATCACCATGCTGTCGGTATTGATCCCGTGGGATTTTCCCTGCTCCTCCGCAAACACCCTCAGTTTCTCTGCGAGTTCTTTCGGGTTGTGCGCGGCCGCTCCCGGGGTGCTGTTGGTGACGGTGACGTAGCACAGGGTGGCGTTGTAATGCTTGGCAATATCAATGGAGGTATTGAGCGCCTTCACCATTTTATCGGTATGGGCGAGGTCGACCGGAACGAGGATCTTGCTGTACATAAGAGTTCTCCTTTTCCGCATGCGATACAGACTTGGGTCTGTTGTCCTGAATTCAGATTGGCAGTGCCCTGTTGGGTATGTCAAAAAAAGCCCGGTGAAGTTCACCGGGCTTTTGCGGTTGGAGAGGCCGGATTCGTTTTACAACAGGTTGTACAGGAAAACCACGGCGATACCGGCGGGCGTCAGATACCGGAGTACGAACATGAATGCCTTATAGCTGCTTCCTTGCAGACCAATATCGGCCGGCAGACCCTCACGTTTCATCGCCCATCCGGCAAACAGCGCAATGGCGAGTCCGCCGAGAGGCATCATCAGGTTGGAGACGAGGAAGTCGAGCAGGTCGAAGACCGTCTTGCCCTCGAAGAACGGAATAAAGCCAAGCGGGTGCACACTTTCCCAGACGTTGAAGGACAACACGGTACCGATACCGATAAACCAGATGGCGAGCCCGCCACCAATGGCGCTTTTCGCTCGACTCACGCCTTTGTGTTCTTCCAGCCATTCGACTACCGGTTCCAGCATGGAAATGGCCGAGGTGATGGCTGCTACCAGTAGCAGGGCGAAGAAAATGGTGCCGAACAGCGCACCACCACTCATCTGGCCAAAGGCCAGTGGCAGGGTCACGAAGATCAGGCCGGGCCCTGCCCCTGGCTCAAGGCCATTGGCAAATACCAGGGGAAAGATGGCCAGCCCCGCGAGAAGCGCAACGCTGGTGTCCACGACGGCAATGGTCATGGCGGTCCGCGCAATGTTTACGGTTTTTGGCAGGTAGGAGCCATAGGCCATCAGAACACCAATACCGATACTGAGCGTAAAGGCGGCGTGCCCCAGGGCAGTCAGAACCCCCGCCGTTGTCAGTTTGCTGAAATCCGGCGAGAACATGAAACTCACGGCCCGGCCAAAGCTGCCGCTGTTCATGGCATAGATCACCATGGCAACCAACAGCACGAACAACAGAGGCATCAGCATATTCACAGCTTTCTCAAGCCCCGAGCGAATGCCCCTGCCAACGATGAACACCACAATCACCATGAACACCGAGTGCCACATCAGCAGTTCCCAGGGGTTGGCAAGGAGCCCGCCGAACTGGCCGCCGATGGCTTCGGTATCTGCTCCGGTAAACAGCCCGGTTGCGGCCTTGCCGATATAGACCAGGGCCCAGCCGCCAATCACGGCGTAAAAAGAAAGCACCAGGAAGGATGCAATTACCCCGTTCCAGCCGATGGCTCTCCAGCCCCTGGCTGTGCCTTCACTTTTGGTCAGGGTGCGCATGGTGGCCACAGGGCTCTGACCGCCGCGCCGACCAATCATGGTTTCGGCAATCAGTACCGGCACGCCGATCAGGAAGATACAGGCCAGGTAGATCAGAACGAAGGCGCCGCCGCCGTTCTCGCCAGTAATGTACGGAAACTTCCAGATGTTCCCGAGGCCAACGGCTGAACCAGCCGCAGCCAGGATAAAGGCCATCCGTGAGGACCAGAGGTTATTGGCCTGCTGGTGTGGTTGGGTACTCTCACTCATTCTTCTCTCCGGCTAATTGTTTTTGTCGGATTGATTGGTTGTTGTCGAAAAAGTATTTACTTGCCGAGCACCTCGCGCAGGGCGGAAGCGACTTGTGGCAAGACGTGGTCGTTCAAACCGGCAACGTTTACGCGGCTGCTTTCCAGCATGTAGATGCCGTGTTCCTTCCGTAACCGGCCCACCTGCTCCGGACTGATTCCGAGGAACGAGAACATGCCTCGCTGACGGGCGATGAATTCGAAGTCGCCGAACGATGAAAGCGCGCCGGCAAAAGCGTGGCGCAGATGCAGGATGCGCTCACACATACCGTTTAGCTCCTGTTGCCACTGGGCTCGCAGGTCGTCATCGCCAAGGATGGTCTCCACTATTGAGGCGCCGTGGGCCGGTGGCATTGAGTAATGCGACCGGATGACGCTCAGCAGCTGGCTTGTGGCGGCGGCATTCACGGTTGCGGTTTCCGAAACCAGGGCGAGGGCGCCGGTGCGCTCCCGGTAGAGGCCAAAGTTCTTGGAGCACGAGGCTGCGATCAGCATTTCAGGTACCGCACTGGCCAGGTGCCTCAGACCAGCTGCATCCGCGTCCAGGCCTTCGCCAAGGCCCTGATAGGCCATGTCCACGAAGGGCAGCAGGCCTTTGCGCTGGATCAGGCTGGTCACTTCCTGCCACTGGGCTAGGCTCAGGTCCGCGCCCGAGGGGTTGTGGCAGCACCCGTGCAGCAACACCACGTCGCCCGCATCCGCCCGTTCCAGGGTTTCCAGCATGGCGCCGAAGTCTACCTGCAGGGTCTCTGGATTGAGGTACGGATATTCGCGAATAGTCAGGCCGGCGCCACCGAGCAACGGCAAGTGGTTGGCCCAGGTGGGCGTGCTGACCCAGACTTTTGTATCGGCTTTGCACAGACGCAGAAACTCGGCCGCCATACGCAGGGCGCCGCAGCCGCCCGGTGTCTGGATGACCGATACGCGACCGTCGCGGACCAGTGGGCTGTTGCTGCCCAGGATCAGCTCCGCCATGGCGCTGTTGAAGCCGGTGGAACCGGCAGGGCCCACGTAGCTCTTGGTGGTTTCGCCCTCAAGAAGGCGACGCTCGGCTTCATGCACGGCGGCCATGATAGGCGTATTGCCGGCGTCATCCTTATAGACACCGATGCCCAGATCCACTTTGTCCGGTCGATCGTCTTCACGGAAGGTCTGCATCAACTGCAGGATCGGATCCTGGGGCAGGGGCTGGAGTGCTTCAAACATGATTGGCCTCCTCGTTAGCCTGTTGGGTGCGAATCAACGTCGGGCGACCGGTATCCAGCGCCTTGATCAGTTGCGTCTGCTTTTCACGAATGCTTTCTGCCGCTTGCTCCCGCACAGGGCCGTACCCGCGGACATCGGCAGGCAACTCGGCAAGCTGCAGGAGGGTTTCGTAGTTGCTGGCGTTGAGCTCACGACCGATCCGGTCTACCAGGCTCTGATAATCCTTCAGCATGGCCCGATCCAGCTTGCGGTCGGCGGAATAGCGGAACGGATCGATTGCGGTTCCGCGCAGGCCGCGAAGTTTCGCCAGCAGCCGGAAGGCCCGGAACATCCAGGGGCCGAACCGGCGTTTTTTCGGGCGGCCCTGGGCATCGGTCTCGCCGCTGAGCAGGGGCGGGGCCAGATGGAAGTGGACTTTGAAGTCACCCTCGAAGGTTTCATTCACCTCTTTCATGAAGTCGGTTTCGGCAAACAGTCGCGCGACTTCGTATTCGTCCTTGTAGGCCATGAACCGGTACAGCTGCTGGGCTACTGCACGAGTCAGCAGCAGGTTGGTTTCACCGAGGGACTCCTCAGCCTTCCGGACCCCTGCAACTGCGTCCCGGTATTGGTCGGCCCAACGCTGGTTCTGGTAATTGACCAGGTGCTTATGCCGGGTATTGATGAGTTCGTCCAGGGTTGGTTCGGGTTTGACCTCAACCACCTGGGCATTACTGTCATCCAGCAGATCCGTGACTGCGCTCGGATCCACGGCCGCCAGCCGTCCCCAGCCGAAGGCTTCCTTGTTCCGGTCGATGGCGACGCCGTTCAGCTCAATCGCCTTCATCAAAGCCGCCTCGGACAGGGGCAGCAGGCCTTTCTGCCAGGCAAAACCGAGCATCATCACGTTGGAGAATACGGTATCGCCCATCAGCTTTTCGGCGATGCCATTGGCGTCCAGCTGATCAAAGTGATCCTCGCCCACGGCGTTCTTCAGTAGCCCAAGGCGCTTGTCGGCCTTCATATCGGCGTCGCGGAAGAGCACATAGTCGGCAGTAGGCAGTTCCGCTTCGTTGGCAACGATCCGGGTGTGGTTTGGCCGGAGAACGCTCAGGGCCTTCTGGGAAGACGCTACGACCAGATCGCAGGCGATGACCGCATCGGCCTGGCCATTGCTGATCCGTACCTGATGGAGCTTGTCCGGAGACGGTGCCATACGAACGTAGCTCAGCACCGTGCCGCCTTTCTGGGCGAAGCCCATGAAATCCAGTACAGAGGCGCCGCGCGACTCCAGGTGGGCCGCCATGGTGATCAGTTGGCCAACCGTCACCACGCCCGTACCGCCAACGCCGCCCACCAGCAGATCATAGGAGCCGGTCATTTCCGGCAATTTGGGAGCTGGAATATCAGCCAGCTTGCGGGTGAGTACGGAGCCGGTGTCAACGCCGCGGGATTTGCGCAGCTGGCCGCCTTCGATGGTCACGAAGCTTGGGCAGAAACCGTTAACGCAGGAAAAGTCCTTGTTGCAGGATGACTGGTCGATCTTCCGCTTGCGTCCCAGCTCCGTCTTGCGGGGAACCACCGAGAGGCAGTTGGACTGCACCGAGCAGTCGCCACAGCCTTCACACACGTGATGGTTGATAAAGGCCCGCTTGGCCGGATCCGGGAACTGCTTGCGCTTGCGACGGCGGCGTTTCTCGGCGGCACAGGTCTGGTCGTAGATCAGTACGGTACAGCCGGGGATATCACGCAATTCCCGCTGCACCTGGTCGAGCTCGGACCGATCGTGGAAGGTGACGTCCTTGGGAAACAGGTCATGATGGCCATCGTATTTCTCGGGCTCGTCGCTGAGAACAACAACCCGATTGACCCCTTCTGCGGCCATTTGCTGGGCAATCCTGTCGACGGTGATCTGCCCGTCGACGGGCTGACCGCCGGTCATGGCGACGGCGTCATTGAACAGAATCTTGTAGGTAATATTGATGCCGGCAGCTACCGCCTGACGGATAGCCATGGAACCGGAGTGGAAATACGTGCCTTCACCCAGGTTCTGGAACACGTGGGGGTTGCCGGTGTAGCGGCTCTTGCCAATCCAGTTGACGCCTTCGCCACCCATCTGGATGAGGGATTCGGTGTTCCGGCCCATCCAGGACGCCATGAAGTGACAGCCAATGCCGGCCAGGGCCTTGCTCCCCTCCGGGACCTTGGTGGAGGTGTTGTGTGGGCAGCCCGAGCAGAAATAGGGCATACGCTTGACGCCGCCCGGATCCTGGGCGTTGGTCATGGCACTGATTTCAGCCATGCGCTCGCTGAAGTCCACCTCGAAGAAGCGACCAAGACGGGCTGCGAGGAAGCCGGCAACCAGTTTGGGGCTCAATTCGCCAACGTACGGGATCAGCGGGCGGCCCAGCTCATCCTGTTTGCCGATAATCAGAACCTCGCCGGGACGGTCCGGCTCGGACATGTACTCCTTGATCTGGCTCTCGATAATGCCGCGCTTTTCCTCGATCACGAGGACTTCTTCCTTGCCGTGCACGAAGTCCAGGATGCCGCGGCGCTCCAGGGGCCAGACCATGCCCACCTTGTAGATATCCAGACCCATGTCCCGGGCCTTGTCTTCGTCAATACCGAGCAGATCGAGGGCTTCCAGCAGGTCAAGGTGCCCCTTGCCGGTGGTGACAATACCAAAGCGGGCTTCCTTATTGTCGAACAGGCACCGGTCAATGCGGTTGGCCCGGGCAAAGGCCTGAACGGCCGCGAGCTTGTGTTCGATGCGGGTTTCCAGCTGGGGGCCGGGCAGATCCGGCCAGCGGTAATGAAGGCCGCTTTCCGGCGCGGTGAAATCGTCCGGAGTGACAAAATCCGGTGCTGGCGGAATTTCCACAGAAGCCGCGCTTTCCACGGTTTCCGAGATGGCCTTGAAGCCGACCCAGCAGCCACTGTAGCGGGAAAGGGCATAACCCCAGAGACCGAATTCCAGGTATTCCGCGATGTTGGCCGGGTTGATGGTGGGCATGAAGAAGCTCATGAACGCCACATCGGACTGGTGGGGCATGGACGATGACACGCAGCCATGGTCGTCGCCCGCCACCACCAGCACACCGCCATGGGGGGAGGATCCGTAAGTGGTGCCATGTTTCAGGGCGTCGCCGGCTCGGTCCACGCCCGGGCCCTTGCCATACCAGAGGCCGAATACGCCCTCTACCTGACGGTCTTCATCGGTTTCTACCTGCTGGGTACCCAGCATGATCGTCGCGGCAAGATCCTCGTTGATGGCGGGAACAAAATCGATCCGGTTCTCGTCCAGCAGGTCTTTCGCCTGCCAGAGTGCCTGGTCGACCGCACCGAGGGGGGAACCACGGTAGCCACTGACCAGGCCGGCGGTATTCAGGCCTTGCTTGCGATCCAGGGCAGCCTGCATCAACGGAATTCGGACCAGGGCCTGTGTGCCGGTCAGGAACACCCGACCGGATTCCCGCAGGTAGCGGTCTTCGAGTTTGTAATCGTCGAGTTGTGGGGTATCGGCGGACATGGCGCCCTCCTTTTTGTCGATTTTATGACCAAAATTCTAGAGGTAAGTCCGCAAAAGGTGCTTGCTTATTGGAAGGAGGTTTTCAGGATTTGCGAAAGAATGTTTGATAAAAGACAATAAAGAGAAAGAACCTTTGATAAAAATCAGGTGTTACCAAATGAAACAGGTGGAGCTGGACAAGCTGGATCGGAAAATTCTATCAGCACTGCAGCAGGATGGGCGCATCAGTAACCAGTTACTGGCCGAACAGGTGGGTTTGTCACCGGCTGCTTGCTGGCGCCGGGTGCGCACACTTGAGGAAAGCGGTGTGATTCAGGGATACAGCGCAAGAGTGGATCCGGAACGCATTGGTCAGGGGCTGTGCGTGCTCGTCAATCTGTCACTGCAGCGGCACAACATCGACAGCACGGCGGAGATTGAGCAGCAGGTGAGCAGTTATCCGGAGGTGCTTCAGTGCTTTGCGGTGACCGGTAATGCCGATTTCGTGCTCAGGGTAATCGTGCCGGATATGGCCAGTTACGACAGGTTCCTGAACGAAAAAATCTTTACCCTGCAGGGCATTGCCCAGGTGAATTCGAACTTTGCGTTGCGGGAGATAAAAAATACCGAGACGATCCCGGTGGAAGGTATTCTGTAGTTTCGGCAGGTAGCAACAACGAAAAAAGGCAGCCGAAGCTGCCTTTTTCTGAACGTGTCGTCTGTTATTTACAGAGCGACAACGTTTTCCGCCTGAGGACCTTTCTGGCCCTGGGTAACGGTGAACTCGACCTGCTGGCCTTCAGCCAGAGTCTTGAAACCGCCGCCCTGAATAGCGCTGTAGTGAACAAAAACGTCCGGGCCGCTTTCGCGAGTGATAAAGCCAAAACCTTTTGCTTCGTTGAAAAACTTAACGTTGCCGGTAACTGTAGACATAGTATTCTTCCTGATTTCAATCATTTAATGTGCCGTCACGTCATCTTATTGATGGCTGATCGGCGGTATGCGGAAACAAAAAACTGGCGTGATCAAAAACAGGACGTGCTACTTATTACAGCTGAGCGGTCTTATTGATGAAATGCTTTGCTAAATCTTTCCAACGAGGCCCACTGTACTCCTGCCAGGGGGAAAAGCAAAGCTATTTCTTGTAGGCATAAACCGGGGTAGTGGAATTCACGGTTCCAAGGCTGTCCAGCCTGCGCGGCTTGGCAATGGCGAAGCCCTGGGCGTAGTCCACCTGGATCTCTTTCAGGGTGTCCATGATTTCCATGTCTTCCACATATTCGGCGATGGTCTGAAGATCCAGAAAATGACAGAGCTCGTTGATCGACCTCACCATGGCGTAGTTCGTGAGGTTGGTCGCCATGTCCTTTACAAATATGCCGTCAATTTTCACGAAGTCCACTGGCAGTTTCTGGAGGTACGCATAGGAAGACAGGCCGGTGCCGAAATCATCCAGTGCGAACCGGCAGTTCAGCCGCTTCATCTCGCGCATGAAATCCGAGGCAAAATGGAGGTTGGCGACGGCAGAGGTCTCGGTTACTTCAAAGCAGAGCTTGTGGGCCAGCTCCGGATTCGCCCTGAGATTGGATTCCAGGCCGAGCATGAAGCTGTCATCGCTCAACGACGAGCCTGACAGGTTAACGTTCAGAGTGGCAATCCTGGCGAGCGCCTCGGGATTATTACGCATCCATGTCAGCACCTCGGAAATGACCCACAAATCAACCCGCGTACTGCGTTTGAATTGTTCGGCCGCCTCGATATAGCCCTGGGGCGAGATCTCCTTACCAGCACTGTCTTTCAGGCCGAGCAAGAGTTCATACATCGTGCCTTCGCCGTCTTCCGGTTCAAGGGCAACGATGGGCTGGGCCCGAAGGTAGAGGCTGCCATCACGGATGGTCCGGTCTATTTCGGTGACCCATTGGGGGGTGCCGAGCCGGGACTGGTCCCGGTTTTCCCTGGCCAGTTCAATCCGGTTCCCGCCCAGCTTCTTGGCTGCTTTAAGCGAGAGGCTCGCAAGATTGAGAAGGTCGCCAGGTGACTGTCCCGCCCCGGTTACCGGCCGGATACTGATGCTGACGGTTGCCCGATATTCCGCCTGCCCATGCCGGAACACATGTTGCTCGAAGTTGCGCCGCAGGGACTCTGCAAAATCCAGGCAGTCTTCTGTACTGATGTTATTGATGAGCACCGCAAACTCATTGCCGCTGATCCGGCCAACGTGGGACTCCGCGAATCGGGATTCGCTCTGCTTACGGAGTGTGTCGGCGACATGCCTCAACAGGGCGTCGCCGGCGTCCGCGCCATAGGAGGCGTTGATGACACTGAACTCGTCTATATCCAGAACCATCAGGGCGGCGGCATGGTCTTCAGCAGATGACGGCAGGATGCTGATCAGCTGAGAAACCTGTTTCTCGAAGTCATGGCGGTGCATACACCCCGTCAGGGCATCGTGGGTTGCCTGAAAATTGAGCTTCCGGTAAACATCTTCAACGATGCTGAACAGGCTTTGGTCGAGGAATGGGACGTCTCCGCTCTCAACCAGCCAGGCTTTGTCTTCAGCGAGTTTCTGCACAAACTCGGGAAATCCGTAACTGACCTCGCTCATGCCTTTGGGCGAAAGAAAAACAAACCTGAGTGAATCCTCGCTGCCCCACACCAGCCGCAACCGGCGGGTCTCGCCGGTATCCAGACGAACCTCAACCCAGTCGCCTACGGAAATCTCCTTTGCCCTTGAGGCCCAACGACTGTCTTCAAGCTCCGGTGGCAGCGGGGCTGGCGCTTCATCGGCGTCACCGTACTCATCAACCCATGTGGTTTCTGCTTCCCCGTTGCCCTAGAGAATTCCGGATAGCTCGTCAATAACCGGCCTTACGCGCGAGACTTCCCCGGCGGTCTTCAGCTCCCGCTCGATGAACTGCAGCATGACGCTGCTCTCCAGCTCCCGTTCAAATGCCAGCTCTTCGGAGGTGTCGGCAGGCGAAAGCCAGGCCTGGAGCTGTGCAACCACATCAAACAGTTCCTCACAATGCCGGCTTTCCGGACCTTCTCTCAGCATGGTCAGGACGATCAACTGCTCCCAGCCCGCCTGAAGAATGCGGATCAGAATCTTCGGAACCTGTCTGTTGCTCAAGAGCGAGTTCAGCCTCTGCCTTGCCTCCTTGCGGGTAAGGCGCAGGCGCTCCTTGCCCTCCAGGGTTTTTGCCAGCCGTTCCGAGTTGCGGAGAAACGATTGGTCCTGACGCTCGACAAGCTGTTTCAGGCGTTCACCCAGGCTTCCCATCAGGTCCGGATCCGATACCTCGATCTCTGTCAGCTCCTCGACGATATCGGCAACCGTTGCTTCCAGCTTCTTGCTTGAGGCTCTCTCGGCAAGACAGATGTGCATCAGGTTATTGATGATATCCCGGGCCGGGTGGTCGCCGGCATTCAGAAAATCCGGTGTTTCAACCAGCGTTTCGAATACGGGTAGTCGAAGCTTTTGCAGTTGGTGGCGAAGCGAGCCCGAGAGTTCATCGTGGGTTTTCAGAGGCTCGAACAGTCGGTCCACCAGATTGGCCTTCTCAACGGCCGTGTGATCCAGGGAACTGGCAAGGTCGGAGTCCGAGTTGGCCAGTTCCCGAAGCAGTCCCGCCATATCGGGCTCGTCGCCGTGCAACCGGTCCAGCAGTTCCCGGCGCCGGGAGCGGAGGTTTTCCGAAAGCCTTGGATTGGGCTCCTCCCAGTCAGAAACTTCAGACGAGGGGTTTGACTCCAGGGCCATCAATTGAAAAAGGGAACGACCGACCGAAGGCGACCCGGACGCCTCGGGCCTGGCGTGATTGGTTTCCGGAGTTTCTTCGGATGAGTCTTCTGTGGCTGCCGTCGCTGAACCCGCGTCGTCCGTTGCGTGCTCCCGATCGCGGAGTGACCAGTTTGCGGGCAGCTCGGTGATATCTATGGCCTCAAGACCAGCTCGTCGGCAGTCATTGATCAGGGACCGGATGGCCGCGGGCCAGACCCGGACCAGAGCATTTTCCCAGGCGCGATAGATGGTCAGGCGGTGCTCCCGCGCAATGCCCAGATGATCGACCATATACTGCAGGCAGACGCACAGGGCCCGAGGCGTCAGAGGATTGTTGTCATCGTTGACGTCCTGTCGGAAAATCTGGTTGAGAAACTGGTTGAGCAGGAAGTTGGCCCCGGTATTTGCTTTGTTTACGCGGGTAGCGATGGCCTGCAGGTCCAGCCAGTCCTCGAACTCGTGCTGTTGCAGCAGGTGCAACTCCTTGTTGCCGGCCCGGGACTCGGCGGCGGGCTCAAGGGTTGCCTGATTGGCCTGGAACTGGGCCTGGAAATCCTGGAGCATTCGTTGCTGGCGACTCTGGAAAATGAAGCGCATGTCCTTGAGCCGGGTAATCTCACGCAGCTCTGCAGCCTCTTCCAGGTCGGCTTCAATGCCCTCGAAGGTGCCTTCCATAAATTCCGGAAGCAACTGTTCCAGAAGCCGACGGCAATGCTGGTGGTAGAGCTGTTTCAGTGAAGGATCCGGAGTCGCGGCTTCGGGCCGATTCGTTCCAGTGTGCTGTAACAAACGCTCAATGTCGTTGCTGAGTTCCTCGGTGTTCCCCGCTATGTCCAGCGAAATGCCGCTACTGCGGCCAACCTGAACCGTGCCTCTGTAATGGATATGCTGTTTTTCATGGTCATTATCGAGGAAAACATGAAGATCGGTCTGTGCAGCGGCAGACGATGACAGCTGGTCGAGTACCGCGGGCGACGAAAAGTGCTTCAGGGTGAGGCGCAGCCCTTCTTTACCCAGAGCCACGCTGTCAATGACACAGCCACAGGGAATGAGGCCGGGCGCGACGACAACCGCATCCTTGCTGAGTCTGGAGTGTTTTGCGTTGAGCCGGGTCATTGACCGCCTTCCTGAGCAGTGAAAAATGAATCGTTGTTCAATTTATTGTGGGTTCAGTTTAATTTGAACTTCAGCAAACGCAAAGTGAATCTATAAAAGCGACACATATAAGCCTGGGCGGCTCGTTTAATCCACGCCTGTATTATAGACGCTCGATGGGCTTCAGCATCAGATCCCTGTTGAGCTCATAACAGGCAAAATCCTTTGCCAGATAAAGGTTTCCCCGATAAATACTTTTGGCTTCGGATTCGATTTCACCGATGTGCGGATAGGCATCCGGGTTGAACTGGTAACGGGAACTGAAGTGGGTAAGGACGAGATTGGGAACGCCTGCGGCCTCGGCGAAGCGGGCTACCTGGGCAGCGGAGCTGTGTTGCGGCCAGGGTCCGACCCGGTCAGAGACTTCCTGGGTGTAGGTCGCTTCGTGGATGACCACCTGAACACCCGTGCACGCTGCCAGAAGCAGGTCGGGCTGGTCGTTGTCGCCGGCTACGATAACCTTGCGAGGTTTTCTGGCAATTCGGGTGTAATCATCACAACGGGCGAGGCGCCCATCTTCCAGTACCACGTCGTCGCCCTGTTGCAGGCGGCCCCAGGCGGGACCGGCCTCAATACCATCCGCTTCGAGCCTGTCCCGGACCAGCTGGCGTTCCAGATTCTTTTCCGTGAACACAAAGGCCCTGCAGGAGACACGATGGGACAGGGGGACTGCAGTTACCGACAGGGAGTCGTCTTCCCAGTGGAAGTTCTCTGCTTCGGAATCGACAAATCTCAATTCAAAACTCAGGCTGGAGTCACTATTAACGATGGCGGCCTCTATGAAGGTTTTTACCGGTCTTGGCGCAACAAGGTACAAAGGAGCGGTGCGGCCGAGCATGGAGGCGCTGGTCAGCAGTCCCGGCAGCCCGAACGTATGGTCGCCATGGATGTGGGTGATAAATATGGCCTGCAATTGCATCACGGAATGATGGGTTCTCAGCAACTGGTGCTGGGTGCCTTCACCGCAGTCAATCAGGTACCAGTGTTTTGGTCCGCCGTGGCTCAGCGCCAGACCGGTTACGTTGCGCGATTTTGTCGGCGTTCCGGCTGACGTGCCGAGGAAGGTGAATTCCATACCAGGCCTTTTCGGGTTAACGTGTCGTGTCTCTGTTCGCCATAATACGAAGGTAGCAGAATTGACGATACATTAGCCGGGGCGACCGCTAATGAGCCGGTTAGCGACATTTATATAAGGAGTGCTGTCTTGTCTGAGTTGTCCAGTTACGAGAGTTTTTCGATTGAGGTTAAAGACCACATCGCCCACGTTCAGTTCAGTCGTCCGGAGGCCCTGAACACCATGAACAAGGCGTTCTGGCTCGAGTTGCCCCGGTGCATGCAGGATATTGAGGCCAACACCGATGCCCGCGTTATCGTCATTTCCTCCACCGGCAAACACTTCTCTGCGGGCATGGATCTGGGTGTATTCAGTGATCCCAAAGCCGTGCCCATGAACGGTGACCCCGGGCGCATGGCGGAAAACCTTCGCAGGGTTGTGCTGCAGTTGCAGGATACTCTCACCTCTCTGGAAAAAATCCGGCTTCCCGTGCTGGCAGCCATCCACGGTGGCTGTATCGGTGGCGCGCTGGATCTGGTGTGTGCCGCCGATAGCCGTTATTGCACGGAAGATGCCTACTTCACCATCAAGGAAACCGAGCTGGGCATGACCGCCGACGTCGGCACGCTCCAGCGCCTGCCCAAACTGATGCCCGAGGGCGTGGTTCGTGAATTGGCCTACACCGGCCGAAAATTCTCCGCCACTGAAGCGCAGAATCTGGGCTTCGTGAACGCCGTTTACGCCGACCAGGAATCCATGCTGGCAGGCGTTATGGCCATTGCCGGCCAGATTGCGGCGAACTCTCCTCTGGCCGTCACTGGCTGCAAGGAAATGCTCAATTACAGTCGCGACCACAGTGTGGAAGACAGCCTCAAGTATATGGCCACCTGGCAGGCCGGCATGTTCCGCCCGACGGACATGATGAAATCGTTCCAGGCCAAAGCCCAGAAGCAGGCGCCAAAATACGATGCGCTGTTTCCAGTGAAGCCCTTGTTCGACCAGTAAATGGCGTTGGGTAAACGACGAAACTCGGGTATGTCCTCCAATGCCGCTCTGTTATTCCAGGGCGCCATTGGCGTTATCGGATTAGTGGCGATACTGCTATTCGGAATTCCGGTGCTGCATGTTGGGCCAGGCCTGTGGCCCAGCATCTTCCTGGGGGCGGTTGGAGCCGCTCTTACCTACGCCGTTTTGCTGTTGCTTACGCGGGTGCCCGGCTTGTTCCCGGAAAACCTTGAGCGGCAGATGCAAGGTTTGTATGACTTTGCCTCCAGCTACTCCCCGGCTGTACTCATTCTGCTATCCCTCCTGGCCGGAGTCGGTGAGGAACTGTTATTCCGGGGCGCAATCCAGGGCTGGCTGATCACAAAGACGGACCCTGTAACGGCCGTGCTTGCGGCATCGGTGTTGTTCGGGCTGGTGCACTACGTTTCATTTACCTATTTTCTGGTGGCTACCGGCCTTGGCATGGTTCTGGGGGCGGCCTACCTGTTATCCGAAAGCCTTGCTCTGGTCATGGTCTGGCACGCCCTTTACGACATGATTGCCCTGTTTTGTCTGCTCCGGTTTCCGCGCTGGTTTGGTGTCCGGGTCGTGAATTCCGGCGCAAACAGGCCTCACGAATAGTCGACATCTTCCCGGCCGGCACTCTTGCGGGCCTCAAAGCTGGCCAGCTCGACATTGATGGCATTGGTTGAGATCTGGATTTCGTACAGCGAGTACAGCAGCGAGAAAGACAGCAGTACCAGGCTGGCGCCAAACGCGATCACCCCTGGCAGATCGGCACCCAGGAAAAGCAGGAACATGGAAACCGTACACAGGAAGAAACTGAGTACGCCGAACGCCTGCATGCGTTTGGTCAGCACAATCCGTTTGCGCAGCATGCCGATCTGTCGGGCAATCAGGGCGTGGTCTTCCTCGGTGTCCATCTGCTTGAGTTGGCGGATCAGCTGCGCCAACACCAGAAACCGGTTGGTGAAGGCCAGCAACAGCAGTGAAATCGCCGGGAAGAGCAGGGCAGGCGTTGTCAGGTCCAATCTGTTGTCCTTATGGTGAAGGTGTGTGGGCTATGGTCTACCAGCTCCCGGAGCGCAGCCGCTGGATCGTTTTAACCGGCCGATTGTAAATGTACACCCAGGCAGACCCGTGGCGAGTGTCCATGGTCTGGCGGATATACAGGCTGCTTTGCGGGCGTTCAGGAAAGAAGTCTTCCAGTTCGTCCAGTGTTTTCAGCATCGTATCGGTAACCGCATAGACTTCCACGCGGACGCCCGGGGAAGGTTCCTCTATGGCACCCGGGTAGGGGCCCAGGTGATACAGGCTCAGTTCGGGCATCCAGTCTGTCCCGACAAAACGGGCGCCTCGCAGAATATGGCTGTTGTTCCGGCCACGTTTCAACGTGCCGTAAACCGCCACAAGGTGCTTCATTCTGATCGTTGCTCCCCCTGTTTACATGTTTGGATTCAACGTGGCCGCAGACCGCAAGGCGTTGGTCAGGCGGTCCATCACGCCGCCGCCATGGCGCCAGAAGTGCCAGTATAGCTGCACTTCCAGGGTTTGTTCAGGCGCGATGCTCACCAGGCGCTCGGCAGATATTTCCGGGCGGGCCTGCATTTCCGGAATCATGCCATACCCCATGCCGGCCAGCGCCAGTTTCACAAAACCTTCCGAGGATGGGCAAAGGTGGTGAGGGAAGGTGCCGTGATACCCGCACTGGGCCAGGAACCGGTGTTGCAGCTGGTCATTCGGCCCGAAAACAATGGCCGGGGCATTCTTCAGGCTGGTTTCGCTCAGGCCTTTCCCGAAGTATCGGTGCACATAGTCCGGAGTTGCCAGTGGCATGTAGGTCATGGTGCCAATGGGCACGCAGCGGGCACCGGCAACAGGCTGGGGGCTACTGCACAGGCAGGCAGCCACATCCCCTTCGCGCATCCTGCGAAGGCCAATGTCCTGGTCCTCGACCACAAGATCCAGCAGCAGGGTCTCCTCCGCGCAGAAGTTGCCTACCGCGGCCGCCCACCAGGTGGCGAGGCTGTCGGCATTCAGCGCGATGCGCAGTCTCGCTGTGGGTTCCGAGAGTGCCGGGATGGACTTGGTCAGGTCGCGCTCCAGCAATTGCACCTGCTGAACGTGGTTGAGCAGACGCTGTCCGGCCGGTGTGGCCTTGAGTGCCGGGCTTCGCACCAGAACCGGCTGTCCGAGCCGGATTTCAAGGGTGCGAATTCGCTGCGAAATGGCCGACTGGCTCAGCCCGAGCGCCAGGCCGGCACGTTCGAATCCTCCGCACTCAATGACCGTCGCCAGGGCTTCAAGCAATTTGTAGTCAATCATAAGTAAAACTGATGCAGCATTATGAGTATGAATTTCAAGTATAGCTGGGAAGCGGTAACCTTGCGCCATTCATTAAGGAGAGATTCACGTGCTTGAGAGTTACCTGACCGGTCTGATTGTGTGTGGCGGCATTATCGTGGCGATTGGTGCGCAGAACGCCTACCTGCTGAGCCAGGCAATACGCCGGGAACATCATTGGTGGTCAGCCGGGTTGTGCATAGTGGCCGATATCACCCTGTTTACCCTGGGCATGTTCGGCATCAGTGCTGCCCTGATGGCCATGCCAGAGGCCCTGGAGATTCTCCGGTGGCTGGGTGTGGCCTTCCTTGGCTGGCTTGCGATTCAGTCCTTCGTTCGCGCCAGCCGCGGCAGAGCGGTTCTTGAAGCGGGTGAGGTAACCAAACGAAGCCTCAAAGCCGTGGTGTTCACGACCCTGGCAGTCACTCTGCTCAACCCTCAGGTTTATCTGGATACGCTGCTGTTGATTCCTGCCATCGGAGCCCAGCAAGAGGACGCGACCACCTTTGTGGCCGGTGCGAGCAGTGCCTCGATTCTCTGGTTCGGCCTGCTTGCCTGGGGCGGCTCGGCGCTGGCGTCCATTCTCTCCCGGCCGCTGGCCTGGCGGATTATTGATGGTGTCATTGGAATCATGATGGCCGCTATCGCCCTGCATCTCACGTTCAGTGGTCTTTAATATTCAAACGATCGTATGAATTTCTTGCATCGGCGCGCGTCGGGTTGGAAGATAGCGTGCTACTGAATTTGCAGTCATTTATACCATCGAGGATGTTTGATGAACGCCACTCTACGTCGCTGGCTTGCCAGTGCCGGGGCCATGCGCCGTGTTCTTTCCACGTTTGCTCCCTATATCGGTGCTGGAATCCGGGTGACCCACATTGCTGAGGATTTCAGCTCGGCCCGGGTGGAGATGGGCCAGCACTGGTACAACACCAATTACGTGGGCACGCACTTTGGCGGTTCGCTCTACAGCATGGTTGATCCCATGTACATGCTGCTGCTGATGCGACGGCTGGGCAATGAATACATCGTGTGGGATAAATCGGCGAGTATTGATTTTATCCGTCCCGGCAAGGGCAAGGTGATGGCACGCTTTGAATTGACCGATGAGCGTGTTGAAGAGATCCGCGCCGCAACGGCAAACGGAGACAAAATGCTGCCAGAGTGGGACGTGGATATTGTTGATGAATCCGGTGAGCTCGTCGCGCGCGTCCTCAAAGTACTAAAGTACTCTATGTGCGCCGGAAAAAGCGTTGAAGCGGGCTATTCAGCTTGGCTCAGTCAAAGCGTCTCGCTTCGGTCAGGCGGCCTTTCCAGTAGTAGCCGCTGATCGAGGACTGGATTACGCCGGCCGATGTTGATGCGTGGATAAAGCGGTCCCCGCCCATATAGATACCGGCGTGTTGTTCCTTTCCGCCAATCCGGAAGAACACCACATCGCCCGGTCGAATCTCGCCGGGATGAACCACGTCACCACTGGCAAGCATTTGGGTCGTTGTCCTGGGCAATTGTTTGCCCAGACCTTCCTGGTAGGCGGTAAGAATGAATCCTGAGCAATCGAAGCCATTGCCGGAGGTGCCACCGTATTCATAGGGGGTGCCCCGGTAACGCTCGAACACCTGCCAGAGTTTTTGGGCCTTTTCCGAACTGGATGCCTCGACAGGAACGGTCTGTAGTCCAGGCGTAGAACCCGGCTGCAGCTTTCCGCTACTGGCGCAACCGCCGAGCGCAAGCGCCACGAATGCCAGAAATAAGATGTTTCTGAAGGAATAACGCATCTCAGACCCTGTGCAAGTTTTCACTGTCTTCACTTTAATTGTCGCGCCCGGGAATGTCAGGTTACGGAGCGTGAGATTTTGTTGATGCGGCTCCACTAAGTCGCCGGGCATCACCGGCTATCTTTTCCTTTCACGCAGGAATAGTCTGTCACGAGACCATTCGGGAGAGCTGCAATGAGCGAAGGAACACGCAACACCCCCATACCGCGAGACACCCTGGCGGCCATCCTCGAGAGCGCAACATTGGCGCCATCAAGCCACAACACCCAGCCCTGGCGATTTGAACTCGGCGAAACCGGGATTTCCCTGTTTGCAGACCGGCTACGGGCCTTACCGGTCAACGACCCCGACGACCGGGAACTGACCATCAGTTGCGGGTGTGCCCTGTTTAATCTTCGGATTGCCGCCGCTCATGCAGGATTCAATACCGAATGCCAGCTTTTGCCGGACCCGGGCGACGAGGATCTGCTGGCGACCGTCTCGTTCACACCGGTATCCGGGGAGGAGGGCCGTCAAACGGAACTGTTCCGGGCGATTGCCAGGCGACGCACCTATCGCAAGCGGTTTGAGTCAAAGCAGGTGCCTTCCGAGGTGCTGGGCATCCTTGAAGAGTCGGCGGAGACCGAAGGAGCATGGTTCCAGGTTCTGGAATCGGAGCATGCGCGTCATCAGGTGGCCGAGCTGGTGGCGGAGGGCGACGCTGCCCAATGGTCCAACCCGAGTTGGCGACGGGAGTTGGCTGCCTGGATGCATCCCCGCCGCAAGGGAGACGGTTTGACGGTTCCCGGCATGGTTGCGCCCGTGGCCCAATTGGTGGTGCGCACATTTGATATGGGCAACGGCGTTGGCGCCAAGGACCGTCAACTGGCGGATGAATCACCCGTGATTGCTGCGTTGGGAACGGCCGGGGATGGCGTAGAAGACTGGCTGAAGGCCGGGCAGGCGCTGGAGCGGGTTTTGCTCCGGTCCCTGGGGCAGGGGCTGCAGGCTTCCTATCTGAACCAGCCCATTCAGGTCGCCGTGCTTCGCCCGAAACTTCAGCACCTCCTTGGGCGTTCGGGTTTCCCGCAGATTCTGCTCAGGTTGGGTTACCCGGCGACAGATTTGCCGGCGGCTCCGAGGCGGAATCTTCAGGAGGTTGTGGAAACCGCAGACACCCGGGATATCAAGGCAAAACAGGCGGGTCAGGGACGCCAGCGCTGACTGACCTCCTCTTATCAGTGCCTGGCCTTGGTTACCACCTCCGGTGTTGCCGGCTCACCGGATTTGCTGGCAAGAATGCGGTCTGCATCCAGCGAGGCAATCGGAACCCGGGTATCCCGGGGAACGTCGCCGCTCAGCTGGAGCTCCAGATAGCGGAGCGCACACACCCGAAGGAAGGACGTGAAGTTACCGAGGTCGTGGCCGGCATCAATGGATTCGTGGTAAAGCCGTGTGATCATCTGGGGCAGGTTCATGCCATCCCGTTCGGCCAGCTCGGCCAGTGCCTGCCAGAAGGCGTTTTCCATTCGCACACTGGTCACCATGCCATCGATTCGCAGGGAGTGGGTCCGGCTGACCCAAAGCTCCGGATCGGCGTTGATAAAGAGCTTGCACATGCGGGCCTCCCTGAGAGCGTGGCGGGGCCGGTGGGCCGGCCCCGTTTGCATTACTGATCCAGCAGCTTGAAAAACTGCGCCAGCCAGGCCGGATGAGCGGGCCATGCAGGCGCTGTTACCAGATTAGCATCGGTAACCGCCTGATCAACCTCGATACCGGCGAACGTGCCGCCGGCCAGTTCCACCTCCGGCTGGCAGGCAGGATAGGCCGAGCATTTGCGCCCCTCCAGAACCCCGGCTGCGGCCAACAACTGGGCACCATGGCAAATCGCTGCCACTGGCTTGTCAGTCTCGAAAAAATGGCGAACCAGATTCTGTACATCCTTGTTAAGCCGCAGGTACTCAGGAGCGCGACCGCCGGGCACCACCAATGCGTCGTAGTTCGCGGGGTCCAGCCCGTCAAAATCCGCGTTCAGGGCGAACCGGTGCCCCGGTTTTTCGGTGTAGGTCTGGTCACCCTCGAAATCATGGATAGCGGTGGCAACCGTGTCGCCGGCTTTCTTGTCGGGGCAGACAGCGTGAACCGTGTGCCCGACGGCCTGCAGTGCCTGGAACGGCACCATGGTTTCGTAATCTTCGGTGAAGTCACCCGTAATCATCAGAATCTTCTTCCCGCTCATGGCTGTCTCCTTGTGATTGTCTTGCCAAGTCTGGAAACAGTATCAGCGTCGGTGAAGAAGCGGGTATTAGAGGATTACTACAGGCCTCAGGCCTCCCGGATCAGGTCCGGCGAGTTATGCCTCGGATTATTCACCTCCGGCGAAACGGGAATGGCTTTCAGCTGTTCAGGATCCAGGCGATGGGTCACTGCTCGCAATTGTGTCCGGTCGGTGATTTCCGGATTCAGCCAGTCCCTCAGGCAGGCCGGATCAAGCACCACGGGCTGACGTTCATGGATATGCTTCAGGTGTTCGCTGGCCGGTTCGGTGATGATGGCGCAGGCGGTGGTCTCGTCGCCTTCTCTCGGGGTCCAGAGGCCGGCGAAGAAAATCGCCGGATACTTCCCGGAATTCGCTGGCGTTATGTAGTGAGGTTCTTTCCCATGTTCCGTTTGTTGCCATTCGTACCAGCCATTGGCCGGTATCAGGCAACGGTGATGGGCAAAGGCGTCCCGGAAGTATTTTGATGTGGCTGCTGTTTCTGCGCGGGCATTGATCGGAGCCGGCGCTTTCTGATCCGCCCAGGCCGGCCGGAAGCCCCAGTGGGAGTGAGCCATGATCAGGCTGCCGTTCATGCTCATCCGGATCATTGGAATACCTGTGCCGGGAGGGATGTTGTAGCCGGGGTCAAAATGCCCGTCCACCTCCATGCCCTCGGGAAAAAACTCGAGGATCAGGGTGTCCGGTGGGGTATAGAAGGTGAATCGTCCGCACATGATAACTGGTTGTTCCTCACACAAATCCCGGTGCTGAAAGCCCACGGTTCTGGATTCTGTTAACCTTAGCAGATGCTGAAACTATCCAACGCTGTTGAACTTGCTGACTGGGAAATCGAAATCACCCAGATCCGGGCCCAGGGTGCCGGCGGCCAGAACGTGAATAAAGTCGCCTCCGCGGTGCACCTGCGCTTCGATATTCCCAACTCCTCTCTGCCACCGTTCTACAAGGAGCGACTGATGTCGCTCAATGATCAGCGAATCAGTAAAGAGGGTGTGCTGATCATCAAGGCGCAATCTTTCCGAACCCTGGAGTTAAACAAGGAGGATGCGCTGGAGCGGCTGAAAGAGCTGATCCAGGAGGCCGTCAAACCCCGCAAGGCCCGACGTCCCACCAAACCGACCCGGTCCTCACAGCGCAAGCGTGTGGACAAGAAGACCAAAAAAGGTAAAACCAAGGCCCTGCGGGGCAAGGTCCAGGTTTAGGCCGAAGCCTGTTCGCTACCCCGGGACTCCAGCTGCTCTAGGAAAGCCCTGATGTCATCGAAGGCCTCCTCCGCTTCCGGGAGTAAGGGCACAAAGATCTGCCATACGTGCACCATTCCCGGCCAGGTATGAAGGGTAACCGGAGAACCTGCCGCTTCTGCCCGCGCGGCGTAACGCCGGGCGTTGTCCAGCAGCATCTCGGTGTCGCTGGCCTGTATGAGCGTTGGGGGCAGGTCCTTCAGATTCCCGCGTAATGGTGAGGCGACAGGGCTGGTTGGGGAGACCCGGAATGCCGCCAGTGTGGCCCACCAGATAACCGGCAGTGGGATTTTCGACAGGCCACCAAACACAGGCCCGAGCAGTGGATCGGTACCGATGTTGTTGCGGTTGCTCGGCGCGGTCAGGGTCAGATCGGTGGATGGTGAGAACGCGATGGCGGCATCCGCCTGGCGCAGGCCATTGTCACGAATCCACGCAATCAGCCCGAGAGTATGGCTACCGCCGGCAGAATCCCCGGCGACCACCATGAAATCAGCCGGTTCGGCGCCATCAGGGCCGTGTTTCAGGAGCCATGTATAGGCTTCGCGGCAATCCCTTACACCGTCCATAAACCGGTTCTCCGGCATTAAACGGTAGTCCAGTGCGAACACTGCGGCTCTGGTTATCTGCGATAAACGGTCGGTAATGGCCCGATGGCTTCTGGGGCTGCCAGCGGCCCAGGCGCCACCATGAATGTACAGGATGCGGCGGCGGGTATCACATCCCGGGGCGAGAACCCATTCGCCACGGGGTGACTCGCAATGGCGCAGCTCCGAGGCTAGTTCAATGCCTTCACTCAGCCCGTCCATGTGTTTTCGGAGCGCCATCAGCCGCGCCTTGCCGCGCAGGCCTTTTGAAGATTGCCCAAGCTCGCGGATGCGTCCCAGCACCTCCCGGTTGGCTTCGCTGGGTGTTGCGTCTTTGATCGGGTAATCATCCCGGTCCAGATGAGACAGATCCTCAAGCCGGAACAGAAGCAGGGTTGCGGCAACGATGAACACGATGATGGCGAGAATAATCCAGAGCATGGTCGATCCGTATGTTATTGGCCCCACCGGGCAGGTCGAACTATCCTTCAAATGATACTCGCAGATTTGTCCCGGTTCTGCCCGGAACGGTCACAGAAGGAGTCGCGTGTTGCAAATAGCCTATCGGGCCAGAGACATAACCGAAGCCCACATTGTGGCTGGTCTGTTGGAAGCCAACGGTATTGAGGCCCATGTCGGAGGCCATTACCTTCAGGGTGCCATGGGTGATATTGGTGCCGCGGGCTTCAGCAACGTGCATGTCGATGATGAGGATCTCTACCGGGCGCGGCAACTGGTGTCCGAGTATGAGCAGACGTCAGGCAGCAGTCCCAGCCGGGCTGCCAGCGATCAAGAGGACCGCCCCGACCACTACGCCCGCTGGTTTCTGTTGGCCCTGGCCATCGTCGCTCTCATCCTGCTGCAGATCTACTGACTGATCGGTCTGGGGTCACCGGGCGTAGCCCTACCCACACTTCCCAAGCAACAGGAGAAAAAGCTTATGACAGATCAACCTGTAATGCTGATTACCGGCGCGTCGTCAGGCATCGGCGCGGAAACAGCGCGAGCGGCCGCGAAACAGGGCTATCGGCTGGTTCTGGCCGCGCGCTCTGAAGACAAACTCAAAGGCCTGCAGCAGGAGCTGGGTGGCGAGGAAAAGGTGTTGACGGTCCAGTGCGACGTCCAGAGCGGTGATGACCAGAAAAACATGGTCGACCAGGCCCTGAAAACCTTTGGCCGCATTGATGCGGTGTTTGCCAACGCCGGCCGCGGTGGTGAGCCGGGTGGATTCAGCGGTGCTGACCCGGACGTCTGGAAGGATATGATCCTCACCAATATCTACGGTGTGGGCCTGACCCTCCAGCATTGCATGCCGGCGCTCAAAGAGAGCAAGGGCCACTTGCTGTTAACCGGCTCTGCGGCAGGCCGTGCCACCATTCCCGGTTCCATGTACAGTGCGACCAAGTGGGCGGTAACCGCCATTGGCTATGGTGTTCGTGAGGAGCTTCGAGGCTCTGGTATCCGCGTTACCCTGATCGAACCGGGCATGGTGGACACGCCCTTCTTTGATGAACGTCCTGGCCATGCATTGAAGCCGGAGGACATTGCCAATGCGGTCATGTATGCCGTGGCTCAGCCGGCACATGTCGATGTAAATGAAATTCTTGTCCGGCCCACTCCCAAGGTTGAGTAACCGGTAGGGGCGGTCGTAACGGAGGTTGTTTTGAGTCAAACCGATCGCGTCGCATTGGTAACCGGCGGCGCTAAAGGCATTGGCCGGGGCATTGTGCTTCACCTGGCCGCTGCTGGCTGGAAGGTGGCGTTCTGTGACACCGACAGTGCCGTCGGTGAGCGGTTGGCCGCCGGTGCAGATCATGAACTGCACTTTCTGCCCGGCGATGTGGCTTCGGAAACCGATGTGGAGCGCATCGTTGCCGAAGCCCTTCGCTGGGGCGGCCGTCTGGACGCCGTTATCAATAATGCCGGAATCGCCAACCCCGAGACGGGGCCGATTGAGGAGCTGAGCCTGGATCAGTGGCAGCGCCGCCTGGACGTGAACCTGACCGGGCCGTTCCTGGTCACCAAGCATGCGGTGCCGCACCTTCGAAAAACGAAAGGCGCTATCGTTAACATGGCCTCCACAAGGGCGCTTCAGTCCGAGCCGGACACCGAGGCATACGCCGCTACCAAGGGTGGCATTGTGGCACTCACTCATGCCCTTGCTGTGAGCCTGGGGCCCTATGTCCGCGTTAACTGCATCAGTCCCGGCTGGATCGATACCCGGGCCTGGCAGGGCGGCGCAGAGCCGGTTGAACCGCTTTCCGAAAACGACCACCTGCAGCACCCGGCGGGCAGGGTAGGGCAACCTGGGGATATTGCCTCCTTGGTGGCCTACCTCATTTCGCCGGAGGCCTCGTTTATCACTGGCCAGAATTTTGTGGCCGATGGCGGCATGGTGCGCAAGATGATCTACGAGGAATAGGGCGTTGCCACGGCTTTTTTTCGGGCTGGAGCTTCCGGCTGAAATCAAGGCCCGGTTGTTGAAGGTCAGATCACCGGTGACAGGCGCCAGATGGCAGAGTGCTGAGCAATTGCACATCACCCTCCTGTTTCTGGGGAAGGTGAGCGCGGAAGGTCTCGAAGCCGTAGCCATTTCAGCCCGTGAGATAGATTCGGAATCCTTCCCGCTTGAGGTTGCCGGCGTTGGTTGTTTCGGCCAGCCCGAAAGTCCGAAGAATCTATGGGCCGGTGTTCAGCCGGCGGCACCGGTGGCTGCGCTGCACCAGACTCTCGGGCGGCGACTGGAGAATCTGGGCTTTGTGGCTGAACGTCGGGTATTTCGCCCGCACATTACGCTGGCCCGTTTCAAACGCCATCCGGGTTCTGTTGAACCGTTGTTGGTTGAATATGGTGACCATGGATTCGGCCAGTTCCAGGTGACTGAATTTGTGCTTTTTGAAAGCAAACCTGGCCCGGCCGGTTCCGTGTATTCAGTGGTCGATCGCTTCTCCCTGCGCAACGCCGGATAGCCGATTTGTCTTGACGAATCCCTGTCGTCCCACCAAAGATGAGGGGAAATCAACGCCTTTCCTGAGGTGTCTATGTGCCCCCCGTTTTCCGATCCTGATCAGCGTCTGTACGTCCGCAATGCCACGCTTGCAGATATCCCAGGCATCATCCAGCTCAGTCGCCGGGTTTATGAAGGCACGGGCATGTACGGCTATACCAAGGGGCCGTTGACCGGGCAGATCAATACCTTTCCCGACGGCCAGTTTGTTGCCATGCTCGGAGACACCGTGGTCGGCTACTGCGCCACGTTCCGGATCGCGGAAGAGATCGCACTCGCTGCCCACGACTGGATCTCCATCACCGGTAACGGTTATGCCTCGCGGCATGACCCGGAGGGGGACTGGTTGTACGGGATGGAAGTCTGTGTTGATCCGGAATGCCGGGGTTACCGCATTGGGGAGCGGCTCTACAACGAGCGCAAGCAGTTATGCCAGGCCCTGAACCTGCAGGGAGTGGTGTTTGCCGGCCGTTTGCCGAGCCTGCGCCAGCGGCTGAAGAAGTTCACGAGCGTCGAGGAATATGTGGAGGCCATTCGAAGCAAGGAACAGAAGGATCCGGTGCTCTCCTTCCAGCTTCATCAGGGCTTCGAAGTGCACGGAATTATTCCGCATTATCTCGATGCCGACCACGATTCCATGGGCTATGGTATTCATCTGGTCTGGCGTAACCCGAAAGTACCCCAGTCGGAGAACAACGGCCGTCGGAAGCGCTACGGTCAACGCATGCGCGATACCGTGCGCATAGGCACGGTTCAGTACCAGCAACGCCCGGTCGGATCGTTCGACGAATTCAGCGAGATTGTCCGCTATTTTGTCGATGTTGTTTCCACCTACAAGGGCGACTTTGTGGTGTTCCCCGAGCTGTTCACCCTGCAGCTGCTTTCCATCGAAGCCCGCAAGGGCAGCCCCGCCGAGACCTTTGCCGCAGTCACCCATTACGCAGAGCGTTATCGTGAACTGATGCGGGATCTGGCTCTGCGCCACAACATCAATGTTGTCGCCGGCTCAACGCCAGTCCGTGAGGAAGACGGCACCATCCGGAACATGGCGTACGTGTTTCTCAGGGATGGTCAGGTGTTCAGCCAGCCCAAGATTCATCCGACGCCGAACGAGGCGTTCTGGTGGAACGTTCAGGGCGGCAACCGGGTCAGCGCCATCGAGACGGACTGCGGCACCATCGGTGTGCTGATCTGCTACGACGCGGAGTTCCCGGAATTGACCCGCCACCTGGTGGACCAGGGCGTGCATATCATCTTTGTGCCTTTCTGTACCGATGAGCGGCAGAGCTACCTGCGGGTTCGCTATTGTTGCCAGGCCAGAGCTGTGGAGAATCAGGTCTACGTGGTGATGTCCGGCAACGTCGGAAACCTGCCGAACGTACCGAACATGGAAATCCAGTATGGCCAGAGCTGCATCCTGACGCCCTGCGACTTTCCCTTCGCCCGGGATGGCATCGCCGCTGACACCGAGCCCAACGTGGAGACGGTTGCCTTTGCGGATCTGCGCCCGGAAGTACTGATCACTGCCCGCAACAGTGGTACCGTTAAAAACCTTCAGGACCGCCGGCACGATCTTTACAGCGTGACCTGGCGTGGTGAGTAAACCGAGCCGACAGGAGCGTCGTTTTGCCCAGTAGAGGGTCTGTAAAGCCTGAACGCATCGGCCGCGGGCTTCTTTGGGCCGGTGGTATGGCTCTGGTGGCCTGGCCCCTGGCGGTTGCAGGCTGGTCCTTTGCCATTGAACAGAGCTCGGTGGGTATGGCATTGCCGGATATACGGTCCGGCGGATGGGAAGTAACAGGCAGCCGTGCAGATGTCCGGCCTTCTGTGACCGCCAACGGTGATGTCGCAACCATCGATTTTGCTCCTTCGTCTCTTGTTCTGACCAAACATCTCACGTTTGTCGGTGCAGACCAGCCGCTGACGCTCAACAACCTGCGCACGGATCTCAGCAATACAACGGTAACCCTGGACTATGGCGCAAATGGCCCCTGGGCGCAGCGCATTTCCATTGATGGCGACATCAGGGTCGATGCCGCGCGCGTCGAACATCCGCAATTACTGCCGCAAACGTGGAACTTTCAGGGAAGGGCAAAGGGCCGCCTGGCAGATCTCAGGGTGCAGGGCACCTTGGCTTCCGAGTCCGGCTTTACGGCTGATCTCGATATCCAGCTCAATCCCGAAGGCGGCGTATCCGTCGCCATCGACTCTGTTATCGACGGTAAACAGGGCGTTCAGGCCCTGGCAGAAACCCTGGTCGGATGGCCGGATCTGCTGACAGTGGATTCTGGCAATGCCCGGTTGTCGATGGAGGTTTCGACCGGCCAGGGTGGTGAACTTGCAGCCAGTGGCAGCGTTGAACTGCAGGATGTTGGCGGGGTATTTAACCGGACCGCGGTATCAGGGCTCACCGGCCAGGTGCGGGGATCGCTGGAAAATTCCCGGATTACGACCCGTTTCAGGGACATGACCGTTGGCGAGATCAATGCCGGCATTCCCGTCACCTCGGTTCTTTTTTCAGGGAATTACAGCGCGCCGGTCACGGAACTGCTGGCCGGCACTCTGGAGGTTCAGCAGGCCAGGGCCCGGTTCCTCGAAGGTACCCTGAGAGTGCCTCCTGCCAGGTACGATTTAGGCGGTGGGTCTGGTCGCATCCCTGTGGAGGTTGAGGACGTCTCCCTCAGCCGTCTGATGGCCGTGTATCCAGCCGAAGGACTGTCTGGAAGCGGGTTGCTTCGAGGGCGAGTTCCTCTGGGCATCAGTGGCGACGGGGTGCAGGTGAGTGCAGGCAGTATTTCCGCAATAGATCCTGGCGGCCGTTTGCAGTTGCCGGCGGACAAGCTCCAGGCGATGCTCGGTGGCAACCAGGCCATGGACATCGTGGTCCAGGCGTTGCAAAACTTTCACTATTCAGTCCTCAACAGCACGATAGACTACGATGAACAGGGTAAGTTGAGCCTTGGCCTTCGCCTCGAAGGTAAGAATCCGGACCTGAGGGGTGGGCAGCCGGTGGTACTCAATGTCAATCTTGAGGAAGACATTCCCGCGCTGCTCACCAGTCTGCAGTTGAGTGGCAGGGTCAATGAAGCTGTTACCAGGCGCGTCCGGAAATTGCTGCAGGAATCCGGTGAGGAGAAAGCACCATGATAAAACCCGTGCGGCCCTGGTGGCCTGAAAGGTCGCCCATGGCAAGAACACTGATGATACTGATGCTTCCTCTGGCGATGGCTGCCTGCACGCCGACAGTGCAGATGGCGGCGCCAAAGGAGCCGATTACGGTCAACCTGAACGTGAAAATCCAGCACGAAATCTACGTGAAAGTGGATAAGGAAGTGGATGATCTGTTCAGCGAACAGGGCTTGTTCTGACTGTGTCCGGAAAGTTTGAGGGGTTGAAGATGAAACGATTGATACAGATGTTTGCGCTGGTTCTGGCGTTCGGTATCAGCGCCTCCGTGCTTGCCATGGGGCTGGATGAAGCCAAACAGAAACTGGACTCGGTCAAGCAGCAGGGGCTGGTTGGAGAAACACCGACGGGTTATCTGGAAGTGGTGCGCGCCGAAGGGCAGGCGAAGGAAGTGGTGGAAGCCATTAACAGCGCCCGTCGGGATGAGTACAAGCGCATTGCCGAAAAACACAACATTCCGGTAACCCAGGTGGAGACGGTTGCAGGCAAGAAGGCGATTGAGAAGACTCCGTCCGGCCAGTATGTGCAAATGGGCGGTAAGTGGGTGAAAAAGTAGCCCGGCGCGGCCAGGTGCGAGCCTCGCTTACCGTTTAACGCTCTTTTGCCTTGGCTTGCCGCCTTTTGGCCGTTTGCCCGATGCCGGCTTTTTGCCAGGTGCGGGCTTGCCTTTCGGGCCGGGGCGCCTGGCGCCACCGGGCTTACCTGGTGCGGATGCAGAGCCAGGCTTGCGATCAGGCTTTGGTTTGGCCTTCGTTCCGGACTTCTTTTTTGCTGGCTTGCCAGCGCCGGGCGGGGCTTCGGAAGACGAATCCCGGATGGCATCGAACAGCCCGGCCAGCTCTTTCTCGCTCAGGTCCCGCCACTGGCCCACCGCAAGCCCTTTCAGGCTCACGTTCATGATCCGGATCCGTTCCAGTTTGGTAACCTCGTAGCCAAAATACTCGCACATGCGACGGATCTGGCGATTGAGGCCCTGAACCAGGGTGATCCGGAAGACAAATCGTGACTCCCGCGACACCTTGCACTTTTTCGTCATGGTTCCGAGGATCGGCACACCATTGGCCATACCCTCCACGAATTCCCGGGTGACCGGCTTGTCGACGGTAACCAGGTATTCCTTTTCGTGGTTGTTGCCCGCCCGCAGTATCTTGTTGACCAGGTCGCCGTTGCTGGTCATAAAGATGAGGCCCTGGGAGTCCTTGTCCAGACGTCCGATCGGGAAGATGCGTTCGCTGTGACCCACAAAGCGCTGGATATTGTGTTTCTCCGCGCTGTCCGTGGTGCTGACAATCCCTACCGGCTTGTTCAGTGCAATGAACACGAGATCTTCTTCAGCCCGTGGCTCGATCACCTGGCCGTTCACCTTGACCGTGTCACCCGGAAGCACCTGGTCGCCCACGGTTGCTCGTTTGCCGTTGATGTAGACGTTGCCTTGCTCGATATAGCGATCGGCCTCCCGGCGGGAGCACATGCCGCTTTCGCTGATGTATTTGTTGAGCCGGGTGGAATTGCCAGTGGTCATCGGGTGTCCGGTTGCCAGTGAGAATGACGGGCATCATATCAGTCTGGAACCCCGGTCGCAGCAGGGGTGGTTCTTTCCCGGCGTCTCTGCCATTCTTTGCGCCTATCCTTAAAACCAACAAACCCTGAGCCGCCATGGAAAAGACACGCATCACCATTGTTGCCGTTACCTGCATTGCCCTGTTTTTCCTGACCAACTACCTGTTCCGGTATCTGATCGGATTTACCGGGTTGCTGGCCTCATTGGTCATTGCGGCCCTGATTGCCGTCTACATGAGCTTCTCAATCGCACGGACCCTTGAGCGTTTGCCGATGCCTGAGGAGCGCTCACGGGCGCTGTGGATCTATGGCGGTTTTCTGGGCGCCCTGTTCGTCGCCTTCGGGGCCTGGATGTTCCTGGATGCCGGCATGGATGCAGTCACCCTCGCCACGCTGTTTGTTCACTATCTGCCCTATCCGGCACTTGCTCATGCCCTGCTATCAGACAAGGCCGTCGGACTGTTCCTGAAAGAGGATCGTCCTGGCGGATAAATTGTTATAATATAACATTTTGATTCTTAGAGGAGTGCCTCCGGCGCCATGGCTCAACCTATTCCTACCAGCCTGATACTTGGTTTTCTGGGTGTCGGTAAAACCACCGCCATTCTGGATCTTCTGAAAAGCAAACCGGAAAACGAGGTCTGGGCGGTTCTGGTCAACGAGTTCGGCGAGGTGGGCATCGATGGCGCCATGCTGAAGACCGAAGGCGCCTTCATCAAGGAAATACCCGGCGGATGCATGTGCTGTGTTGCCGGCCTGCCGATGCAGATAGGGCTCAACCAGCTGATTCACAAGGCAAAGCCCGATCGTCTGTTGATTGAGCCGACCGGGCTCGGTCACCCCTCTCAGATTCTGGACACCCTGACCAGCGAGCACTACCAGGATGTACTCGCCATGGGCCCTGTAATCTGCCTGGTGGACCCCCGAAGGCTCGAAGAACCGAAGGTGCTCGGCAATGTGCAGTTCCGGGATCAGGTGGCTGCGGCGGATATTCTCGTTGCCAACAAGACTGATCTTTGCACCCCGGAGCAACTGACTCATTTTGATGAGTGGGCCGCACAACTGGAACCCGCCAAGCGGGCGATTCACCACACGCGGTTCGGGCATCTGGCACCGGGCTGGCTGGACGGCCAATCGGATGCCCTGCCGGTGACCGATCCGGAAGCTCACCATCACCACCATCATAAGACTGCATCGCCGGCCCCCACTATTGATGACGAGCCCTGGCAACAGATTACCAATCAGGGACAGGGGCATTTCAGTGTTGGCTGGCGCATACATCCGGAACTGATACTCGATGAGAACGCATTGCTGGTGATGGCCATGGACTCGGCCTTTGTGCGCTTCAAGGCTGTCGTTCAGACCGTGGACGGCTGGCGGGCGATCAATGTGGTTGATGGAGCCCTGACCGTTATTCAGGGTGAACCGCAAGCCTACAGCCGGGCAGAGATCATAGCGTCCGATCAGATTGACGCCCGGGAACTCGATGCCCGCATGAGGGCGGCCGCGGGACTTGATCCGAGGTGAGGGCGTGAGTCATTGTCCGGTGTGCGAGCAGGGCAGTCTCTCGGATTTCCGTTCAGTGAAGGCCCAGCGTTACCTTCGATGTGATGTCTGCGAGGCGACGGTGATGGATGCGTCCTGCCGGTTATCGCCTGAGCAGGAGCGGGAAATTTACCAACTGCATGATAATGACCCGTCTCATCCGGGGTACCGGACATTTCTCTCGAAACTGACAGAACCTCTGCTTGAGCGCCTGCCATCGGGCGCCAGCGGCCTGGATTTCGGCTGCGGCCCCGGCCCTGCACTGGCGCAGATGCTTGAGGCGGAAGGCATGGCAGTCAGTCTCTACGATCCCTATTTTTATCCCTCAGCAGTGGCTCTCGATCAGACCTACGATTTCATAACCTGTACCGAAGTGGTAGAGCATCTTTACGCCCCCGCTGGCGTTTTCAGGGAACTCGACCGGATGCTGAAGCCCGGTGGTTGGCTGGGTGTGATGACCTGCTTCCAGACCGACGATGACCGGTTCGACAACTGGCATTATCGCCGTGACCCGACCCATGTGGTCTTCTACCGGGAATTCACCTTCAAGCTGCTCGCCAACCGGTTTGGCTGGCGCCTGGAAATACCGAGAAAGGATGTGGCTCTGTTCCGGAAGCCAGCCTAGGGGGCTTCCCTTGGGCACTCGGGAAGTGCAGGACACTGTTCCGCGGATGTGGTGCCTTCTTGTTTGAGCAATTCTGATTCACCGAAGCGGTCCGGTGTCAGTGCGGCGGCGCATCTCGCCGCCTGGGTCGCAACGTTTGTGCAGCCGCTCGCCTGCAGCGCGAAAGCGAGGTTGTTCCAGCCTTCGGCGAATTTCGGAAAACGTTTCACCGCGCGCAAGAAATGCTCCTGTGCTTCGCCTCGGTGGCCCAACTGCCAGGCAAGGTTGCCTCTGGCCATAGTGGCCGTCGGTTGGTCCGGCCAGGTCGTCTCGGCTGTCTTATAGGCCATGCCAGCGGCTGTGGTTCGGCCGGTTGTCTCGAGGTCGTGGGCCGATTGGAGAAAGCGGAGTGGTTTTGCCGTGGCAGGCACCCGGTCGGGCGGAAGGATGGTTACTGCCCAGTTATCGGCCCGCCCCCAGGTATTGGCGAAAACTTCCAGATCGATCGCTTCATGCTTGCGGGTATCGGTGTGGAGTATCAGGTCGCGCTCACCGGCGTCATAGCCGATCACAACCGCAAAGTGCCATTGGGGCCACCAGCCAAACCTCAGATTTTGCATCACCAGGACTGGATTGCCTGCTGCGATCTCGGTCAGGACACTTTCTAATCTACCGTCCAGCGGGTAAACCAACATGCCATGGGCGCGTGCGCCGGCGATCATTTCGACCTGAAGGGAGCCTTCCCGGCCCGGAATATAAACCAGCTCCTTGAGAATATCGGGATTGGATGAAAGGCCCTGGCTGTTCAGCATCATTGCCAGCGACGCAGGCCCGCACTGATACCTTTCCTGGGGGTAGAAAGGTACGTCGTCCAGCACAACCCTGTCGGGCAGCATGGCCTGGTGAGTTTCGGGCGCTGGCCATTTGGGAGCACTGGCGCAACCGGCCAGCAGGCTGACCAGTAACATCAGGATCAGCCTGCTGGATGTCGCTTCTAGAGAGGGAAAAATGACAGCCACTGATCCCGCTATCGAATGCAGTTCACGAACGGGAAGACATTCGTAGCACAGAGCATATCGGTGATAATGAATACCAGCAGGAACAACACAATGATGCCGACCACATCCTGCCCTGCAGGGGCCTCGGCGAGCTGACGTTCAAAATCCGCCAGTTCCGCGGGCGTGAGGTTCTGGATGCGTTCCTTGACCTGGTCCTGGCTGACCCCAAGGTCTGCCAACTTGGCCTGCACATCCTGTCTGTCGAGCATGCTGATCAGCTCCTGCCGGTCCAGCTGAACCTGTTGTTGCCCGATCATTTCGCCGGTTCCAACCATGCCGGCGGTAGCGGTGGCCGACCAGACGGAACCAAGAGCCATCATCATGGCCATAAAAAAGGAAACGTACCTCAAGTGCTTGCGAATGCCTGACATGGGTCACTCCTGCTCGTTGGCTACTTCCGGTGTAGCGGTTTGTTAGTCATCTTGCACTAACCGGACGATAAAACAGTCGGTTGCGTTCCCTCAACATACGAATCGTTCAGGATTCACAAACCTGCAGCTTTCGTTCCGGCCAATGGAGTATAGCCGAGCGTGCGACCATTCGGCTGGCGAGGTCTGGGTACGCCTGGCGGATAACGTTGGCACCGAACTCTGCCAGGAACGCCGATTTCAGTTCTGCCCGGGCCTTCTGGGTGCCCGGTTCCTGGTAGGGCGCGGAGCAGAGCAGCAGGAAACCATCATCCGGAACACGTCCATTATCCATGTTGCTCTTTATGATCCCGGCGGCCTGGCGGATGGGATGGGACAGATCCGGGCTGTAAGGGCCGATGATCAGGGCTACGTTGGGTGCGTGCAGGAAATCGAACCCCCTGCCAAGGCAGATGACCCACTCCCGGTGCTCTATGTTCAGTTCCCGGTCAAAACGCCGAATCTCGTTCACGTGCCGGATATTGCCCTCAACCAGGGGCAGCAGATCACGCTGAACCGGTTCCGGCATATCCGGACAAAGGGAGGCGATTTCGGAGGCCATATCGGCAAGTCGCGTTACAGGAATGGTAGACAGATCCAGCGTTCGCTCCTGGCTACCGTGCAGAACCAGTGCATCCTCGTCGCTCTCGAAACCACATACCAGGGGATAGACCGTTCGGTGGCCGTTTCCGAACAGCTTTTCGACCTGGCTTCGGATCTGGAACGCATGGCGCATGGCGGCCTCACGATCGCAGTCAAAGCCGGCGCAGCCCCGTTCCCGTGAACCTTTTGAATAGTGGTAGGTAATGATGATCAGCACCCGTCGTCCCTGGGTTACGGCTTGCTGGACCGTGTCCGCCAGCATGTCGCCAAGGTAGGGCCAGCCCAGCTCAAAGATCCCGCCAAGGTTCCGGAACGGGTGAATGACACCAAGAGGCGTCTGGGTCACGTAGGGCAGGTGGATGCGGCCATCCATGCACTTCATCGCAATGATCTGGGTATTGTGCTCTGCCAGGTAGCGCTGCCTGGCCAGATGGTTTTCCGGGCTACAGAAGCTGGCCGAATGGGCCCGGCTGAGCTCCATCAGCCAGTCGATACGCTCTGCGATAGGGCGCGCATGCACGGGTGTTGTCATGGCTTTTGTCCTGTTCTGTTCAGAAGGTCGACAGGCCGGTCGCCTCCATAATCCGGTAGCGCCAATAGCGAAGTCTGGATTCGTCGGCCCAACGCTCGTAGGGCAGGCTCATCACCGGATCGTCGCCAGGGCCTTTTTGCCATTGCTCGTCAAAGAATCGCCGGGCTCCGCTCGCAACCTGTGACTGCTCCACCACCGATACCCAGACATCGGTCTCGAGATTCAGATCGTCGAGATTGCGCCGGGTAAAATTGGCCGAACCCAGGAGCAGTTCTGTTGCGCCGTTTTCTCTGGCCAACATCAACAGTTTAGTGTGGCATTGCTCACCCAGGGTATTACACCAACGTACCGGAACGCCCGCGCGAACCAGTTCCATGGCGACCTGCCTGTTGGGAATGCCACTCTTCTGGTGGCCGAAGGCCTCGTTGTTGGCATCAAGCAGAACTCGCAGTGCAACGCCCCGTCTGGCGGCGTCGACCAGGGCTGTGACAATATCGCGATGTGAGAGGTAAAACATGGCCATGTCCAGCTGATCACCGGCCGAGGCCTCTTGAATCATGGACAGAGCCTGATCCCGGATTTCCGATTCGGTCAGCACTGCCACCAGGGGGATTTCGGATTTCTGCGGTTCTCCAGTGACTTCGGGAGCCATGCTGATTCGCTCATCAATGGGCGTGGTGTCCGCTCCCGACATGGCGAGAACCGCCCGCTCGCTTTTCAGCAGATCAAAGACCGCCGGCCCCGTGAAGCTAAGCCCCAGGTTGCTATGCCGGCTGCTGCCGTCGTGGGGGTTGGCCGAGGTAACGATGGCCCTCAGGGAGCCCGCCTCATCCGCGACCATAAGCTTGCGATGGTTGGCCTTGAAGTTCAGTAGGGCGAGATAGCTTCGAAGGGTAACAGGCCTGGTGCCCAGGGCGTTGTCCAGCCAGCCTCCATCGGGGTTGTTGCCGAACCACTGACAACACAGCCGCCAGATTGAAGACCAGGTGGGATTACTGTCCCGTAGCGGCCGGAGTGCCGTCTCCACAACCGGAATGCCACCATCGCGCAGGGCTTGAAACCAGGGTGAGGTCGTGCCGCCATACATGGTGTTCAGGGGGTCGGAGATAACCGTAATGGATAGCTCCGGTTTTTCCGCTTTTCTCGCCAGCAGGGCCTCTGTGAGCTGTTGAGCCAGAGGCCGGTGGGCTACATCCTCCGGCTTGGTGCTGTTGAACAGAAACATGTCGATGAGAATGAACTCGTTGGCTTGTCCCACAAGCCGGAACACCTCGTCGAAGATTTCATGGTCTCGCTCCTCACGGCCGTTCTGATAGTGACGGGTGACGTCTGTCAGCAGGACGGGTTCCTCCAATGGCACCGCGGTTCCACGATAGCTGATGCCTGGCGGCAGTGGCTTTTGGGTGTGGTAAAGGCCGATGCCGGCCAGGGTGAGCAACAGCAGGAGAATCAGTAACTTCAGTGTCATGTGTGTATTTCCATCATCCCTGAGGTAAACGACGGCATAACTATACGTGACCTCTCTCTCAGGTAAACAAACACTTACAAAAAACACCCCGGTCGTTGTATCGAAGTTCCGCCACGCTTTCTAAACTAGTCAGATCAACCATTTATAACAAAGTTGCCTGTGAACGCCATACTCTCTTTCATACCGCGCCTGTTCAGTCTGCGGGCCGTTATTCTCGTTCTGGCTGTTGTGTTTGCCCTCATGGGGGACCAGCTTGCCCTCGTTGGCTGGGCTGACCGTGCGCTATTCAGCATTCTCGGCGTGCCAGAGGGCGCGACCCCGGCCACGATTCTCCCGCAGGAGGCATTCGGGCCGGCTATGGCTGATCGGGGGCTTTCGGAACCACTCTGGTCCGACATGGCGGTGACCGCCGGGCTGGCAATTGCGGCACTGTATCTGGTGCTTGCAATTCCGGCGATGGGCGCGGCCGTTTCCCTGCCGGTCACTCTTTTGCTTGGTGGCTCGCTCGTGGTGATCCAGGCGGCTTTGATGTTCTACCGCAATGCCTGGGTGCCGTTTGGCGTGGTGCTCACGTTGCTGGTGGTCGGTTACGTGGTGATGCTGTTCTGGCTGCAGCCCCGCAAACACATCCGTGCACTGACAGATAATGTGCGGGATGCGCGGCTGAAGCTGGCCAAGGTATTTCTGCAACAAGGTCATACAGACGAGGCCCTCGAAGCGCTGGATCGCTGCCCCGACTGTGAAAGCGAGATCGAGCTGCGCTACGACGCCGCCATCCAGCAGGAGCGCAAGCGCCAGTACGACAAGGCGGTCAGCACCTACCGCAGTATTCAGGAGCGAAAGAAAGGTTTTCGGGATACCGCCGCGAGGCTGTCGGCATTGGAAAAGCTCGCGCCGGATAACTCGTTGATGCAGGGAGGGAGTTTCGACAATACCCGCACCCTGTTGATGCCCGAGCCCGCCGTTAGTCGCCCGACCCTCGGAAGGTACGAAATCGAGCGGGAGATTGGCCGAGGGGCCATGGGTGTGGTTTATCTGGGCAAGGATCCGAAGATTGCCCGTACCGTTGCCATCAAGACTCTCAGCTACCAGGCGTTTGATGATGGACAGCTTCAGGATCTCAAGGAGCGATTCTTCCGGGAGGCAGAAGCCGCTGGCCGCCTGAGCCACCCGGCTATCGTCACCGTGTATGACGTTGGCGAGGAGGCAGACCTCGCCTATATCGCCATGGACTATGCGAAAGGACGTCCGCTCAGTGAATTCGGCAGAACCGGACGGTTACTGCCCCTGCCCAGGGTTCTGGATATCGTTGCCCGCGTGGCGGACGCTCTGGCCTACGCTCACAGCCAGAAAATCGTCCACCGCGACATCAAGCCCGGGAATATCATCTTCAATCCCGACAATGGCGATATAAAGATCACCGATTTCGGCATTGCCAAGATCTCCGATGACTCGCGAACCCGCACCGGCGCGGTAATGGGCAGCCCATTGTATATGTCGCCGGAGCAGTTGAAGGGTCAGAAGGTAACCGGTGCCTCCGATATCTACAGCCTGGGCGTAACGCTTTATAAGCTGGTGAGCGGCGAAACGCCCTATCAGGGCGATACCCTGGCCAACCTGACCTACCAGATTCTTAACAAGCGCCCACGCAGCGTCCGCGAGTTCAACGCGGATCTGCCAAACGGGGTGGTCCGTCTGATCAACAAGGCTATCCAGCGCGAGCCGGACAAGCGCTTTGCCAGTGCCGCCACCATGGCCGAGGCCGTGCGTCGTCTGGCCGTTCGTGAGGCTGGCCAGGAGGTGTCGTCCTGATGCGATATCACGTTGCCGGCCAGAGTCATCGCGGGGCCGTCCGGGAATCAAACCAGGATGTGGTGGACTGGCGGATCAATGATGCGGGTGACCAGGCGTTGTTGGTGGTTGCTGACGGTATGGGCGGTCACCAGGGAGGCGAGGTTGCCAGTCGCCTTGCGGTTGATGCCATCATCGAATCCCTTGAGCCTGAAATCGCCGGTGCCTCGAGCGGCACCACGGATGCGGATATCCGGGGAAAACTGGATCGGGCCTTCAGGTTGGCCAATGAGCGCATAGTGAGCCGCCGTTCCGGGGATCCAAGACTTGAAAAAATGGGCACGACACTGGTGGTGGCCTGGTTGAGTGGCAATCAGGCGCATATTGCTCACATTGGCGATTCCCGTTGCTACAGCCTGCGTGGCAGCCAGGCGCTGTGTCTCACGCGGGACGATACCGTGGTCCAGAACATGCTGGAAGACGGCAGCATTACCAGGGCCGACGTGCCCAATGTGCCGTTCCGGAATGTCCTGACCAGGGCCGTGGGAACGGTGGAGCAGGCGGCCCCCAGTTATCGGCGTGAAACGCTTGATGAAGGAGATGTGCTGCTGCTGTGTTCCGATGGGTTAACTGATTCGGTTCCGGAATACCGGTGGCTTGAAATCCATAAGGAAAGTGACGGCATGGAGCGCACGGTTCAGGCAATGATTGATGCCGGCCTGGCAAACGAGGCGGGTGACAATGTGTCTGTGGTATTACTGACGTTGGAGTATTGAGGAAACTGACATGGCTTCGCTTTCGCAACTGGTGGATAACGTTGTTGTTAACACCTTTGAACTCGGTCAACCGGAAACGCGCATCGGTCGGCGCCCGGACAACGATATCCAGATTGATGAAATTTCTGTGAGCGGCCAGCACGCCCTGATAGAAGCGGTGCCCAATGCCTATCTGGAAGGTACGGTGGATTACTACATTACCGACAGCAACAGCACCAATGGCACTTTTGTGAACGAATTGCGGGTTGCTGACCGCCAGCGTCTCAACAGCAACGACATGGTGCGCATTGGCTGGAATGAGTTCCGTTTCATCGATGAAGAAGAGCAGGCAATGGAAAAAACCGCCTATATCCTCGACTGACCCTAACGGTTGGCCCGCGAATTACCGGATCCGATCCTGAACAAATCTGCTGAAACGGGAAAGCAGCGAGGACGCATCCGGCGCTGGCTTTACGCCGGCGATCAGGGCCTCCGCATCAAGCCCCTCCCGTGTCAGGTCGGGCGCCTGGACCTTCAGGTAGGCGCTCATAATGGCGTCCGTGAACTCTGGATGGAACTGCACGCCCCAGGCGCAGGGACCAATTCTGAAAGCCTGATGAGGCTCGAACTGGTTGCGTCCCAGCAACACCGCGCCTTCAGGCAGGCGCAGCACGGACTGCCGGTGTGTCAGCTGGGCCGGAAATTTTTCCGGTAGCTCCCGGAACAGGACATCGGAAGCTGCCTCGGGAAGGAGTTCAACCTCGTGGGTGCCGGTTTCCCGGCCATTCGGATGGTAACCAGCTTCCCCGCCCAGCGCGTGGGCCAGTAACTGGTGGCCATAGCAGACACCAAGCACCGGCACTTCGCTTCTGACGGCTTTTACCAGCCAACGCCCCGCGTTCTCGCTCCACTCGGCCCGGTCGCTCACCATGGCAGGGGAGCCCGTCACCACGATGCCGTCCCAGTCTTCAGGATTCCCCGGCAGTTCACCGGCCTCGGCATTGGCAACGGTGATATCCAGCTCGTCTGACAACCCGCGCAGGAACCACTCGTCAAAATCGCCAAACCTTGCCCGAATGTCCGGGTAGGTGGTGCCTGTTTTAAGGACCACCACGCGCGCCTTGCGGTTTGTGGGAGCGTTCTGTTGCATGGTGCTATCTTCCTGCGAGGCCAGCGGGCCGGGTTGTTTACTGCTCTGGCAGTTCGGCGTTGTGGAACACGTTCTGCACGTCGTCCAGTTCGTTCAGCATGTCGAGGAATTTCTCGAACATGGGGATGTCGTCGCCTTCCACCATTGTGGTGGTTTTGGGCAGGAACTGGATTTCATCCACTTCAAAATCGATGTCTTCGATTGCGTCCACGAGTGCCTGGCGAGCCTTGGCGTATTCGGTGTTCGGTGTGAACACGGTAATCAGGCCATCTTCGTTCTCGATGTCGGTTACATCGACATCCGCTTCCATCAGCGCCTCGAGTACGGCTTCTTCATCCTCGCCCTTGAACGCAAAAATAGCGCTGTGGTCGAACATGTGAGACACGGCTCCGGGCGTGCCGATCTTGCACTTGGTCTTGGTGAAGGCCAGGCGCACGTCGCCAAAGGTGCGGTTCGGGTTATCGGTCAGGCAGTCCACGATCACCATGCAGTTGCCCGGTCCGTAGCCTTCGTAGCGAGCTGCAGCATAGTCTTCGCCGGCGCCACCCTTGGCCTTGTCGATGGCCTTTTCAATGACGTGCGAAGGCACCTGGTCTTTCTTGGCCCGCTCGATCAGTCCGCGCAGGGACAGGTTGGCCTGGGGATCGGGGCCTCCGGACTTGGCGCTCATGTAAATCTCGCGGCCGTACTTGCTGTAGACCTTGGTTTTTGCCGCAGCCGTCTTGGCCATGGATTCTTTGCGGTTCTGGTAGGCTCTGCCCATCTGCGCTGCCTCTTGGTTCTCTGGAAAAGGCCGGATTTTACTCAACATTGCCGGTTTGGGACAGGCTTATTTGGCCCCTGTTCCGGGATGGTTTTCACGATCCGCCAATACCAAGGTGCCAGCAGGACAGCACTTTTGATGCACAGACCTATAGGCAAGCCACTGCTAGCGTGAGAGGACAACTGGCAGGCGTCGGGGAACAGAATGCAAAGACAAAGCGCAACGCAGACAATGGTTCGGATGCTGTTTCTGTGCCTGGTCTTTTCATGCTCGTTGGCGAGTGCCGGGGGTAACGAGAACGGCGATCAGGACCAGGTGGCACGGGACATGATCCGGGTTCTCAACGCTTATGTCGTCTACAAGATGGGGCAATATGAATCGGCCTTCGAGCAGTATCTGGAGCTGGCAGAGGAGGGCAGCCGCCAGGGCATGCTGAATGTGGCCAACATGTATGCCCAGGGGCAGGGCGTTGAACAAAACCAGGAGAAAGCCTTCCAGTGGTACCTGCGGGCAGCCGACAGTGGTGATTCCATCAGTATGGTCGAAGTGGCCATGGCCTATGAAGAGGGCAGGGGAACGGTCCTGGATAAAGACGAAGCACTCAGTTGGTATCGCCGAGCTGCGGAAGCGGGAAACAGTGATGCCCGCTGGCGGCTGGGCAAAAGCCTTTTTGACGAAGGCCGCATGGCTGAAGGCTTGTGTCTGATCCGGCTGGCGGCAGTTGACGGCGGCCAGCCCTCAGCACAGCAGTTCCTGTCAGCGCTGGGGCCGAGTGCCGGACCGGAGAATAAATTGCCCCGGTCTCGGTGCTCGCCTTCCGGCAGTTAAACGTAATCGACCGGGCGCCGGTAGTTTTCCTGGGTCATCAGGTCGATGCCGCACTCCATATCGCTGACCCAGTTCAGAAAGCGATCGACCATCACCGGTCCTTCGAAGCGTTTGCCGTGCTGGGGCACAATCATCGAAACATCCATGTCGCGGACCATATTCGCCCAGAGTTGGCAAACCTTCCGGGAGGCAATGTAGCGCCGATGGAAGCCGATCATGCTCGGTATGTGCTTGTCGAAGTCCTTCACAGGCAGGTGATCGTCTTCGCCCCCCATGGAGGCGCCCAGGTCGCCCGAGAACAGAATCTTCGAGACCGGGTCATAGAACTGCAGGTTGCCGACCGAATGCATGAAGTGGGCTGGCAGACATTGCAGATAGGATTCCCCGAATTTCACATTGGCGCCGGCATCCGGAACGCTAACGATGCGGTCGTACACGCTGCCGCTGAGCTGGTTGGTCACGTAGCTGGAAACCAGGTGCGGAAGGAACCGGGCCCAGAGTTTCGAAGTTACGATCTTCGCGCGGGTATGAACGATCCAGCGGTCGATGGCACCGATGATGTCCGGGTCCTGGTGAGAGGCGAACACGTAATCCATGTCGCGGATGTTCATGTAGCGTGATGCCGCCACCGACAGCGGGGTGTAGGTGAGGTCACCACCCGGGTCGATCAGTGCTTCATGTTTACCGTCGACAATCAGGAACTGGTTGGACTGGACGCCCTCTCCGGTTACCAGGGAATCGAACATCAGGCATTTGTGGTGTCCGTTATCGAACAGGACAATGGGTTCGGCTGCCATTTCGGTCTCCCGCAAAATACAGTTTGATCCGGCCGGAATGGCCGGATATTGCAAGCTGCGCGGAGATTACAAAATTGACAAAAGCCAACTCTTGCCTCAGGTCAATTCTCTGATATTCCTCAAGTAACGATTTGTTGTTGCCGGCTCTCAGGCCAGCTGTGGTACCCGTTTGATCCCGCGGCGAATGCCCTGTTCAAGAGCGCTGCTGACGACCTTCCCGGTGAACGGTACGATGTCTTCGAAGGTGATGGTGTAGTTCACCCGGGTGTGGCCTTCCGGTGTGTCCTCAAAACGGATTCTTCCCAGATGGTTGCGGATCGGGCTCATGCTGGTGATGGTGTATTCGATCAATGAATCCGGCTCGAAGCTGGTCACCGTTTCTTCCAGGCCGACCGGCCCGATGCCAATCTTGCGAACGGAGCCGATGCCGTTGGGATCAGCCTGATCGCTGTCCTTGATTCGTTTGACCGGTGCTCCCAGCAGTTTTCCGAAACGGTAGTGGTCGGCGAACAGGGCGAAAACCCGTCGTCGGGGTACGTCAAAGGTTTCGTCAATTTCAATGGTGTACATGGCCATGGGCTCACTCTTTTTGTCATTCGATGCCCCCAGCCTAACCCCTTGGCTCCTACAACAAAAGTCGTAGAAGGCGGCAGGTTTCAATCTGGCCCGGGTTGACCGTTCAGTGTCGTGCGGTATGCCGGTAGTCCCGGGGTGACTGACCCATTACCTTTTTGAAAAGCCGCGAAAAATAGTAAGCATCGTCATAGCCCAGGCGTCGGCTTATGTCTGCGAAGCTCAGGCTGCTGGTATCCAGCATCTGGCAGGCGCGTTCCACCTTCAGGTGCAGGAAGTGCTGGATCGGGGAGGTGCCGGTCTGTTCCCGATAGCGGGTGGCAAAATGAGCCGGTGAGAGGCCGGCAAGATCGGCCAGTTGCTCCAGGCTGATACGCTCATCCAGATGCTCCCGCATATAGTTGTGAATGGTTTCCAGTTCGGCCTGCCGCTCGTGCCCGGTTTCGTCGGCGTTGATCGGAACCGCAGCCAACAGTTGCCGAAGCCGGTTGGCAGCGTGGATCAGGCCGCGGGCCCGGAAACCGGTCTGTCGCACCGATAGCAGGCCATTGAAGTCAACCAGAAGCCGGGGTTGCCGGCCCAAATGACGAATCCGGGTCGGGCCGTCGAACCCCATGTAGTGTTGAAAATCCGCTGCCAGTGGTCCGGTGTAGTGCACCCAGTGAATGGTCCAGGGATTGTCCGGATCGGCGGTATACCGATGGTTGGCACCGGCCGGCAAAAGCAGCAGATCGCCAGCCTCCACCGTGTACGGCTCTCCGCCTACGTTCAGGAACGCACGGCCTTCCGTGCAGTAGATCAAAAGATTGTCGTGATGGTGTTCCCGATGCATGTGATGGCCGACGGCGCGCCGGTAGTGGCCGAACGCCAGCGGATAGAGATCCCGGGTAAGTGGATGGCTCGCGAGTAGTCGAATGATCGGCTCAGGCACCACGTAGCGAATGCTGTCTTTGGGCACCGGCCACTGTGAGGTTTGGGTCATTTCTGGTCTTGTTTGTTTGAGCTTTATCGAAAGATAGTCCATTACGGGCGAAATTTAGTCAATCACCCATTGGTCAATCCCGTGCTAGCCTTTGGGTAAACGTGGCAAGGAACCATCAGGTTCCGGCCGGCTTCCCGCACAACAACAAACAGGGACATCAACATGAAAAATGTACCGCTGTATATTGCAGGTGAATTCATCCAGAGCCAGACCAAGGACTGGATTGAAGTTACCAACCCCGCCACCAACGAAGTGATCGCCAAGGCTCCGAACACGACTCATGCGGAAATGGAGCAGGCCATCAAGTATGCCGGTGAAGTATTCAAGACCTGGAAGGAAGTGCCGGTTTCCGAGCGCGCCCGGGTTATGCTCCGCTATCAGGCACTTCTGAAAAAACATCATGACGAGATTGCTGAAATCCTTTCGCAGGAAACCGGCAAAACGTTCGAAGACGCCAAAGGGGATGTCTGGCGCGGTATTGAAGTAGTTGAGCACGCTGGAAACGTCGCTTCTCTGATGATGGGCGAGACGGTTGAGAACGTTGCCCGTGAAGTGGATACCCACTCCTGGATCCAGCCGCTGGGTGTGTGCGCCGGTATTACGCCGTTCAACTTCCCGGCCATGATCCCGCTGTGGATGTTCCCAATGGCGATTGCCTGCGGTAACACCTTTATCCTCAAGCCTTCCGAGCAGGATCCGTTGACACCCATGCGCCTTGCCGAGCTGTTTGAAGAAGCCGGTGCGCCCAAGGGCGTTCTGCAGGTGGTTCACGGTGGCAAGGAGCAGGTTGACGTACTGCTGACTGATCCCGCTATCAAGGCCGTTTCTTTCGTAGGTTCTGTGCCTGTTGGCCGTTACATCTACGAGACCGGCACCCGCAACATGAAACGTGTGCAGAGTTTCGCCGGTGCCAAGAACCACATGGTGATCCTGCCGGACGCTGACAAACAGCAAGTGATCAATGCCCTGGTTGGCGCCTCGGTTGGTGCTGCCGGCCAGCGCTGCATGGCAATTTCGGTCGCGGTCTTTGTGGGCGAAGCCCAGCAGTGGATTCCGGAGCTGAAAGAAGCCATGGCGAAAGTTCGTCCAGGCGCGTGGAACGATTCCGGTGCCAGCTATGGCCCGATCATCTCCGCGAAAGCGAAAGACCGTATCGAGTCTCTGATCGCGACCGGTGAAGCGCAGGGCGCTAACCTTCTGCTGGATGGTCGCGGCTGCACCGTAGACGGACTGCCCGATGGCAACTGGGTTGGCCCGACTCTGTTCTCCGGTGTTACCACCGAGATGGATATCTACAACGAGGAAATCTTCGGTCCCGTGCTCTCCTGCATGGAAACCGACACCCTCGGTGATGCCATCGAGCTGGTAAATAACAGCCCGTACGGCAACGGCGTCTCCATCTTTACCAGTTCCGGTGGTGCCGCGCGTCGCTTCCAGCATGAGATCGACGTAGGCCAGGTGGGCGTGAACATCCCCATTCCTGTGCCCCTGCCGTTCTTCTCGTTCACCGGCTGGAAGGGTTCCTTCTACGGTGACCAGCATGCCTACGGCAAGCAGGCGGTTCGCTTCTACACCGAAACCAAAACGGTTACCTCCCGCTGGTTCTCCAGTGAAGCGACCAGCTCGGAAGCCAACTTCTCTATCCAGTTGCGTTAATTGCGTTGAAGGTGGGGTATTTGGGCCGGAACCTGTTTCCGGCCCCTTGTTTTCCCCGCTCAATGCCAAGCCCTTTCTATCTGGAGCGTAACGATGGACTTTAACCTCACCGAAGATCAGCTGGCGTTTCGCGAGGCCGCGCGAGCGTTCGCGGAAAAATCCATGGCGCCCCACGCTGCGAAGTGGGACAGCGAGCATATTTTCCCGGTCGATGTGATGAAGGAAGCCGGCGAAATGGGCTTCATGGGTATGTACACGCCCGAAGCGCTTGGCGGCATGGGGCTGTCCCGGCTGGACACCTCGGTCATCGTGGAAGAGCTCGCTGCTGCGTGCCCTTCAACCGCCGCGTTTATCACCATCCACAACATGGCCACCTGGATGGTCGCCAGCTTTGCGTCGGATGATCTCAAGCAGGAAATCGTGCCTAAACTCGCCAGCGGCGAATGGCTCGCCTCCTACTGCCTGACCGAGCCGGGTGCCGGCTCAGACGCGGCCAGTCTTCGCACCAAGGCCGTGCGCGATGGCGACAGCTACGTAATCAACGGCAGTAAAGTATTCATTTCCGGCGCTGGGGCCACCGATATTCTGGTCTTGATGGCCCGAACCGGAGCGCCGGATTCCGGCTATAAAGGCATTTCCACCTTCGTGATTCCCGCAGATGCCGACGGCATTTCCTACGGCAAGAACGAAGAAAAAATGGGCTGGCACAGTCAGCCTACCAGGATGATCAGCCTGGAGAATGTCCGCATTCCGGCCAGCAACCGAGTTGGTGACGAGGGCGACGGGTTTGCCATCGCCATGAAGGGGCTCGATGGCGGGCGTCTGAATATCGCCACCTGTTCCCTTGGTGGTGCCCAGGCGGCTCTTCTGCGTGCCCGTAACTACATGCACGAGCGGGAACAGTTCGGTAAGCCGCTGGCGGCTTTCCAGGCTCTGCAGTTCAAGCTGGCTGACATGGCCACCAACCTGGTTGCCGCGAGGCAGATGGTTCGTCTGGGCGCGTTCAAGCTTGATAACGCCGATCCGGAAGCGACACTGCATTGTGCCATGGCCAAACGGTTCGCCACCGATGCCTGTTTCGAAGTGGTCAATGAGGCCCTGCAGCTTCACGGCGGTTATGGCTACATTCGTGAATACCCGCTTGAGCGCTATCTGCGTGACCTGCGTGTGCACCAGATCCTGGAAGGCACCAACGAAATCATGCGTCTGATTGTTGCCCGTCGCCTGCTCGATGACGGCGTGGCTGAGGCAATTCAATAAGCATAGAAATGGGGTCTGATGACATCGTCATCCGACCCCATTTTCAGTATGAGGAATAGCAAATGAGTGACCTGATTCAGCTCGAAAAACGCGGACATATCGCGGTACTGACCATCAACAATCCACCGGCCAACACCTGGACGAAGGATTCCCTCATTGCCCTGACGAACATCGTCAAGGAACTGAACGAAGACCGGGACATCTTTGCCCTGGTAATGACCGGGCAGGGCGAGAAGTTCTATTCTGCCGGCGCCGATCTGAAAACCTTCGCCGATGGCGACAAGGCCCGGGCGAACGAGATGGGCCAGCTTTTTGGCGAGGCCTTCTCCACGCTGCAGCGGTTCCGCGGTGTTTCTATCGCGGCGGTGAACGGTTACGCCATGGGTGGCGGCCTGGAGTGCGCCATGGCCTGTGACATCCGCATTGCCGAAGAGCATGCCCAGATGGCACTGCCCGAAGCAGGCGTTGGCCTTTTGCCCTGTGCCGGCGGCACCCAGAACCTGCCCTGGCTGGTGGGTGAGGGCTGGGCCAAGCGGATGATTCTGTGCGGTGAGAGGGTAAAGGCCGATACGGCACTGCGAATCGGCCTGGTTGAGGAAGTGGTGCCGAGCGGACAGAGCCTTGATAAGGCGCTGGAGCTGGCGGAAATGGCGTGCCAGCAGAGCCCGTCGTCAACGGCTCGTTGCAAGACCCTGGTGATGAGCGCCCGCGATGGCCGCAGCCACGACGACGGCTGGCGCATGGAGCGGGAACTGTTTGTTGAGCTGTTCTCTACCGAAGACCAGAAAGAAGGCGTAAACGCGTTTCTCGAAAAGCGCAAGCCGGAATGGAAAAACCGCTGAAGCCGGCTTTGAAGGCTGTCTCAAGGACCTGTTATGAGTGATCAACCCATTATCTTCGAAGAATGGAAGACGGGCGATGGCGCGCTGATCGCCGTGGCCCGGCTGAATACGCCCAAAGCGCTGAACTCGCTGTCTCTGGAAATGATCCGGTTGCTGACTCCGCAACTGAAGCGTTGGGCGGAGGACCCCGTAATCCAGGCCGTCTGGCTGGAATCCGAGGGCGACAAGGCGTTCTGTGCCGGTGGCGACATCGTTGCCCTGTATCGCAGCATGACCGAGCCACAGGGTGCCAGTGAGGGTGAGGCATTCTTCACCGAGGAATATGAGCTGGATTACCTGATCCATACCTTCCCGAAACCGCTCGTTTGCTGGGGACACGGCATCGTAATGGGTGGCGGTATGGGCATTATGGAGGGCGCGTCTCACCGGGTGGTGACAGAAGGATCGAAGCTTGCCATGCCCGAGATCACCATCGGCCTCTACCCCGATGTTGCGGCGGGCTGGTTCCTGAACCGCACCCCCGGGCGCACCGGCTTGTTCCTGGGGCTGACCGGTGCTCGCCTGAACGGCGCTGACGCAATCTTCACTGGCCTTGCCGACCGCTTCATCCGGCATGATCTGAAGGCCGATGTTGTTGCCGAGCTGTGCAAGCGTAACTGGCAGGGCGAAGATGCTCATGCAGTGGTCGGTAGTGTGTTGCGTCAATACGAGCGTGAGAGCGCCGACGCCATGCCGGAGTCACCGGTTCGCACTCATTTCGATGAGATCAATCGGGTTACCGATGCTGACTCCCTGGAAGCGACCGTTAACCAATTGAAAGAACTGTCTGGTGGCGACGGCTGGGTGGCGAAAGCGACCCGCTCCCTGGCTGGTGCGTCACCCACATCCCTGGCTTTGGTCTGGCGGCACCTGCACGGCTGCAAACACGACAGCCTGAAAGAGGTGCTCGACAAGGAACTGGTGCTTTCCACCAAGTGCCTGACCAAGGGCGAGTTTGCCGAAGGCATCCGCGCGCTTCTGATCGACAAGGACCAGCAGCCCCGCTGGCGCTATGCGTCCCTTGCCGAAATGGACAGCGCCTGGATCGACGATTTTTTTAGCTGATCTATTACAAGAACAAGGAGAAAAGACATGGCAAAGATTACCTTTATCGGTCTCGGTAACATGGGCGGCCCAATGGCCGGGAACCTGGTAAAAGCCGGCCACGAGGTCACCGTATTCGACCTGTCCAAAGACGCTGTTGCTGCCCTGGTGTCCGAAGGCGCGAAAACAGCAGGCACCGCCCACGAAGCAGCCAGTGGCGCGGAGTGTGTCATCACCATGCTGCCTGCCGGCCAGCATGTAGAAGCGGTATACCTGGGTGACGATGGTCTGCTGGCAAAACTGCCGGCCGGCACCCTGGTGATTGATTCTTCCACCATCGCTCCGGAAACAGCCCGGGGCGTTGCCGAAGTTGCACGAGCCAAGGATATCCCGTTCCTCGATGCGCCCGTCTCCGGCGGTGTTGGCGGTGCCAAGGCCGGCACCTTGACCTTCATTTGCGGCGGCTCGGAAGAGGCCTTCAACAAGGCCAAGCCGATTCTTGACGCCATGGGCAAGAACATCTTCCATGCCGGTGATCATGGGTCCGGCCAGGTGGCCAAGATCTGCAACAACATGCTGCTGGCCATCCTGATGTCCGGCACCAGTGAGGCACTTGCGCTCGGCGTGAAGAACGGTCTGGATCCGGCGGTTCTCTCGGAAATCATGAAGCAGAGCTCTGGCGGCAACTGGGCGTTGAACGTCTACAACCCCTGGCCTGGTGTGATGGAGGGCGTACCCGCGTCACGTAACTACGAGGGCGGCTTCCTGGTCAATCTGATGACAAAGGATCTGGGGCTGGCGTTCGACAACGCCGTGAAGAACCAGGCTTCCATTCCTATGGGCTCTCTGGCCCGTAACCTCTTCCAGCTGCACGCCGGGCAGGGTAATGGTGGCCTGGATTTCTCCAGCATTCAGCGGCTTTACAAGCCTGAATAAAGGTTGACCAAGGAAACGATTAAAACGCCAGACGAGCGCTACCTTGTGATCAAGGGGCGCCTTTGGCGTTGTTCGGATCCCAGTCTCCCGGAATCGGTGTATCAGGAACAGGTCAAGCGCCTGATGGCTGTTCGCCGGAAGGTGCGTGATGCGAAAGCGTCCGGCGATGAGAGCCAGGAGCGTGATGCCCGGCAACAGGTGGATCACGCCAAGCGCGCCCTGGGTGAGCGCGGGCCGGTCTGGTGGTCTGATGACGAACCGGACTATACCCAGTGCAAGATCGAGAACACGCCGTACGCCGAATGGTATCGTTCGCTCCAGGAGGCGAGTGAGTAACGTTCGGTCTTTTCGTTGAATAACCGCGACTACGCTGTTAATGTTTCACCCGCTACGATGGAAGAACTGCCAGGGATAGTGCAGTTTTTGTAGCAGAATCATCCGGATTGATGACTTCAAAGGATTGAAGACATGCCCCAGGCAAATGGATTGCAGTTCACCGTCCGCGTTGGCGGTCTCCCCTCTGATATTTTTTCACTCGTCGGTTTTACCCTGACCGAATGCCTGTCCGAGGTGTTTCACGGTCGGCTTGAGCTGGCCAGTACCGATCCCTCAATTCAGGCAGCGGAAATTCTTGAGCAACCGGTGTATCTTGTGGTCTGGCAGGATGGCGAGCCGCTAAGGCGCTTCACCGGTGTGGTCAACGAATTTGTTCGGGGCGATGCCGGTCACCGGCGCACCCGCTATGAACTGAATATTCAGTCGCCGCTCTGGCGTCTGGGACTGATGCACAACAGCCGGATATTCCAGACCCAAAGCAGCGATACCATCGTAGGTACCTTGCTGGAAGAGCGCGGCATTATCGACTCGGTTTTCGATCTGAAACGCACTCCCGAGCAGCGGGAGTATTGTGTTCAGCATCGAGAAAGCGACCTGGCCTTCCTCGAACGTCTCGCGGCTGAAGAGGGCTGGCATTACAGGTATGAACACGGGAGCGTGGACGCAGACACACAGCCGGCGCTTGTAATCGCCGACCATCATGGCGATGCGCCGAAGCTGGAGCCGGCAGAATATAACGCCAAAGCCGGCAGCAGCAGGCGCCCGGTCGTGTGCCGATTTCGATATGAAGAGCGGGTGCGGGTGGCCTCTGTGGCCATGAAGGATTATACCTTTAAGAATCCCGCCTATGCTTTGATGCATCAGCATGCTTCCGGCGACTTGAACCACCGTGAAGATTACCAGCACTACGATTACCCCGGCCGCTTTAAGGCCGATGCCAGTGGCCAGCCGTTTACCGAAGCCAGACTGCAATCCCTCCGCAATGATGCCAGTACCGCATCCGGTGAGAGCAATCGCCCGGACTTCAGCGCCGGCGCCAAGGTTGAGCTGAAGGAGCACGACAGCGACGCCCTGAATCGGGAATGGCTGCTGACCGCCGTCACTCACACCGGCACCCAGCCCCAGGCCCTGGAAGAGGAGGGCGGCAGCGAACCCACCACCTATCACAACCGGTTCAATGCCATACCTGCAGACCTGACCTGGCGTCCCCGAACGCCCCATCGTCCTCTGATGGACGGCCCGCAAATTGCGATTGTCACCGGCCCGGAAGGCGAAGAGATCCACTGCGACGAATATGGTCGGGTGAAAGTGCGGTTTCCGTGGGATCGATACAGCAGGAACGACGAACACAGCAGCGCCTGGCTCCGAGTCAGTCAGGGCTGGGCCGGCGGCCAGTATGGCTTCATGGCCTTGCCACGAATCGGCCACGAAGTAATTGTCTCCTTCCTGGACGGCGACCCGGACCAGCCCATCATCACCGGGCGAACCCATCACATCACCAACACGCCACCCTATGGGCTGCCGGAGCACAAAACCCGCACCACCCTGAAAACCAAGACCCACAAGGGCGAGGGCAGCAACGAACTGCGGTTTGAGGATGAGGCGGACCAGGAACAGATCTACGTCCACGCCCAGAAAGACCTGGACCTGCTCACCGAGAACAACCGCACGGAGGTGATTCGGAACGACAGTCACCGCATGGTCGAAAACAACGATTTCAGTCACGTCAAAGGCAATGAGCACCGCACTGTCGATGGCGAACAGCGTGAGTCGGTCGGGAGTGATTACAGCCTGTCCATCGGTGGCACTCTTCACAGCAAACAGGGCAAAAACCAGCTCGTTGAAGCTGGCACCGAGATCCACCACAAAGCGGGTATGAAAGTCGTAATCGAGGCGGGCGCCGAACTCACGCTCAAGGCGGGTGGCAGCTTTCTGAAGCTTGATCCCAGCGGGGTGACTGTATCTGGGCCTTCGGTGCGTATGAACTCTGGCGGTGGGCCTGGGAGTGGGAGTGGGGTGTCGGCCCAAGACCCGGCGCTTCCGGCCAGCCTGAGTGAAATTGCCGATACGAATAAACCGGCACAGCTTGCTGAAACCGACACCCGGGCTTTAGCAGGTCCGACTCCAAGTTCGGTGCAGGCCCTGAAAGCGGCGGCCAGGAATGATGTTGCACTGGTCAAGCAATGCGGGCGCAAGTCGGATGGCACCTGCGCCCTCTCATCCTGTTCATGCGAGGATGTGACTGCATGATAGGGCTGGATGAAACAACCAGGGTGAAGGCCTACATTCTTTTTGACGGTGCATTGTTTGATGCACCGCGCTTCACCTACGAGCATGATGATCAGCCCCAACTGGAATATCTGTTCTTGGGCACACCACATGAAGCGGCTATGGAAGTAACCCCTTGCCTGGTCAAACCCTCCGAGGGTACACGGCTTTGGCGTGCCCAGCCGGAGTGGCAGGATAAAGCCATTATCCTTCTATCGGATCAAAGCCTCCCCCTTGTGGCGGGCCATTTGCGCAGTTTGCTCAGTGTGCAGATGCCGAATGGGGGATTCTCCTACCTGCGCTATTACGCACCCAAGCAGCTCACGCGGCTGATGTCTGCACTGAATGAGCAGGAACGCGCTCGCTTTAGTGGGCCAGTCAGAGAGTGGCTGGCCTTCCAGCCGAACGGAGAGCTATCCCGGTTCGATTCAGATGGCTCGCAACACTTCAGGAAAGCGGCTGAGGAAGGCTGGTTTCTCCTCACTGAAAATCATGTGGCAGTGCTGTCACAGAGCGCCAGGCATGAATTCGTCGAGAAGTTGGGCCGTTTTCTCGACATCACGGATCGAGCACGGTTGGAGCAACTCATCAATGAGGCAACCGCGCTGGGTTTTCGAACCGAAAAGGAGGTTAGCCGTTACTCAGAGCTGGCCGTGGTTCACGGGGAGCGGATCAAGCTTGCCGAAATCCGCACCATTCTGTCTGACTCTCAGCTCTCGGCTAGCGCACGTCTGAAAGCAGTGGATAACCATTTGGCATACGGAGTTGCCTGATGAATTCTGAATACACCGTTCGCTCCGGCGACACCCTCAGTGCGATTGCACAAAGGCATCAAACAACCCTGAGCAGCCTGATGCGGCTGAATCCTGCAATTGAGAACCCGGATCGTATCTTCCCCGGACAGCTGCTCAAGCTGCCAGCGGCCAACGAGGCTGATTTCTCCAACTGCGAAGTGGGATCTATTGCTCTGGAGCCTCCCTGTTCCGAAGAAATCGTGGAAGTTGTTCATGTAACCGGGTCTGACGAACTGATTCTTCTGACTGAGGCAGAGTTGGCGGATTGGGTCGAAGAAGAGGAGTTTGTTTGTGGTCCCATCACTGAATTTTACGGAAAGCTTGACGGGCTTGATGAGGGTGAAACCGACTCTGAACTGGGCGTGAGTGAGGGCGAAGGGCGCTTGCTGTCGGAAGTACAGGAGGAGAAAGAACGGCTGATAGACGAACTTGAGGCGCGCTCAGTCCTGACCAACGACATGCAATCCATTCCACCGATTACTGAAATAAAGCGGTTGGCCGGCAATAAGCACGTCACATTTGTTCGCTCTGACAAGATCGCGAACCACCCTCGCCGGTATTCGATGGCATCGCGAGACAGGGAGCGCAGTAAGGGTTGGCTAACCGAGAACGGCGTTGATCCGGCTAAGCTACGAGATGCTATCCGAAGCGAACTTAACATCAAGTTCACAGCAACCCTCTGGGAGCCGGATAAAAATGGCGCGCTGATGACGACGTTGAACAAGTTTTACGATGAGGCATCCTGGTCCATCTGGGGAGACGCGGAAGCCAGGCGGGAAGCGGTCGATGAAACCGGGTTTGATGCCTCTGCGGAGGCACAGTTCATGCGCTTTGCTGCCGGTGCGGCAGCTTCGGGTGAATTTGATCCGCGCAAGGGGAAAGTGCATTTCCAGGCGAAAGCGGAAGCGCAGTATGCCCTGGCGCAGGGCAAGGTTGGTGTTGAGCAGGCGTTTCCGGTGAATAACCGGTCCGAAATCCGGATTCCTTATCGGGTTGGAGGCTGGGATGGCGAGCGCAAGATCGCGTCGCTCGGCCATTTCCAGGCAGCGATCAACGCCTCGCTGACCGGATTTGCCGGCGCCTCGGCTCTTATTGCTGGAAATGTTCACGTGTCCACCAAGGACGGCCTCCCCACTCTGAAGGGCATTGCTTCGAGGAATAACGGGCAGAAGGCGGGTGCTGAGGCTGGGGTATTCGCAGGCATTCGTGGCGGATGTGAGGTGGCAGGTGAGCTGCGTTGGAAAGACGTACTGACCGAGAAGCGAGAGTGGGAAAGGCTTTGTAGGGTAGGTAAGAAGGTCGAGGCAGCGTTGGGGGCTGGGGCAGAGGCCGAACTCAGGCTGTTATTCAGCCCGGAGACTGGCAAATTTTATTTAAACGCACACGCTGGGCTTGTGCTAGGCGTGGGGCCATCCGGAAGCTTTCTCTTGGAGATCGAGACTCAGAAAGTCATTCGGATGCTCCATTTCGTCTACAACGCACTAATGGACGTGGACTTCAGATATTTAGAACTCTTTGATTCGAATAGCTCCGCCTTTAAGTGGTACCAGCGACTTAGTCTGTATGCCCTTGGTAGGGGACTGTCTGCCGCTGGGGCAGCGGAAGAATTTGCCAACTCCATGGCGACTGAGATCGTTCGATTTGTCGAGTCGTTTTTCGTAAACCGTGCTCGTGAGGAGCGTGGCCATGAATTGGCTTACAACGTGGTCGTCGATTTAGCGTTGGCCGAGGACTCTGTGTTCAGGCATTCCCCTCCTGAAGTAAAAGGGGCTGTATTGGACAATATTCTTTATGACTGGTGGGTGACCCCTAATTTGTGGGGTGCAGATGACATCAAAATTATGGCTGTTAAGCAGATAATGGAAACCTTTCAGGGTTGGCGCGATTTCGAGGAAACCGTTATGCGAATGAACCCTGAAGGTTTTGCGAGGCATGAGGAGTTTGAGTCGAATGTTGATCGACTTTTTGCATTCATTGGAAAAAACAAAGCGGATCAGCGCATGTTCATACTTGGGCTTCAAGGCCAAAGGGCAATTGCGGGAAGGCCCGTGAAAATGGATCCTTTCGACGTCTGCCGTATTTGTAGGATTGGCTAGGGAAAACCGCATATGGTTCTGAATAAAGGTTTGCAGCTGGGGTTGGTGGTGCTTGCAACCTCATTAACTGCTTGTGAGAGGTTTGGTAATGGCTCGGCCGATGCGGTTTCACGAGTCAAGCAAAAAGCGATTGAAAATCTGGTCTTTGTTGAGGGAGGTACTTTTAAGTTGGGTGATGTAGGACACCCGAATGGTTCGCCTTATGTAGTTTTAACGGATCACGCTCGGCCTGCTGTCGATGTCAGCGTCGACAGCTACTCCATATCCAAGTACGAGACAACTTGGGGAGAAATGCGCGTCTATTATGAGAAAGTTGGACACATCTCCTTGTATGAGGGGTCTGGGTATGACGAGAAATTTATCGCCCCACCAAGTGAAGATCCCTTGTCTCCTTATTTTCATCTTAAACCTGCCAGAACACCAAATTACTATGAGGCAGAAGGGTACTGCGCCTGGTTAAGCGATCAAACCGGTTTACCCTTTGCTTTGCCAACGGAAGCTCAATGGGAATACGCTGCCCGAAGCCGTGGCAAGGAAGTGCCTTATGCAACTGGTACTGGGGAAGCGAATCCTGATACGTACTTGCAGAGACCCGTGCAATACATTGATCCGAGCATACCTCCGTCTGGAAACATGCTCAGCCACGATTTTAATGTGATGGAGCGTCGTCCCGTAGGCTCCTATCCGCCGAATTCAATTGGTATTCATGATATGACTGGCAACGTCGCTGAATGGACTCAGGATTGGTTTAAACCGGATTTTTATACGGAGGCCAGCTTTGATAACCCAAGAGGGCCAAAGAACCCTCTCGACCCAGCAAAACCTCAGAAGACTGTTCGAGACTGGGCTGGAATGGGGGGGAGCTTTGGCGGGGGCGATACTGTTTTTGCGAGAAGCGGAGGATCTGTTGACTCGGGGAGTATAGGCTTCCGCTGCGTCGTCAATCATCCCGAGCCGATAAACTAGGGAATGACAGGAATCCGTCAAAAAAATCGAAGTGCCGAGCTTACATTTCGTTTTCGAAACTTCGGTTTTTGCTTCAAGTGAACCCCGCGTAACCCTCTCCCGGGTGCGCTCGCGCCATGGTGAAGGTAGACTGACCGTTTTTAACACTGGCCTGGATTTTCCGGGCCAGCTTTTTTTCACGGTATACAGGCTTCATCATGGAAGACCAATCCACAAATAAGGAACCGCCGGGTGAGAACAAGCGCCTGCTGATTTCATCGGATCTTGCCACGCCGATATACGGCTTGTTCGGCTTGGGAATCCTGTACACCCTGTACGTTGCTCATCAGATTGTCCTGCCCATTATTCTTGCGGTGATGACGAGCCTGTTGCTCTCGCCCCTGGTCAAGAAGGCATACGTTAAGTGGCGGGTTCCCCGGATGATCAGCTCCCTGGTGTTTGTGCTCCTGGTGCTCGCCGGCATCGTCGGCATTACACTGGCCGTCGCGACGCCTGCCCTCAAGTGGGTTGAGGAAGTGCCCCAGGGGATATCGAGGCTGCTGGTGGGCGAGAGCGAAATCAGTCGCCAGATCGCCAGAGTCTCCGAGTCTGCGGAACAGGTTGAAAAGTCCGTTGAGGAGCTCTCGGAGTCAGAAAGGCAGCAGCCAACGACGGTTGTTCTGCAGACGGATTCCTGGCGCAACCAGTTGATGACCAAAGCCCGGAACGGCATCGCTGGCCTGGCTTTGGCACTGGCATTGACCTATTTCCTGTTGGTGAGCGGTGATCGTCTGATCAAGAACTTTGTTCGTCAGTTGCCTATTGATCAGCGGAAAACCGTGCTTCGGATTACCCACGATTCTCAGCATCAGATTGCCCAGTACCTGGGCGTTCTCGGCCTGAGTAACCTGGCCGTCGGCACCACAACTGGTCTGATCTGCTGGGCCGTCGGGCTGCCGGATCCGGCTGTGTGGGGACTGGTCGCCGGGCTTGCCCGGTTCATTCCCTACCTGGGGGTTATTCTCTCTATCTCCATGCTGACGATTGTCTCTGCCATTAGCCTTGATGAGTTCTGGATGATGGCCATTGCGCCACTTGGCTTCCTGGGTTTGACCACGCTGGTCGGGTTCTTTATCGAACCCTGGATTCACGGCTTTCGGATGGCGATCAATCCGGTGATCATCTTCGTCTCGATCTTCTTCTGGGGCTGGCTCTGGGGGCCGGTGGGCGTGCTACTGGCGGTGCCTCTGATGACGGTCATCCAGGTGGTACTCAAACAGATTCCCAAGCTGCGTCCTATCTATAAAGTGATTGCCCGGTAGTCTGATAATGGATACCCGCAACACGCACTGACACGCCCGGTAAACTCACCTATCCTCTTTGAATACCCGAAATTCAGCAAACAGGGAGGATCGTCAGCCCATGATCCCGAACACCATGAAAGCCATGGTTCTTACCGGTCACGGTGATGTCGATAAACTGGAGTACCAAGATGTGCCTGTTCCTGCGCCCGGAGCCGGCCAGGTGCTTGTTCAGGTTACGGCAACGGCGAAGAACAACACCGACCGCAAGGCACGGGAAGGGCTGTATCCCACCAAAAAAGGCGAAATGACATCCTTCCAGATGGGCGGCAAGCCCACGCTGGTTTTTCCGCGGATTCAGGGGGCCGACATCGCCGGGCGTGTCGTGGCTGTTGGTGACGGTGTGGATGAGTCCCGCATTGGAGAACGGGGCCTTCTGGATTTCAACATCTACGCCAATGACCGCCGAGACATCAATCTCACGCCCGATTACTACGGCCACGGTGCCGACGGCGGTTACGCGGAATACGTAGCGCTGCCGGCTGACCAGTTCCATCACATACCCAATGCCGAACTGGCGGATGCCGAAGTGGCGTCCATGGGCATGTGTTCCTACCAGACCGCCATGCACATGCTTACCTCGGCCAACATCAAGGCCGGAGAGCGGGTCCTGGTGACCGGCGCGAGCGGGGGCGTTGGCACGGCCCTGATCCAGCTTTGCCGAATTATGGGGGCTATTCCCTATGCTCTCAGTAAACAGGACAAAGCGGCAGCGCTGTTGGAACTGGGCGCCGAGGCGGTGCTGGATCGCTCCGATATGGACAGCTTTGTAGATCGGGTGAAAGCGGAAACCGGAGGCAAGCCCATTAATGCGGTGATGGATCTGGTGGGCGGAGAGATGACCGATGTGTTCATCGATACCATGATCTTCGATATGAACGCCCGCAGCACCTACCCGCGCCTGAGTATTGCAGGGGCCAGTGGCGGCAACATCAGCGAAATCCTGTGGACCCGGATCTACCTCTACCAGGTACAGATTTTCGGGGTATCTCATGGCACCCGCGAAGAGGCAGAACAACTGATGGCCTGGATCCGGGGAGGGCAACTGAAACCGGTTCTGCACGGTGCGTTTCGGCTCTCTGACCTGCACCGGGCAGAAGAATATTTTGTGAACCGGGGTAGCAATTATCTCGGCAAGATCGTGATCGTTCCCGACTCACAATGGGAAGAACACGGCCAACCCTGGTCACTGGAGAGCGCTTGATGAAACCGGAACTGACCATTCAGTTGATGGATACCCATGCCGGCGGTGATGTCAGCCGGATCGTGACCGGTGGCATTGATCTGTTGCCCGGCGATACCGTGCGAGCGCAGATGGAGTACCTGCGGGATGACGCCGACGGTCTACGCCGGCTTTTGCTGGAAGAGCCCTACGGGATACCGGAAATGTCTGTGGATCTGTTGGTGCCGCCCACGGATCCGCGAGCTGCCGCCGGTTACATCATCATGGAAGTCATGGGCTACCCTATCTACTCGGGCTCCAACACCATCTGCACGGCTACTGCGGTGCTGGAAGCGGGCATTGTGCCCAAACAGGAAGGCCAGCAGAGTTTTATACTGGAATCGCCCGCCGGACTGGTCCAGATTGAGGCGACGGTGCACGACGGAGTGGTAGAAGCCATCACCTGTGAGGGTCTGCCCAGCTATATCCACACCTACAAGGCCACCATCGACGTGCCTTCGCTGGGCGAGATTACCTACAGTGTTGCATACAGCGGCGGCTTTTATGCGCTGGTGGATGCAGCCAGCATGGGCTTCGATCTGACCCTGGACGAAGAACGCAAACTCGCAGAAACCGCCCACGCCATTGTCGAGGCGATTCAGGCAGAGCGGGGCTTTTCCCATTATACGCTTGGCGACGTAGGGCCACTGCCGTTCCTGCACTTCATGGGCCCTGTGGAACATGTGGCAGAGGGCTATTACCGGTCCCGCTCGGCAACCTATGTGCATCCCGGGGTGATCTGTCGGAGCACAACGGGCACTGGCACGTCCGCCCGTCTGGCGTTGATGAACTACGAAGGCAGTATCAAGCCGGGCGACAAGCTGGAAACCGTTTCCCTCAGAGAGACGGGTTTTATCGGTGAATTCACTTCGGTTGAGGAAGAGGGTGAGTACCAGGTGATCAAAAACAGCATCACCGGCAAGGGTTATGTCATTGCCCGCTCCGACATCGTGGTCAATTGCGATGATCCCATGGTGGAATGCGACTCCCTGCACCACATACTTTCAAGCCGCCATCCCGGGAAGATTACGCCGAAATCCTGATTTTCGTGTTTGATCCCTTCAAGGGTGCGGCAGGCCTGTCGCACCCGCTTTTCCTGCTCATAAAGCCACACAGATTTCTTCCTTTTTGGTCTAAAGTTTACCTTTACGTAAAGTGAAGCCTGTGCTAAACCTTGACCCGTGCTTTCAATGATAAAAACAACAGGAGTTGAGAATGAGCCTTCCGGAATATACCGACGTTTACAACAACTTCGATCCTGCTGCTCTGGAAGCGGACATCCTGGATGGACGTCTGGATAGCGGGCTCAATGTCTGTCACGAAATCTGCGACAAATGGGCAGATGACCCGAGTCGGGTTGCGCTTTACTACGAAACCGAAGATGGCGGTGACGGCACTCTGACTTTCGCCGAGCTGAAAGAGGCCTCTGCGCGTTTTGCCAATTATCTGAAATCCCAGGGCATCGGAAAGGGCGACCGGGTGGCTGCACTCCTGCCGCGCACTCCGGAGCTGCTGATCGTTATCGCCGGAACCCTGCGTGCTGGTGCCGTGTATCAGCCGCTGTTCACGGCCTTTGGTTCCGGGGCCATTGAGTACCGGTTCGAGCGAGCCAGCACCAAGCTGGTGGTGACCAACCCGGAGAACTATCCCAAGCTGAACGACGTCAAGGTCTGCCCGCCGATTGTGGGTGTAAACGCCAGTGAGATTGGCGCGGACATCCCTGACTTCGAAGAGACCCTGGCGGCCCAGTCGAGCGATTTCGAGCCTGTCATGATCAAGGGCGACGATCCATTCCTGCAGATGTTCACTTCTGGCACCGTGGGTAAGTCCAAGGGGGTTGCGGTACCGGCCAAAGCGCTGTTGGCGTTCTACGTTTACATGAAATACGCCATTGATCTGCAGGATGGTGACAGGTTCTGGAACGTGGCCGATCCCGGTTGGGCCTACGGTCTTTACTATGCCGTGGTTGGGCCGCTGCTGATGGGCCACGCCACGCACTTCAACCCGGGTGGTTTTACCCCGGAATCCACCTACGACATGATCCGCAAGTACAAGATCACCAACCTGGCTGCGGCGCCTACGGCTTACCGTTTGCTCAAGGCAAACGATCACGTGCTGCCGGAAGGCGAGAACCTGGGCCTTCGGGTTGCCAGCAGTGCCGGCGAGCCTCTGAACCCGGAAGTGGTGAACTGGATTCGCAACCGTCACTACTGCCCGGTTAAAGATCATTACGGCCAGACCGAGACTGGCATGACCTGCTGCAACTTCCACGGTCTGGCGCATCCGGTCCGTGAAGGCTCCATGGGCTATGCTTCTCCTGGCCACAAGGTGGTCGCGCTGAACGAGAAAAACGAGGTTGTAGGCGAGGGTGAAGTTGGTCAGCTGGCGGTTGACGTAAAAGCGTCCCCGCTTTTTCACTTCGACGGTTACACCTGGGGTGAAAAGGACCCGTTCGTTAACGGCTACTACCTCACCGGTGACATGGTCATCAACCACGGCAATGGCAACTTCTCCTTCAGTGGCAGGGATGATGACATCATCACCACGGCCGGCTACCGGGTGGGACCGGCAGACGTCGAGAGCACGCTGCTTGAGCACGCCGCTGTGGCGGAGTCCGGCGTTGTCGGCAAGCCGGACGAAAAGCGCGGTTCCATCATCAAGGCTTATGTGGTGATCAAGGGCGATTACGCTCTTGGAGACGAACAGGCCCTGAAAGACGAACTGCAGGAGTTGGTTCGTCGCAGGCTCTCGACCCACGCCTTCCCCCGGGAGATTGAGTTTGTCGATGAGCTGCCGAAGACTCCCAGCGGCAAGATCCAGCGGTTTGTCCTGCGTAATCAGGCCAAGGAAGAAATCGGCGCATGATCATTACGTTCGAAGAGCTGCAGGCCTTCCTTGACGAGCAGTTTCCGCAGGGGGAGGCCTACGGCACCCTGCAGAAGCTCGGGGATGGCTGGGCAGAAATGAAACTGGAAGTGGATGAGGCGCATCTCAGGCCCGGGGGCACCGTCTCCGGGCCGGCCATGATGGGGCTGGCGGATGTCACCCTTTATGCGGCGCTGTTGAGCAAGATTGGCCTGGTTCCCCTGGCGGTGACCACCAATCTGAACATTAATTTTCTGCGCAAGCCGGTGGCGCATCAGCCCATCTGGGCCCGTGCCACCATGCTGAAAGTCGGCCGTACCATGGGCGTGGGCGAAGTGTTCGTTTACTCGGAAGGTGCCGAAGAGCCGGTTGCTCACTCCACCATGACCTATTCAATTCCGCCAAACCGGTAATCCCATGCAGATTCGTGACATGATGGTGCCGATAGGCGACGGTATTGAGCTGGAAGTCAGGCGAATCCAGCACGCGGAACCGAAAGGGCCGGTGCTGGTTTTTCTCCACGAGTCCCTGGGCAGCATCGCCTTGTGGCGTAAGTTTCCGGAAAAGCTCGCGAAAGCAACCGGCTGCGACGCGCTGATCTACAATCGTCAGGGCTATGGCCATTCTTCCGATGAAGAGCTCCCGCGCCCACACGATTACCTTGAGACAGCTGGCGAACAGTGGTTGCCCCGTCTCCTGGACAAGCTCGAAATCAGGGATGTGGTGCTGATAGGGCACAGCGACGGTGGTTCCATTGCCCTCGTGACTGCCGGCACCATGGGGGGCCGTGTAAAGGCGCTGGCGACCATGGCGGCGCACATCTATGCCGATCACCTGACCCTCGCTGGTATCGAGGAAATGGCTGTACGTTACCGGGAGACGGATATCCGGGATCGTTTGGCGCGCTATCACGGCAACCGGACTGACGATCTTTTCAACGCCTGGCAGACAGTCTGGCGTGACGAAGGGTTTCAGGCGGCGATGGATTTCAGTCGCTGGCTGGCGGCAATTGAATGTCCGGCTATTATCATTCAGGGAGAAAACGACGAATACGGAGTGCCGGAGCAGGTCACGGATATCGTTGCCGGCATCGGACCAAAGGCCCGCGGCGTTCTTCTCGAGGATGCGGGGCACTCGCCACACCTGGAAAAGCAGGACCAGGTAGTAGAACTCCTATACGACTTTTTGCGTAGCGAGAGTGTACTTAAAAACTGCAATTAAGTGTTGACGTTTACGTATACGTCAATCTAATCTGGTAGTCAGATAAAACGCACAACAATAACAAAGGTAGATTGGCTCATGAGTGAACAGTACGTTCTGGAGACCCGTAACCTTGTCAAAGAATTCAAGGGCTTTGTTGCGGTCGACGACGTGAACCTGAAGGTCCAGAAAGGCCACATTCACGCCCTGATCGGCCCCAATGGTGCCGGCAAGACCACGGTCTTCAATCTGCTCACCAAATTCCTGATCCCGACCCGGGGCCAGATCCTGTTCAAGGATCAGGACATCACCACCATGAAGTCCGCCGCCATCGCCCGCCAGGGCATTGTTCGCTCGTTTCAGATCTCAGCCGTATTTCCACACATGACCGCGCTGGAGAACATCCGGGTAGCCTTGCAGACGTTCGAGGGCACCTCCTTCAGTTTCTGGAAATCCGGTAACTCCCTGCACAAGCTCAACCAGCGTTGCATGGAGCTCCTGGACGCCGTGGGCCTGGCTGAATTCGCCAACACCACCACGGTTGAGTTGGCGTACGGGCGCAAACGGGCGTTGGAACTGGCCACCACGCTTGCCATGGAGCCCCAACTTTTGTTGCTGGACGAGCCAACCCAGGGCATGGGTTCGGAAGACGTTGATCGCGTTGTGGAACTGGTACGCAAGGCTGCCGAAGGACGAACTGTCCTGATGGTTGAGCACAACCTCAGCGTAGTCAGCAAACTCTGTGATCGCATCACCGTACTGGCTCAGGGCGCTGTTCTGACCGAAGGCGATTACGCGACGGTTTCCGGCGATCCACGGGTTCGCGAGGTGTATATGGGCAGTGATGGTAGCGGCGAGCGCGGCACCACCGCCGACAATGATCAGGCGGAGGCAGCGCAATGACCACGAAATCCGACCGCGAGTACGAACAGCTGCGACTGTCCGGATTGCACGCCTTTTACGGCGAATCTCACATCCTCCACGGCATCGACATGGTGGTGAACCGCGGGGAACTGGTGACGTTGTTGGGTCGCAATGGCGCGGGCCGTAGCACAACGCTCAAAGCCATCATGAATATGGTTGGCCGGCGCACCGGCTCCATTATGATCAATGGTGAGGAGACAATGTCCTGTGCACCTCATCATATTGCCAGGTTGGGTGTCGGGTATTGCCCCGAACATCGGGGCATTTTTTCCTCACTCAGTGTCCAGGAAAACCTGACACTACCGCCAGTTGTGCGTAGCGGCGGCATGAGCCTGGAAGAAATCTACAACATGTTCCCCAACCTTTATGAACGTCGCTTCAGCCAGGGCACCAAGCTGTCCGGAGGCGAACAGCAGATGCTGGCCATGGCGCGTATTCTGCGCACCGGCGCCAACATGCTGTTGCTGGACGAGATCACAGAGGGCCTGGCCCCGGTTATTGTAGAAAAGCTGGGAGAGGTCCTGATTGCCCTGAAAAACAAGGGCCTGACCATTGTCCTGGTTGAACAGAATTTCCACTTCGCAGCACCGTTAGCCGACCGTCACTACGTTGTTGAGCACGGTCAGATTGTGGAAGAAGTCAGCGCCAACGAACTGAGTGCAAAACAGTCGGTGCTGGATGGCTATTTGGGGGTCTGATCCCGGATAGGACGAGAGCAAGAAAAGTAACAACAACCCGAACCAACGCAAGACAGTAGCGGAGATACAACAATGACAATGATGAAAAAGCTTCTGACATCAGCCGTTGCATCAGCCATGATGGTAGGCGGAGCCCAGGCGGCCATTTCCAACGACACGGTCAAGATCGGTTATCTGGCGGACATGTCCGGCACTTACCGTGATCTGGCAGGCCCCAACGGGCTGAAAGCCCTGGAAATGGCGATTGCCGATTTTGGTGGCCAGGTAAATGGCGCCAAGATTGAAGTGGTGAGCGCCGATGACCGTAACAGCCCGGATACCTCATCCAGCACCGTACGTCGCTGGGTTGAGAACGAGGATGTCGATCTCGTAGCCGGTATGGTGGCTTCCTCTGTTTCCATCGCCGTGAGCAAGATTCTGGAAGAGCACGATCGCCTCGGTATCATTTCCGGTTCAGCGGCTTCCAGCATCACCAACGAGCACTGTACCCCGAACCACATCCACTACGTTTACGACACCTATCCGCTGGCCAACGGCACCGCCAGTGCGGTCGTTAAAGAAGGTGGCAAAACCTGGTACATGCTGACTGCCGATTACGCTTTCGGTCATGCTTTGGAAGGCGACGTGACTCGCGTGGTCGAAGCCAACGGTGGTGAAATCATCGGTTCAGTGCGTCATCCGTTCCCCACTCAGGACTTCTCATCGTTCATCCTGCAGGCTCAGGCATCCGGTGCTGATGTTATCGGTCTGGCAAACGCCGGCGCCGACACAACCAACGCCATCACCACCGCCAGTGAGTTCGGCGTAACCCAGTCCGGCCAGACTCTGGCGGCACTGCTGCTGTTCCTGACTGACGTACATGCGCTTGGCGCTCAGACGGCCCAGGGTATCCAGCTCACCACCGGTTGGTACTGGGACATGAACGATGAAACCCGTGAGTGGTCTGATCGCTTCATGGAAGAAACCGGCGTGCGTCCGACCATGGTTCACGCTGGCATCTACTCCAGCGCCATGCAGTACCTGAAAGCCGTAGAGGCCACCGGTTCTGACGATGCCCAGACTGTGCGCAAGCAGATGATGGACACTCCGATCAACGACATGTTTGCCAAGAACGGCAAGATCCGCGTTGACGGCCGCATGGTGCACGATATGTACCTGGCGGAAGTGAAGACCCCGGCCGAGTCCAAGAACGAGTGGGATCTGTACAAGATTCTGCGGACCATCCCGGCCGAAGAGTCCTACCGTCCGCTCTCCGAGAGCAAGTGCAAGCTGGTCAATAACTAAAAGCGACCGTTATGGGTTCGTCCTGCAACAGGGCAGGGCGAACCCATGAAAACGGAAAAGAATAAAGCCAAAAAACAATCCCTGTGCTGCTTCTGGAGTTAGCCCAATGTCCATGATTTTCGGCGTCCCTTTAGCTGTGCTATCCGGCCAGCTCCTGATCGGAATAATCAACGGCGCCTTTTACGCCCTTCTGAGCCTTGGGCTCGCGGTCATCTTCGGTCTGCTGAAGATCATCAATTTTGCCCATGGCGCAATGTATATGCTCGGCGCTTTGACCACCGTCCTGATGTTCGACTATCTGGGCGTGAATTACTGGGTCGCCTTATTGCTGGCGCCACTTCTGGTTGGTGCCTTCGGTGTCGCCATTGAATATTTTCTGCTGCGTCGCATTGCGGGGCAGGATCACATCTACAGTCTGCTGCTGACGTTCGGCGTCGCGCTGATCATCTCGGGTGTACTGGTGAACTGGTTCGGGGTTTCCGGGCTTCGCTACACCATGCCGGACATGTTCAAGGGTGGCGTAAACCTCGGCTTCATGTTCATGCCGTACTACCGGGCCTGGGTCATCGTAGCGGCACTGGTCGTCTGCTTTGCAACCTGGTTCGTGATTGAGAAAACCAAGCTGGGCGCCTACCTGCGGGCCGGCACGGAAGACTCTCAATTGATGCAGGGTTTTGGCATTAACGTGCCGCTTCTGATTAGCCTCACCTACGGGTTTGGTGTTGCGCTGGCAGCCTTTGCAGGTGTTCTGGCCGCGCCCATCTACTCGGTGACACCGGTCATGGGGTCGGCCACACTGATTACGGTCTTCGCCGTGGTGGTTATCGGCGGTATGGGCTCCATCGGCGGCGCCATCATCACCGGTATTCTGATGGGCGTGATTGAAGGGCTCACCAAAACCTTCTACCCGCCGGCATCCTCGGCGATCATCTTCCTGGTCATGGTTCTGGTTCTTATGTTCCGGCCCAGTGGCTTGTTCGGTAAGGAGGCATAACCATGAATCAGCCAGTCAATTCCGCCGACATTCACAAGGCTATCGTTCAGGAACAGGCCGCTCAGGATCGCAAAAAGATGATGCTGAACGGTGTCCTGCTGCTCCTCCTGCTGGCGGCACCGTTCATGATCTATCCGGTCTTCCTCATGAAGATCCTGTGCTTCGCGCTGTTTGCGGTGGCGTTCAACCTTCTGTTCGGCTTCACCGGCCTGTTGTCATTTGGCCACGCAGCCTTCCTGGCCACAGGGGGCTACACCACCGGTTACCTGCTCAGTAATTACAGCGGGCTAAGCACCGAGATGGGCATCATCGCCGGTACGCTGGCGGCCACAGTGCTCGGTACTGGCTTTGCGTTGCTGTCGATTCGTCGCCAGGGTATCTATTTCGCGATGGTAACCCTCGCGCTTGCCCAGCTTGTGTTCTTCTTCTTCGTCCAGTCTGAATTCACGGGTGGTGAGGACGGTATGCACGGCATTCCTCGTGGCGAGTTGTTGGGCTTCATCAATCTTGAAGACAACCTGAACATGTATTACTTCGTCCTGGCGGTGTTCATCGCCTGCTACCTGTTGGTACAGCGTATCGTCGGTAGTCCGTTCGGCCAGGTGCTGAAGGCGATCAAGCAGAACGAACCCCGTGCCGTCTCCCTGGGCTACAACGTCGATCGCTACAAGGTGCTCGCGTTCGTCATCTCGGCGGCCCTGGCCGGTCTGGCCGGTTCCATGAAGTCTGTGGTGTTCCAGCTTGCCTCCCTCAACGATGCCCACTGGCATATGTCGGGCGAGGTCATCCTGATGACTCTGGTTGGTGGTATGGGAACACTGTTGGGCCCGGTGGTTGGTGCCACCTTCGTGGTGAACATCGAGTACCAGTTGTCCCAGGGTGCCCTGCGTGACTGGGTGGACCCAATCCTCGGCGGGATTTTCGTCCTGACGGTACTGGCATTCCGTAGCGGTATCGTGGGAGAGATCCAGAAGTTCGTGAAAAAGAACCTGGGCTGACGCCTGCTTTAGCTCGGAAAACAAAAAGGGCCACCTCTGGGGGTGGCCCTTTTTGTTGTTCAACTGGCAGGGTTTCTCGGGTTAGAACTCCGCCAAACGACTGGGTGTACCCACATACACATAAACCGCTGAATCGCCGCGGAAGGCCACCTTGTGAACCGATACATTCGGTTTCCCAGCCTCAGCCGCGCTGAACCGGGTGACCATTCCTGCATTCATCCCATCCCTCGTTCTTTCCCCTTCCGTGCTTGACCAGCTATCACCCAGGCACTGCCCCATCCAGTTTACAGCCGTGTTGTACCTGGTGGTCGCCACCTCGTCGTTGGGAGTATTGCCGGAGCAGACGTAGGCGCTGTCGTTATTGGCCCAGCTCCAGACTTCGCAGTGTCCGCGGATTATCTGTTCTTTGGCATTGTAGACAGTTACCGAGCTAAAACTATTGGAGCTGCCACGGTAAGCCTCAAAACCAGAGGGGTAATCAGCAACGATGCCTTTAAGTGAGGCGCAGGGATCGTCAACGCCCAGTGACAGCGTGTTCTGAGCCTCAGGAGCCAAAGCAAATCAATCCCGTTGCCGTTTCTGTGGTGGTGCTTGAGGCCAGTGAAATCCGGCCTTCCCGGGAGTTTGTTGCCAGAACGGCCGCTTCCGCCAAAGCGGATATCACGCCGCGTATAGAAGCGGAAATCCGGGAAATTCTTTTTACCGAGGGCGCGAAAGTCAGCCAGGGCGAGCTCCTGATCCGGCTTGAGGACACTCGCGCAAGCGCTGATCTCCAACAGGCTGATGCTGAACTGGCTGCGGCCCGCGCCGAAGTGGATTCTGCGAGCCGAAATCTGAAACGAGGGGAAGAAGTGTCGGAGAAAGGCTTCCTGTCGGCTGCAGACCTGGACAAACTCAAAGACCGCTTCAGCGCAGCTGAAAGCCGCCTTCAGGCTGCCCAGGCGGCCGTTCAGAAGGCAGGAAGTAACCTCGAGTACGCTGAAATACGAGCACCCTTTGATGGCTGGATCGGCCGCCTGAACTATGACGTAGGAGCCGTGGTCAGTCCCTCTTCTGGAGCAATAACCTCTATCCAGGTGACCGACCCTGTCTACGTCGAATTCCAGATCAATGAGGCTGACTTTATTAACTTCCGCCGCCGGGGAGCGGAATCTGCTCAAGCGCTATCCAGATCCCTGGGGCTCTATCTTACCCTACCAGATGGCGAACGCTATGAGCAGGCTGGTGTGCTGGATTTCGCCGACGTGCAGACGGACGCCAGCACCGGCACCGTTGCGATGCGAGCGGTCTTTCCCAATCCCGACGCGGTGCTCGTGCCGGGCCTGTACGTAACGCTCCGGGTTGAGGGGCAGTCCGGAGAACCGCAGGTGCTCGTTCCTCAAGTGGCGGTTCAGGAAACCATTGAAGGCAAGTTTGTTCTGGTGGTTGATGACCAGAACCAGGTTGCCCAGCATTTTATCCAGACCGGCTCCCGGGAGGGCGCGCTGCTGGTCGTTAGTTCAGGGCTCGAAGCCGGTGACCGGGTGATTGTCGAGGGTCTGCAGAAAGTGCGACCCGGGGTTACGGTCAGTCCCGTTGAAAAACAGATTGATCAGCAAACCGGAGCGCTCATCCAGATGGGTGGGGCTGGCCAATGATCAGCCGGATTTTTATTCATCGACCGAAGTTTGCGTTTGTTATTTCCATCCTGATCACCCTGGCCGGGTTGCTGGCGTTACGCATTCTGCCGGTCAACATGTATCCGGACATGGCCCCGCCCCAGATCCAGGTGAACGCCTCGCTTCCCGGCGCCAGTTCCCAAGTGGTGGAGGAGGCGGTTATCCGGCCGGTCGAGCAGCAGCTGAACGGCGTGGAGGGCATGATCTATATTGAATCCACCGCGTCCAGCGATGGCACGGCCAAAATCACCCTTACCTTCGAGAGCGGCACCGATACAGACATTGCCCAGGTAAACGTCCAGAACCGCGTTGCCCTGGCGGAACCGTTTTTGCCCGATGAAGTCCGTCGACAGGGCGTGGTGGTCAGCAAGCAGGCTGGCAACATGCTGATGGGTATTAACCTGACCTCCGAGCGACCGGATCTCGACGGCGTCTTCCTCAGCAACTACGCCTCCAATAACCTTGTCGAAGCCCTTGGTCGGGTGCCAGGGGTAGGGTCGGCGGAAGTGATGGGCGCGAAAGACTACAGCATGCGAGTCTGGCTGGATCCCCGCCGGATGGCCTCGCTGGATGTGACCGTTGCGGAGGTTGCCGCTGCGCTCCGGGAGCAGAACCAGATTGTCGCGGCCGGCAAACTCGGCCAGCCGCCCGTGCCTGCGGGCCAGCAGTTTGTCTACAGTATCCAGACCCGGGAACGCCTGTCAGATCCCGACGAGTTCGCCCAGACCATTCTCCGCTCCAGGCCTGATGGCGGCTTTGTGCGCCTCAGGGACGTCGGGCGTATCGAACTGGGCTCCCGTTCCTATACCTCCACCGCGAAACTTAACAATCAGGACACGGCATTCCTGGTGATCTACCAGCTGCCCGATGCCAATGCTCTGGAGGTCGCGGAACGGGTAAAAGCACTGGTTGATGAGGCGTCCGCGAGTTTTCCGGAGGGTGTGAATCACACCGTACTTTACGACACCACGGAGTTTATCAGCCGCTCCATCAGCGAAGTCATCGTTACCCTGTTCCAGGCCGTCGGCCTGGTGATCCTGGTGGTGTTCCTGTTCCTGCAGAACTGGCGGGCCACGCTGATTCCCAGTATCGCGATCCCGGTCTCTCTGATCGGCACCTTTGCGGTTATGTCGGTGCTTGGCTATTCCATCAACACCATCACGCTGTTCGGACTGGTTCTGGCGATTGGCATTGTGGTGGATGACGCCATTGTGGTTATCGAGAACGTGGAACGCATTCTTGCTGAGGAGAAGCTGCCAATACGCGAGGCGGTCACCAAGGCGATGGCGGAGGTCACAGGGCCGGTGATTGCCACCACGCTGGTTTTGTTGGCCGTGTTCGTGCCTGTTGCCTTCATGCCCGGGATCACCGGCAAGCTCTACCAGCAGTTCTCGGTCACCATTTCGGTGGCCGTGATCATTTCCTCAATCAATGCGCTGACACTGAGCCCGGCCTTGTGCGTTGCGCTGCTTGGCAGGAGCGGGGACAAAGCCATTGGCTGGCTCCGGCCTTTCGAGGTACTGATTACGCGGACCACCAGCGGCTACTCGAAGCTGGTGGTGCAGCTCCTGCGCAAAGGGGCGCTCGTTGGCGTTGCCCTGGTGGTGATTCTGGTTGCCGGTGCCGGCCTGTTCAAATCAGTGCCTTCGGCGTTCGTCCCGCCGGAAGATCAGGGCTTCCTGTTCGTGGATGTGCAGTTGCCCGATGCTGCTTCCCTGGAGCGCACGGAAGCCGTGCTAACCAAAGTAACGGACATGGTTCTGGAAGACCCGGCAGTAACTGACTTCATTACGGTATCCGGCTTCTCGCTGCTGGGTGGCGCATCCTCAAACAATGGCCTTGGCATTGTAATGCTGAAAGACTGGGAAGAAAGGGAAGATGCCAGTCTGGGTCTGGGGGCGGTCATTCCCAGACTGTATTCCAGGCTCTGGACAATCCCCGAGGCACAGGTGATGGTCTTCAATCCGCCTCCGATCCCCGGGTTGGGAACCTCATCCGGCTTCGATTTCCGTCTGCAGGACAATCAGGGCAGGGACGTCTCCGAACTGGCGCAGGTTATGAATGGCCTTATCTATGAGGCCAACCAGAGGGAAGAACTATCCCGGGTATACAGCACCTATCGCGCGAACATTCCGCAATATCTGCTGGAGGTTGAGAGGAATAAAGCCAAGGCCCTGGGTATTGAGCTCTCCGATATCTTCTCAACCCTGCAGACCCAGCTCGGCTCGCTCTACGTGAATGACTTCACCCGTTTCGGCAAGAACTACCGCGTACTTCTTCAGGCCGAAGGCGAGTTCCGGCAGCGTCCGGAGGACCTGTCCCATTACTTTGTCCGCAACCGGGATGGCGACATGGTGCCACTGACCACGCTGGCTTCGCTCCAGCCTGTGCTCGGGCCCTCAAGCATCCAGCATTTCAACTTGAAGCGCTCGGTAACCATCTCCGGGGAGGCGGCAGCGGGCTTTGCCAGTGGCGCCGGGGCTGCAAGCCGGGTAAGCCTCGGTATTACGGTTCTCAGTGGCATGGTTGCCGCCACCGTTCTGGGCACATTGCTGGTCCCGGTATTTTACAAATGGATCCAGTCTGTTCGGGACCGCCGCCAACCGGCAGCGTAGTTCGCTGACCGTTCAGGCTGGGTGCTGAAAAACGAAAGCATCCATGGCCAGAACACCGTGTTCGATCCCGCCATCAATCAGCCCGCCGGGTTGCTGCTCCCCGGCTGCACCGGCGGCCACCAGCAAAGGTAGAAAATGCTCGGTGGTTGGGTGCGCCCGCTTGGCATGGGGGGCCTCCTCCAACGCTGCTATCAGTTGCTGATGGTCGCCGTCCTGCACTTTGGCACGGACCCAATCCGTGAATTCCCTCGCATACCCGGATGCGTTCGGGTCACCCCAGCGAACCTCATACAGATTGTGGGTAAGGCTGCCTGATCCGATGATGAGCACACCATCATGCTCGAGCGGCTGCAGGGCCTGGCCCAACCGCCAGGCAGACGCAGGCCCAAGATCCGTTGGCATCGAAACCTGGAATACCGGAACCGAATGATCAGGGAACAGGTGCATCATTGGCACCCAGGCCCCGTGATCCAGCCCCCGGGTCTCGTCAGCACTGGCCTTCCAGCCCCCTGCCTCCAACAACGCCAGAGCAGTTCGCGCAAGTTTCGGATGGCCTGGTGCCGGATAGTCGAGGTTATAGAGTTCGGGTGGAAAACCCCGAAAATCGTGAATCGTCTCGGGTGTTTCCGAGACGCCTACCCGGATTTCTTCCGTCATCCAGTGTGGTGAAACCACCAGCACAGCTGCGGGCCGGGTCAGGCGTTTGCCCAGCTCTGTCAGGGCCGGGCCAGCAAGGCCCGGCTCCAGCGCAAAGGTGGGAGCGCCGTGGGAAACAAACAGACTCATGATTTGCTCCTCCGGGTTGCGGTGGTTATCGGGCTGCAATCGCGCGGTCAATGGACGCGCGGCCTGCGCCGCTGAATACCAGGGATACCGATACGGCCAGCAAGGCCAGGCCAAACTCGTAACCATTGTTACTCATGAACAGGCCGTTGCCGATATGAACGCTGAAAATGGCGATCAGCATGGCGAATGCCAGTACCGCGCTGGCGGGGCGAACCAGCAGGCCGATGATCAGAGCCAGGCCACCAAAGAATTCCGCACCGCCGGCCAACAAGGCCATCAGGTAGCCGGGACTCAGCCCGATGGAATCCATCCATTGTCCTGTGCCTTCCAGGCCATAGCCGCCAAACCAGGCAAACAGTTTCTGGGCGCCATGAGCGGCGAAAATGATACCGACGGGAATTCGAAGGGCCAGAGCGCCCCAGCCTGCGTCAGTGGCGATCAGTTTGTTCAGGAATGCGTTGTTCATGATGAATCTCCTTGGGTGTGTTGTGAGCATGTGGGTACTTTACAAATATCAATAAAAGGGATAAACGTGGCTTTAATGAATTAACTGTTCCGGAAAATGAAACAATGGATCGATTGCTGGAGATGCAGACGTTCTGCACCGTGGTTGAGGCGGGGAGCTTTGTGGCTGCGTCGGAGAATCTGGGGATGTCCAAGGCCGCTGTCTCGCGTTATGTCAGCGAGCTGGAAACCCGTCTAGGGGTTCGGCTGTTGCAGCGGACCACCCGCCGGCTGTCGCTGACGGGAGAAGGGGAGGTGTTCTATGTCCGATGCCGGGAGTTACTGGCTGGCGTTGAGGAGGCCGAAGCGGAAATCACCTCCCGCAATGATGTCGCACGGGGCACGTTACGAGTGAATGCGCCGGTCAGCTTCGGAATCAGCCACCTGGCGCCTTTGTGGGGAGAGTTTCACGCCCGCTACCCGGATGTGGAGCTGTCCATCGACCTTTCAGACCGGCTGGTGGACATCGTCGAGGAAGGCTTTGATCTGGCCATCCGGATTGCCACACTGCAAAGCTCTACACTGGTCAGCCGACGGATAACCTCCACCCGGCTGATGGCTTGCGCCTCGCCGGATTACATTGCCACTCACGGCTCCCCAGCGAAACCGGCAGACCTGTTCAGCCACAGAGTTATCGGCTACAGCAACTTCACGACCGGCAATGACTGGCCTTTTGAAGGCCCCGATGGCGCAATAAGCGTGCGGGTAAGACCATGGATGTACGCCAATAATGGCGAAACCTGCTGCGGCGCTGCCGTGGCCGGCCAGGGCATCGTGCTGCAGCCCGGCTTTCTGGTTCATAAAGACCTGGAAGCCGGGCGGCTGGTGGAGCTGATGCCAGAGTATCGCTCCACCGAGCTGGGCGTTTACGCCGTCTATCCCACCCGCAAGTTCGTTACGCCCAAAGTCCGTGCGCTGGTTGACTACCTTGTCTCTGCCTTTCCCGATGCCCTGTGAGGGCGCGAGCGGGGCTTCCGGACGCTAGGCGTCCGGTGTCTGCAGCCGTTTGCGTTCCGCCCGGCGCATCAGATACCAGGCGATAAATGCAATCAGCGATACAGCCACGATGATCAGGGTGGCCAGCGCGTTGATCTTCGGCGAAACCCCCATCCGCACGGAGGAAAACACCACCATCGGCAGTGTTGTTGCACCCGGCCCGGAAACGAAGCTGGCAATCACCAGATCATCCAGCGACAGAGTGAACGCCAGCAGCCAGCCAGATACGAGCGCTGGAGCAATCACTGGCAGTGTAATCACGAAGAAGGTCTTCAGTGGCGTACAGCCCAGGTCCATGGCCGCCTCCTCAATGGAGCGGTCCACTTCCTGCAACCGGGCCGACACCACCACCGCCACATAGGCACTACAGAAGGTGGTGTGGGCAATCCAGATGGTGGCCATGCCACGGTCCACCGGCCAGCCGATGGTCTGGGCCATCTGCACGAACAACAGCAGCAGCGACAGGCCCGTGATGACCTCTGGCATAACCAGCGGCGCGGTAATCATGCTGGACAGCAGTGTGCGTCCGCGCATCTTCTTGAACCGGGTGATCACGAACGCACACAGCGTGCCCAGGCACACCGCCATGCTGGCGGAGTAGAAGGCAATCCGCAGGCTCATCCACACCGCCGACAGAATCTGCTCATCCCGGAACAGCTCGCCGTACCACTGGGTTGAGAAGCCGGCCCACACCGACACCAGCCGGGACGCATTGAACGAATACACGATCAGCACGAACATTGGCAGGTACAGGAACAGCAGGCCGAGAACCAGCATCACTTTGGAGAAACTGAAGGAGCGGGACTTAACCATGCTTTTCCATCTCCCGGGCCTGGAACCGATGGAACAGCACAATCGGCACCAGCAGCAACAACAGCATCACGATCGCCAGGGCAGACGCCACCGGCCAGTCGCGGTTGTTGAAGAACTCCTCCCACAACACCTTGCCGATCATCAGCGTATCCGGCCCGCCCAGCAGTTCCGGGATAACGAACTCGCCCACCGCGGGAATAAACACCAGCATGGAACCGGCCAGAATGCCGGCCTTCGACAGGGGCAGGGTAATGGCCCAGAAGGTGGTCAGGCTGCGGCAGCCCATGTCTGATGCCGCCTCCAGCAGGCGCACATCCAACTTCACCAAGTTGGTGTAAATGGGCAGCACCATGAATGGCAGATAGGCGTAGACAATGCCCAGCACCACCGCGAAGTTGGTGTTCAGCATCTTGAGCGGCTGATCGATAAAACCCAACCACATCAGAAAACTGTTCAGAAGCCCCTGATTGCCGAGGATGCCCATCCACGCATAAACCCGGATCAGGAACGAGGTCCAGGAGGGCAGCATTACCATCAACAGCAACACCAGTTGCCAATGTTTTGGAGCACGGGCCATGGCGTAGGCCATGGGGTAGCCAATGAGCAGGCACACCACCGTTGCCAGGAATGCTGTCTTCACCGACCCCCAATAGGCGGCGACATACAGGCTGTCCGAAAGCAGGAACAGGTAGTTGCCAATGTTCACCACCACCGAGAGGGTGTTGTCCACCCACCGGAATACAGGCTCGTAAGGGGGGATGGCCATCACCGCCGAGGTCAGGCTGATCTTCAGCACCAGCGCAAAAGGCAGGAGGAAGAACAGCAGCAGCCACAGGAACGGGATACCGAACACCACCCGGCGATTAAACAGCACTGCACGCACCCGCTCGGTCAGAGGGGTGGGTAAAAGTTTCCGTCTCATTGGCTCAGTTCCAGAGCAGGATGGGGCTGGAGGCTTCCCAGGATACGAATACCCTGTCACCCCAGGTTGGCCGCTCGCCACGGCGTTCCACATTCGCCATGGTGGCTTGAACGCGTTTGCCGCTGGCCAGTTTCACGTAGTAGGACGTGATGTCGCCCAGGTAGGCAATATTGTCCACCGTGCCGCAGCTCCAGTTGTGCTCTTCGTCCGGTTTGTCAGAGGTGAGGTAGATCTTCTCCGGACGCAGGGCCACCAGTGTTGCGGTGCTTTCCGCCGGGGTGGTTACGCCGCGATCGATAAATATCGGGGCGTCCAGCAGGTCGCTGGTCAGCGTAACGCTGTCGGCTTCGTCTTCCCGGATATGAGCCTCGAAGATATTCACCGAGCCAATGAATTCCGCTGTCATGCGGCTGTTCGGACTCTCGTAGATGTCGATCGGCGAGCCGATCTGGGCAATCCGGCCCTGGGCCATGATGGCTATCCGGCTGGCCATGGTCATGGCTTCTTCCTGATCGTGGGTCACCATCAGGCAGGTGGCACCCACGTTCTCCAGAATTTCCACCAGTTCCAGCTGCATTTCGGTACGCAGCTTCTTGTCCAGGGCACCCATGGGCTCGTCCAGCAACAGCAGTTTTGGACGTTTGGCCAGTGAGCGGGCCAGAGCAACCCGTTGCTGCTGACCACCGGAAAGCTGCTGGGGTTTGCGCCGGGCATAGGGTTCCATCTTGACCAGCTTCAGCATGGCGGCCACCCGGTCGCGAATTTCGCTTTTCGGCAGCTTGTCCTGTTTCAGGCCCATGGCAATGTTCTGCTCCACCGTCATATGGGGGAACAGGGCATAGGACTGGAACATCATGTTGGTCGGCCGCAGGAACGGGGGCAGAGCTGTAACGTCCTGGCCGTCGAGCACGATGGTGCCGGCGTTGGGCGTTTCAAAACCTGCGAGCATGCGCAGCAGGGTGGATTTGCCGGAACCGGAACCACCCAGCAGGGCGAAAATCTCGCCCTTGTGGATGTCCAGGTTCACATTGTCCACGGCCAGCGTGCCATCAAAGCTTTTGGAAATGCCCCGAATGCTGAGTAACACCTCCGCTTGCGCGGAGGTGTTGTTGCCGTTTTCCACCGCTTAGCGACCAGACTTCACGTTGGTCCAGGTGCGGGTCATCAGACGCTGTGCGTCCTGAGGCCGACCTTCCATGATGTACAGCTTCTTCATCACTTCATCGGTGGGGTAGATGCTGTTGTCGCCCAGAATCTCCGGATCAACAAACTCGTTGGCCGGCTTGTTCGGGTTGGCGTACCACACGTAGTTGGTCACGTCCGCAATGATCTCCGGGCGCATCAGGAAGTTCATCAGCTTGTGGGCGTTCTCCACGTTCGGCGCGCCGGCCGGGATGGTCATCATGTCGAACCACAGCACCGCACCCTCTTTGGGAATGGTGTAGCGGATCACGTTGCCGTTCCCGGCTTCCTCGGCGCGGGCAGCGGCCTGCAGGATGTCGCCGGAGTAACCGGCAGCCACACACAGATCACCGTTGGCCAGATCGCCAATGTAACGGGACGAGTGGAAGTAGGTGACGTTCGGGCGAATGGCCTTGATCACCTCACCGCCTTTTTTGATGTCGTCGGCGTTGTTGCTGTTCGGGTCCAGGCCGATGTAGGCCATTGCCGCACGGACCATCTCTTCACCCGAATCCAGCATGGCAATACCGCAGCCGCCGGCGGCAAGTTTGCCGGTGACTTCAGGATCGAATACCAGGGCCCATGAATCGGTGGGGGCGCTGTCACCCAGGATTTCCTGGATACGGCCTTCGTTATAGCCATAGCCATTGGTGCCCCAGAGATAGGGCAGGGCGAACTGGCTACCCGGGTCCACCTTTTCCAGATCGTCCATCAGGTCCGGGTTCAGGTTGCCCATGTTCGACAGTTTGCTGTGGTCCAGGGCCACAAACGCGTTGGCAGAAATCTGTTTGGCCACATAGTGGTTGGACGGCACAACAAGATCGTAGCCGGAACGACCGGAAAGCAGGGCGGCTTCGAGGATCTCGTTACTGTCGTAAACGTCGTAGATCACCTTGATGCCGGTTTCTTCCGTGAACTTCGCCAGGGTATCCTCGGCGATGTAATCGGACCAGTTGTAGACACGCACTTCCTCGGCGGCAAACGCGGAAGAGGCACACAGAGACAACGCAACAGAGGCGGCCAGCGCCTGTGGCTTACACAACTTCAACATTGGATGATGTCCCTCACTCAAAAGGGATAAATACAAAACGTGCAGGACGCACGCGGTGTTGTGCAGGTCTGCTGAGGGTGGCCGCAGGTGGCTGTTGTCCCGGGAAGAACCGGTCGCCGCCTTTTGACTCCTTTAAGGCTTGTCCTGGAAACGGCGGTGGGGAACCTGCCGAATTCTCGCGATATTTATCATGAGATGCGGGGTTGCGCTATAAAAATTTTACTCCGGGATTTGTGGTATGTCCCTATCTTGCCAAACACCCCGGAAAGCGGGATAAAGGAGTGTTGAAACCCCTGCGCCGGCTCCTCGGCACCAGGCCTGTTTGCGTTGTGGATGGCTTCCCTTATGGCTTCTGGTTCTTCGAGTGCCGACTCGTTCCTTCAGGCACACCCCGAACTGCAGTTTGTTGATCTGCTGATCCCGGATATGAATGGCATTGTTCGCGGCAAGCGGGTAGACCCGTCTGCTTTGGCGAAGGTGTTTGAGCGCGGTGTGGCTATGCCGGCGTCCATCTTTGCCCTGAACATTCAGGGCACTACGGTGGAAGAAACCGGCCTCGGCCTGGATATTGGCGAGGCAGACCGCGTCTGTCTGCCCATTGAAAATACCCTCACTATGGAACCCTGGCAGAAGCGGCCCACTGCGCAACTTCTGTTGACCATGTATGAGCTGGATCGCGAGACACCGTTTTTCGCAGATCCGCGGGTGGTCTTGCAGAACATCATTAAGCGCTTCGAGGAACTGGGTCTGACTCCTGTGGCGGCCTTTGAGCTGGAGTTTTACCTGATTGACCAGGAAAACCTCGCCGGTCGCCCTCAGCCACCCAAATCACCCCTCTCTGGCAAACGCCCGGCGGGCACGCAAGCCTATTCCATTGATGATCTGGACGAATACGCAGAATTCCTGGCGGACGTGCTGGATGCCGCCCATGAGCAGGAATTGCCGGCGGATGCGCTGGTAGCCGAGTCCGCGCCCGGGCAGTTTGAGGTCAACCTGCACTACGTCGATGACGCGGTGCAGGCGTGCGACCACGCCACTCTGCTGAAGCGTCTGATCAAGAACATGGCCTACGACCATGAAATGGACACCACGTTCATGGCCAAGCCTTATCATAACCAGGCCGGCAGTGGCATGCACCTGCACGTGAGCCTGGTGGATGGCGAAGGCCGTAACGTGTTTGCCGGCGACGCCGAGCAGCCAAACGACATGCTGCGCTGGGCCGTGGGTGGATTGGTCGCCACCATGAACGACGCCATGGCCTTGTTCTGCCCCAATATCAATTCCTACCGCCGGTTCAGTCCGGAGTACTACGTGCCCAGCGCCGCCACCTGGGGCGTGGACAACCGCACTGCATCGCTGCGTCTGCCGGGCGGTGATCCGGAGGCCCTGCGGATTGAGCATCGGGTCGCCGGTGCCGATGCCAACCCGTATCTGCTGATGGCTGCGGTGCTGGCGGGTATTCACTACGGCATCTCCAACAGGATAGAGCCACCACCGGTCACCGTGGGTAATGCCCATGAACAGCACGAAGCCTCATTGGTGAATAACCTGCGGGATGCCTTGCGGGAGCTGGGGCAATCGAAAGTGATGGCCGATTATCTCGGCAGCCAGTTTCTGGATGTGTTCGTCGCCTGCAAGGAGCATGAACTGAACGAATTCGAGATGACCATCTCCGATCTCGAATATCTCTGGTACCTGCACACGGTCTGATCAATTCCGGGATAAAAAAACGGCGCCTTGAAGGCGCCGTTTGCATCTGCGAAGTGGCTCTTTTCCCTTTACTCCAGAACCAGCCAGGTCGATTTCAATTCGGTGTACTTGTCGAAGGCGTGGACCGACTTGTCGCGGCCGTTACCAGACTGCTTGAAGCCACCGAAGGGTGCTGTCATGTCGCCACCGTCATAGTGGTTGATCCACACGCTGCCGGCCCGCAGGGCCTTGGCCACCTTGTGAGCGGTATTGATATTGGAGGTCCACACCGCCGCGGCCAGGCCATAAATGGAATCGTTGGCAATGCGGATGGCCTCATCAGCGGTATCGAACCCGATCACCGAAAGCACCGGCCCGAAGATCTCCTCGGAGGCAATGCGCATCTGGTTATTCACCCCGTCAAACACCGTGGGCTGAACAAACAGGCCGCCGGTGTCCTCCATGATCCTCTGGCCACCTTCCACCAGGCGTGCGCCTTCCGACTGGCCAATGCCAATGTAGTCGATAATGCGATCCAGCTGCCCCTGATCCACAATGGCGCCGCAAGTCGTTGCCGGGTCCAGCGGGTGGCCGGGGCGCCAGGTTTTCAGGGCTTCGCGAATCAGCTCGATAAACTCTGCGCGAATGCTGTTCTCAACCAGCAGGCGACTGCCGGCGGTGCACACCTCGCCCTGGTTGAAGGCAATGGCGCTGGCTGCCTCGGCGGCGGCTTTTTTCAGGTCTGGCGCATCGGCAAAGACAATGTTGGGGCTCTTGCCACCGGCCTCCAGCCATACCCGTTTCATGTTGGACTGGCCGGCGTAGATCATCAGCTGTTTGGCCACATTCGTGGACCCGGTAAACACCAGGCAGTCCACGTCCATGTGCAGCGCCAGGGCCTTGCCCACGGTGTGACCATAGCCTGGAAGCACATTGAAAACGCCGGCGGGAACGCCCGCTTCCCCGGCCAGGGCGGCCAGGCGAATGGCGCTCAGGGGCGATTTCTCGGAGGGTTTCAGTATGACGGAATTACCAGTGGCCAGGGCCGGGGCAATTTTCCAGGCCGCCATAATCATCGGAAAGTTCCAGGGCACGATGGCCGCCACCACACCCATCGGCTCACGGGAGATCATGCCGATCTGGTTGTGAGGCGTGGGGGCAAGTTCACCGTAGACCTTGTCGATGGCCTCGGCGGTCCAGCGGATTGCCCGGGCGGTGGCCGGCACATCCACGTTTCTGGCGTGGTTGATGGGTTTACCCATATCCAGTGTTTCCAGCAGGGCAAGCTCGTCGCCGTGGGCTTCGATAAGCTCAGCGAACCGGAGCAGCACCGCCTTGCGTTTTGCCGGTGCCAGCTGGCTCCAGATGCCCGCATCAAAGGCTGAGCGGGCAGCCATAACGGCCTGGTCGGCATCGCTCTGATCGCAACTGGCAATAGAGGCCAGCTCGCGCCCGTCAATCGGGCTGACCGAGGTAAACGTCTCGCCGTTGGCCGCCCATTGATAGGCGCCGTTCAGATAGGCGCGGCCCTCCAGAGTGAGGTTTGTGGCCAGGGCCTGCCATTCGGCCTGGCTGGTCGGTGTGGAAGAGCTGACGGGTTGATTCATGGACGCCTCGCAGGCTGTAGAGTTGAGCAATCATAGCAGCACTTTTATCCCCAGGCGCCGCCCGCGATATAGGTATAAGAACGTGTCTTTCCGAACGCGCGGCGCTGGCATAGACTTCCTGCGGCGCGCATCGTTGCAGCCTGATCCTGAACGTCTCTATCACCTTTTCTGGCGTCACATAATGATCGAGTATCCCCCGGTTCCCTCGTATTACGCAGCTTCCGCCAATCCGGCCCCTGTGCGCCCGGCGCTGCGAGGAGCTTGCGAGGCCGATGTTTGCGTCGTCGGTGCCGGCTACACCGGCCTTTCGACAGCGTTGTTCCTGGCGGAAGCCGGCTTCAGGGTGGTGGTTCTGGAGGCAGCGACGGTCGGCTGGGGTGCTTCGGGGCGCAATGGCGGCCAGATCGTTAACAGCTTCAGCCGGGATCTGGACAGCATCGAACGACAGACCTCTCAAGACCACCTGAAACTGCTGTCCGAGATGGCCTTTGAGGGCAGCCAGATCATTCGCCAGCGGGTGAAGAGTTACGGCATTCGGTGCGACCTGAAAGAAGGCGGTATTTTCGCAGCGCTCAATCCAAAGCAGCTCAGTCACCTGGAATCTCAGCAAGCGCTGTGGCGCCGGTTCGGTTACGACCAACTGGAACTGTTGGATAGGAGTGCCATCCGTTCCCGGGTTGGCACGGAACAGTATGTCGGCGGCGCCATTGATCACACCGGCGGCCACATTCATCCGCTCAATCTGGCTCTCGGCGAAGCCGCGGCCCTCGAGTCGCGCGGCGGCGTGATTCACGAGCACTCCACGGTAGCGAGCATCGCCCCCGGTAAAACCGTAACCGTTAAAACCGACATGGGCGAGGTGAGGGCGCAAACGGTTGTCCTGGCGGGCAACGCCTATCTTGGCGGCCTGGTGCCGGAGCTTGGGGCCAAATCCATGCCCTGCGGCTCGCAGATTATTGCTACCGAGCCGTTGGAGGAGGCCGTTGCCAGGCAGTTGCTGCCGAACGACAACTGCGTCGAAGACTGCAACTACCTCCTGGACTACTTCCGGCTGTCGGGTGACAACCGCCTGATCTACGGCGGTGGCGTGGTCTACGGCGCCCGCGACCCGGCTAACATCGAACGGCTGATTCGCCCGAATATGCTGAAAACCTTCCCGCAACTGGCGAATGTGAAGATCGATTACGCCTGGACCGGCAATTTCCTGCTGACCCTGTCGCGCCTGCCACAGCTCGGGCGCTTGCACGAGAACGTGTTCTACTCCCAGGGTTGCTCCGGCCATGGGGTTACCTTCACACACGTGGCAGGCAAGGCATTGGCACTGGCAATCCAGGATCAGGCGGAACGGTTTGATGCGTTCGCCAGCCTGCCGCATTACCCGTTCCCGGGTGGGCGCGCCTTCCGGGTGCCGTTGACGGCGATTGGAGCCTGGTACTATGCGCTGCGGGACAGGTTGGGCGTTTGAGTCCCCGGAAAACTGTGAAACAGTACCCGTTTCATCAACGTTTAAATTTGTAATCAGTCGGCCCGCTATTCGCTCCCGGCCCACAGCCGGGATTTAAGCGAATTGTGAAAAGCGGATCTAAAACAATGCCCTATGTTCGGAAGTCCGGGCTCCATGCTGTAACCTTCCATCACAACGTGTATCCCTCCGTAAACGCCAATTTTCTGACGTAATCCCGCCGAAAAATCCGGAACTGGGCCGCATATAACCGAAAACTGCCGCTGTAAGATTCGCTCAAATTCGTCAAATAATTGGTGCGAAACAATGTCACATTGCGGCAAAAAACTAACGAAGCAAGGACTGCTGATGTTACCTGCGGTCGTTCTGCTTTCGGGCTGCGGTCTGGACATTTCAGGTGACGAAGACACCGCCACACAGTCCTCGGTCACTGCCGAGCCGACGGTCCAGATTGCCGGCGCAGCGGTCAAGGGCGTCATCCAGCAGGGGCTGGTTGTTGCCAACCGCCTGATTGCGGACAAGGACGGCATTTACGCGCCCCAACGCCAGGCAGCGAAGCCGGTGTTGACGGCAGACGACGGCAGTTACGAGTGGCAGCTCCGCGGCAAGGCCGAGGGCTGGGCGCTGGTTGAGCTCACCGCTGATGGTGGTACCCGCATGATCTGCGACGTTGTTCCCCAGTGCGATCAGGCTGGCGGCGCGGCTGTGGCGTTTGGACAGAGCATGCCCCTTGATAGCAATTTCAGCTTACGTGGTGCTGGCGACCTGCGCATGGAAACCGTAAACCTCACGCCACTGACCCACTTGGCTGTAACTCTGGCGGAGCGCAGTGGTGACGGTCTTTCACCGGTTGCCATTTCCAATGCCTACACCACAGTCGAAACCTGGTTCGGCCTTCCGGCTGGCGCCCTGCGTCTGACACCGCCGGATCTCACCAATCTGGATGAGATGACCGGCGTATCCGCTGACGCCATTCAGGTGGCGATTGCGAACGCGGCGTTCCTTGCACTGGTCAACGATAACGCCCAATGGGATTCGATTTCTGATGTGTTGGCTGATGTCAGCTCGCAGGTGAGTGCCGACGGCCAGATCAGCGTTATGGGCGATGGAACCAACGTGGCACTGGCGGATCTGGTTAGCGCCGCCGCATTGCAATCTTCCGAGCTCCAGAATGCAGTGGAATCAAGCGTCATTAGCCAGAGATTGGCCGTTGTTGAACACCGCAATGTACAGCGCTTCAAAACCATTGCCGATGTTAACGAAGAAAGCAATGCCGACGTCGCCGATTCCGGTGATACCACCGACGGAACCACTGGCGGCGATGAAACCGCTGGAACTGATTCCGGCAGCACCACTGACACCTCAACCGACACCAGCACCGATACCTCGACCGATACCTCAACAGGTTCAACCGACGAGCAGGTTGCCGGTACAACTGAGCCCGATACGTCAGGTGACTCGACGTCAGGCGGTGATACAACCACCGATACAACGACTGATACAACCACCGACGAAACCGTAGCGGACACAGGAACAGACACTGAAATCAGCGAGCCCGTCACCGAGACGACGCCTGAGGAAACCGCTCCTGCAAACACAGCACTGCTGAGCTGGACCGCGCCGCTGACCCGCGAAAATGGCGACAGCCTGGCCATGGGTGAAATTGCAGGCTTCGAGGTAGTCTACGGTACCAGCGCTGAAAACCTCGACCAGAGCCTGGCCATTGGTGACGCCTCTGTCGACGAACTGCTGGTTGATGAGCTGACTGAAGGCACCTGGTACTTCGCTATCCGTACCCTGGACACCGATGGTAATCGCAGCCGGTTGTCTGAAGTGGTCTACAAACAGATCTGATTTGGCGGTAAAAGGCAGCGACCCCCTCTGGGGGCTTCGCTGCCAGCCTGTTACTATGTGCTGGTCCATTGCTCCATACCAGGTACATCATGGCCGGTTCAGACTACTCTCGCACTCTCCTTGAAGTGATCCCTGACGCCAGAGACGGCCTTACCCGCACTGAAAGAATCATTCTTTACGTCCTGCATGAAACTCAGAAAGAGCTGAAGGGCCGCAATGTCCCGACCGCCATGCTGTATGGCAGGGTGCTGGAATATGTGGACATGAGCGATGCGGATCTTCATCTCTATCTGGACCGCCTGGGCGTAAAGGGAGACGGGATGTGACCATCGATTTCAGTCCTCTCTATCCCAAGCTGGTCAATCTCATACTCGACACGATCTTCGTGGTGGACGAGTCTGGCCAGATCGTTTTTGTCAGCGAAGCGTGCCAGCGGTTGCTCGGTTACTCGCCTTCGGAAATGATCGGAACACCGCTGCTGAACTACATTCACCCGGAAGACCAGGAGCGCACGCTGGCTGCTGCCCGCAGGGTCATGAGTGGGCACACCCACACGGATTTCGAGAATCGCTACCTGCACAGGGATGGTCATGCCGTGCATATCCTCTGGTCGGCTCGCTGGTCTGAGGAAGACCGTCTCCGGATTGCGGTGGCTCGGGATGTCACCGCATTGCGACGGGGCGACCAGACCCGCAACGCGCTCTACCGGATCTCCGAAGCAGCTCACGAGGCAGAGACGCTCCGCGATTTGTGCGATGGTGTTCATTCAATTATTGGTGAGCTTTTCCCCGAGTCCGATCTCTACCTGGGTTTCAATCAGTCGCACTCCGGTCGGCTCAGCTTGCCCGACTGGCGCACGAAGAGCGGTTGGATCGACTGGCAGGTGGCCCCGGGATCGGCTCTCGAAGACGTCATCCACACCCGTAAATCGTCTATGGCAGTGCGGAATCCGGCGCATCCGGGTTTGGGGATGCACCCTCAAACCGGCTCGGAGGTAGCCAACTGGCTGGGGGTGCCTCTGGTTTTTCACGAGTCCACCATGGGCGTCCTGGTAATTGAGCGCGGTACAGCGGCCGTGTCCTTTGATGAGGCCGACAAGTCACTGCTGGAGTTCGTGGCAACCCAGGTTGCGACGGTTGTAGAGCGCAAGCGTTCGGAAGAAAACCTCCGATTCCTGGCGCACCACGACGGGCTTACCGGTTTAACCAATCGTTCCCTGTTCTACGATCGCCTGGAAACCGCGTTGCGATCAGCCAGCCGGAACGAGGGGCGGCTGGCGCTGCTGTACCTCGATGTGAATGACTTCAAGCAGATTAACGATACGCTGGGTCATGAAGCCGGCGATGAACTGTTGATCGAGATGGCCCAGAGGCTCAGGGACTGCACCCGTGGGACAGATACCGTCGCACGGATGGGCGGCGATGAGTTTACCGTTCTGCTCACCGATGTTCATGGGCGTGAGTCAGTTGAGAATGCCATAGCCAAGATTCGCGAAATTTTGAGCTTGCCGGTTGCCATCGGTGGCAAAACGGTTCGCGTTTGCTGCAGTATCGGTTCGGCCGTGTATCCGGAGGATGGTGAAACCGCCCGGCTGCTGTTCAGCAAGGCCGACGCAGCCATGTACGCGAGCAAGCGTCAGTCAGAGTAGCGCTGGCTGCCTGCGCGAGATGTGCATGCAGCCAGCCAGACCGTGAGCGATTATTTCGCGGTAATAGTCGACATCACCAGCTTGCCGTCCTTTTTGATCGGGCCGTCTTCCTTGGCGCCCAGGGTGTATTCAAAAATACCCGTTTTCATCCCGCCGTCTTCGCTGTGAACCATCAGCATCAGCATGTCACCAGATTGCACTTCCTCGGTCAGGATGGCGGCGACGTCCATGTTCATACCTTTGCGCAACGGCGCGTGGGCGACAACAGGGCCCGGCTTCATGGATTCGTCGGTGCGGTGAACCACCAGCCACCCATTCTGCTCGGCAACCACCTTTCTGGCGGATACAACGCCGTTGGCAACAGACTGATCGTTGGTCCAGACACCGGCCTTGTGTTCAGCGGCCAATGCAGAACCGGTTGCGAAAGCGCCGGAAACGAGGGCGGCCAGAAGTGCGGAAGTTTTTGCGTGCTTGTTCATTGCGTTCTCCTGAGTGTCAGTGTTTCCCGCCCGTTGGGTTGTTTTTGGGCGGGTTAACTGCAGCTACGGGAGCCGATGCGCAAAGTTTCAGGCACGGAAGATTTTTTTGGCACCTGCCTATTAATTGTTTCCGTCGGTGGGGTAGAGGTAACCGTGAATCGCCGGTCCCGTGGGCTGTCCGGTGGGTGAGCCCCCTTCGGGCTCGACGCTGATGCCGAACGTGGCCTCCTTGAGCAGGGCAGGGTCGTAATTGCTCAACGCCCCTTCATCCAGCGCGAAATCGTTGCCCAGAACGCCCACGGAGCGGGGGTTTGGACCCAGCTCGTCGGCCTTGATCCACAACTGATAGGATTTTCCGGGTCTTGGCTCGGCGGTGACCGGCCGGATGTTGAGCCGTTGCTCCTTCAGGTCCACCGTCAGCAGGAAGGCCGGCTGCTCATCGTTGTTCTGGAAAACCGCAACAAACGACTGGGCTTGAGGCTCGGGCTGCGGCTGGAACGCCAGAATGGCCACGAGAACCAGGGCGGCCGCCGAGGCAATCGCCGTGCTCCAGCGCCAGCGGTTCAGCTGGCTGCGCAGCGCAACCACGTTGGACGTTTCGGCAGCCTCGCGAGGCGTCGATTCCACCCGGTCCAGAGCCTTCTCGATTTTTGCGAACAACGCCGGTGAGGGCTGAACGGGCTCGGTTTCCTCGGCCAGCTTACCCAGGCGCTCTTCCCATTGAAGAATCAGCGCATCCACCTCCGGGTCCTCATTGCGCCGGCTTTCAAGATAGGCCCGCTCCGAGGCTGGCAATGTGCCCAGAACGAACTCTGCAACCAGCATGTCCAGGTCGTCGCGTTCAGTCATGATTCGAGGCACCTTTTGAGCTGTTTCAGGGCGCGGTGAAGCCAGGTCTTTACCGTGTTGACCGGCTGTTCAAACTGGCTTGCCAGGTCCTCCCGGGACCATCCGTTAAGGTAGGCCAGGCGCACCATGTCCTGTCGGTCTTTTTCCAGTTGGTCGATGCAGTGATTCAGTTGATTTGCCGCCCGCTGGTCTTCCAGCTGTTCCTGAGCTGATGTCTGCCGGCCTGGCATCTCATCCAGCTCGTCGCTGTTCGTGGTGCGTCCGGCGGGGTGTTTGCGCAGCTCATCAATGGCGCCGTTACGGGCAATCGACACCAGCCAGGTAATCGGCGAGGATTTGCCGTCCTGAAACTGCTTGGCTTTTTGCCAGATTTTGAGATAACTGTCCTGGATAACATCGTCTGCCCACCCTCTGTCTCTGAGGATACGCAACACGGTGCCCAGAAGTTTCGGGGCAGTTGCCTGGTAGAGGAGGGCGAAAGCCTGGCGGTCTTTCTGAGCCACGCGGTGAATCAGCTCAGCAATACGCTCAGTTGTCTCTGAGGGCGACTGCGAACTCGTAGCGCCGATGGCGTTGTCTGGCGGCTGATGGGAGTCAGGCTTCATGGGGCCTCAGGCTCTGATGTCTGATCAGCAGGTTACTGGTTGGTGCGCCGCTGCTCAACAGGAATTTACCAGCAGGCTGTTACCGGTTATGGCAGGGTAGACTATAGTCAGGCCTGATTCAGTGTTTGGAAAACAGGGACCTTATACTGTGACATCCCCGGTCAACGAATTTGAGCCAGCCGATATCCATCTCCTCACGGGCATGCTGGATACCATGTCTGATCATGTGTTCCTGCTGCGGCTTGAGGGTGAGCGATACCGGCTTGTCTACTGCAACGACGCCATGGACAAGTTCATGAACCAGGCCGAAGCAATGCTTCACGGTCGTTTCCTGGATGAAATAATCCCAGACTCAGAGCTTTATCAGCGGATTGTTGATAACTATACCCGCGCCATTGCGGCCGGCCACATGATCCGTTACGAAGAGACCACCGAAGGCTTCGACCCTGCGCCGATGACCATCTTCGAAACCAGTATTTCACCGCTGCTGGGCAAGGATGGCAGCACGGTGTATATCTGCGGCATCTCCCGGGATATAACCGCCCGGCGCAATGCCGAAGTGGCGTTGAAAAAGACCAACGAATCCCTGGAGCTTCAGCTGGTTGAGAACCGTCGCCTTCAGCAGCAGTTGCAGGAAGAGGCTATCCGCGATCCGCTGACCAATCTGTTTAACCGGCGCTACCTCCTGGAGAGTCTCAACCGCGAGCTGAGCAGGGCGCAGCGTGAGCACTACCCGGTCACCCTGATGATGGTGGATCTTGATCACTTCAAACAGTTGAACGACGAACATGGCCACGCTGCGGGCGATCAGGTGCTCGTGGAGTTCAGTCGGCTGCTGTCCCATGGCATGCGCAAGGAGGACGTGGTTTGTCGGTGGGGCGGCGAGGAATTCCTGATCATGATGCCGGGGCTTTCCATGGCCGATGCGCACCAGCGAATGATGGAATGGCGTCGAAAGAACAGCCCCATGGAACTGACCCTTGGCAACCTGTATCTGGTTGTCCGCTTCTCGTCCGGCCTGGCGACCGCGCCAGAGCATGGCTCCAACCCGGAGGATCTGATCAACGCGACCGATGAGGCTCTGTATATGGCCAAGAAAGCCGGGCGGGATCAACTGCAGTTGTCGGGGCAGATGATGAAATAGCTCGGCGCCTTGGCTGTGAGGAAGGAAAACCTGCTAGGGGTCTGCGCGGCAGAAGTATTTTGAGCAAGTGACCCCGCCGCGTCGAATCACAGTTCGGCCCGAGAACGTATCCACAATATCCAGCCGAATAGAGTCTCGATTCTCTCTATTCAGTCAGTCAAGACGGTTATCAGC
>NZ_JBSXNQ010000059.1:0-180579 GCF_056857715.1 Marinobacter sp. L-13
GTGAGATTCCATAGTTACTGCCATCACCGGCAGAGCCACTTGTGAACGACTGCCAGGCCACTACAAAATTGCCACCCGGCAGGCCTGCGATGGCCGGTGACGCCTGAGTGCTTGCGGTTTCGGTATTGACCCTGAACTCGCGATCAATACGATTACCGGCCGCGTCATACTGTTGCGCGAAAATATCGTCTGCAGTGTTGCCATCGCGCCAGGCAACCGCAAAGCGTCCGTTGTCCAAAGCGGCAATAGCCGGTTCAGTCTGTAAATTGGACCTGGTCTCATTGACCCGGAATTCCCCGCCGACCGGGGCACCGCCGGCATCATAAAGCTGGGCAAAGATGCCACTACCCCTGCCATCGAGGCCACTGTCATCCCGCGAGGTGACCACAAAGGCGCCACCGGTCAGACCGGTAACAACCGCTTCATACTGAGAGCTCTGGATGTTGGTATTGACCTGGAATTCACCGCCAACCGCATTACCGGCTGCGTCAAAACGCTGGCCGAAGGTGCCCCAGCCATCACCATCACCGGCGCTGCCACTGGTCACCGACGTCCAGACCACCACAAACCCATCATCGGCCAGCGACGCCACGCCTGGATCGAACTGGTTGGAACTGGTCTGGGTGTTGACCTGGAACTCGCTACCCACAGTAGCGCCGGAGGCGTCGTAGCGCTGGGCGAATACACCGTCAGCGCTGCCATCAGCGTTACCGCCATCGCGGTAGGCGATTACGTAGCCACCATCATTCAATGCGGCGATGGCCGGCTCATACTGGGTGCTGGAGGTGATAGTGTTGACAATAAATTCCGAACCAACCGCTGAGCCATCGGCAGCATACTGCTGAGCCTTGATGCCCCAGCTTGACCCGTCGGCATTGGAATCCTGGTCCGTCCAGGTGACGACAAACCCGCCCCCGACAAGACCGGTGACCTGAGGATCCACCTGACTGCCCAGCACATTGCTGTTGACCAGAAATTCCGGTCCCACCAATACACCATCGGCGTTATAGCGCTGACCGAATACCCCGCTGGCAGAGCCATCCTGATCGTCAGATCCCCAGACGATGACATAACCACCATCGGCCAGAGCCGCCACGGCCGGATCTTCCTGCGATCCGCTGACAAAGCTGTTGGTCTGGCGTTCACCAAACACAGGTGCTGCGCCGTCGATCTCAGGCTCTATGTTTATGGTGAACAGATGGGGGTCGGAACTGCCGCCGTCGCCATCGCTAATCTGGACAGTGTACTGGCGAGAGGTAATCGGATCACTGGAGGTGTTCTGATAGGTCAGATTTTCGGCCAGTGCCTCCACCGCTTCAGCAGCGGCATTACTGTTGAACTCAACAATCAGGTCATCCCCATTATTGCCGTCGCTCAGGATGCTGCCTATAACGGTGCCACCATAAGACACACTGCTGCCGCTCACCCCGATCTCGCCGTTGGCGTTACCCTGGTTGCGGATACCCAACTGTTCCTGTGATTCGGCATCCAAACCAAACTGATCGGCCGAACCAAAACCAACCAGCCGGCTGACCACCAACTGGCCGCCCTCGAAATCGGCTGAATCCATATCGCTGACCGCGACAGCGCCGTTGGTATCAATCAGCTGAGGTGCTGCATTCAGGTCGTTTTCCAGGTAACTGACGACGCTGGGCAGGCCTTCCAGCTCAGGATCCGCCTGCACCGTGAAATCGGCGGCATCGCCGAATAAACGCTGGAACACCCCGTAACCACTGCCATCGCCAGCTGACCCGCTGGTGAAAGAACTCCAGGCGACGGCAAAGGTGTCGTTTGCAAGACCGGTAACCGTCGGCTGGTACTGGGTGCTGGTGAACTCCTGGTTGACCTGGAACTCCGCCCCCACTGGGGTGCCGGCGGCGTCGAATTCCTGCCCAAAGACGCCCCAGCCACTGCCATCCGAGCCGCTATTATCGGTCCAGGTCACCACAAAGCCGCCACCGGACAAGGCAGCAATAGAAGCGTCTTCCTGATTGGAAGCAGTCGTGGTATTCACCAACACCTCACCGGTCAACGCGGTGCCCGCAGCATCAAAAAGCCGGGCAAACACGCCATTACTGCTGCCATCTCCTGCGGAACCGCTGGTCGTAGATGTCCAGACCACCGCGAAATTGCCACCGGCCAGTTCGACAACCTCGGACTCGTCCTGCGTAGAAGCTGTTTCGACATTAACCTGGAACTCGGTGCCCAACGGCGTGCCGCTGGCATCATAACGTTGGGCGAACACGCCCAGACCGCTGCCGTCGCCGGCACTGCCCGAGGTGTTGGAGGTCCAGGTCACGATAAATCCAGTGCCCAGCGCCGACACCGCCGGATCATTCTGATTACTGGAAAACTCGGTATTTACCTGAAACTCGGAGCCGACCGGGCTACCGGCGGCATCATATCGTTGACCAAAAACCCCGTCGCCACTGCCATCACCTGCAGTGCCACTGTTGTTGGAATCCCAGATCACGACAAAGCCACCGCCGCTGAGGCCAGCGACCACCGGGCTATCCTGAGTACTGCTGGTTTCGGTGTTAACCTGGAATTCGCCACCGACACTCGCTCCCGCAGCATCGTAGCGCTGGGCAAACACACCCGAACCACTGCCGTCCTGACCGGTATTGGCGGTCCAGGAAATGACAAACCCGCCGTCATTCAACGCGCCGATTTCCGCCTGATACTGCTGCCCGATGGGTTGGGTATTGGCCTGAAATTCCGGCCCGATACGTTCGCCGGAGGCATTGAAACGCTGGGCGAAGATGCCATCGCCGTCGCCGTCCTGACCGGCAGACGTCCATACCAGCACGTAACTTCCATCCGTCAGGGTGGCAGAGGCTGGAGCATCCTGATCTGCGCTGGTGAACACATTCACTGGCCGTTCATTCAGCAGATCAGACGGCGGCTCATAAGGCGCCGGCGAGGCATCCTGGAAGCGCTGCATGAAGATACCGGAGGAGCTGCCATCCCCCGCAGTACCACTCGTTAACGAGCTCCACAGGGCGACGAAACCACCGCCTGCCGAGTGGGTCAGCGCCGGTTCGTACTGACTGCTGCTGAATTCGGTGTTGACCTGAAACTCACCGTCAACCCGGGCGGCACTGGCATCATACTGCTGCCCAAACACACCTGCACCGCTGCCATCGCGGCCGCTGTCGTCGCGCCAACTAATCACAAAACCGCCGTTATCAATGGCGGTAATCGCCGGTTCGTACTGGTTGCTGGATGTGCTTTCATTGACCCGGAATTGCTCACCCAACGGCGTGCCATCTGCCGCAAAGTGCTGGCCAAATACGCCCCAGGACGAGGCATCCAGAGCGGCCCGATCCGTCCAGGCCACCACAAAGGTGCCGTCAGCCAAGCCCGCCACCACCGACTCCCGCTGATCACCGGACACTCCGGTGTTCACCAAAAACTCGCTACCCACAGGGTTACCAGCCGCGTCGTAGCGCTGGGCAAAAATGCCTTGGCCGCTGCCGTCACCGGCAGAACCGGAGGTAGAGGACGTCCAGGTAACAACAAAACCGCCACCAGCGAGGCTGCTCACACCCGGCTCATACTGGAATGAACCGGTTTCCGTGTTGACCTGAAACTCAGTGCCGACAGGATTACCCGCCGCGTCAAATCGTTGACCTTGAACACCGGAAGAGCTGCCGTCCGAGCCACTATCATCACGATAGACGACAACAAAACCACCATCATTGAGTTCGGCAATCGCCGGTTCATACTGACCGCTAGATGTTGTGCTGTTAACCACAAACTCGCTGCCCTGAGACACGCCCGCATTGTCAAAACGCTGGGCAGACACCGCACTGGACGAACCATCGGTGCTGCTATTTTGATCCCTCCAGGTCACGACAAAACCGCCGCCCGTCAACGCAGCCACATCCGGTTGATCCTGGGCATTCACCGCTTGTGTATTGATCTGGAACTCCGTGCCGAGCGGCGAGCCGTCAGCGGCAAAGCGCTGGCCAAAGATACCGAAGCCACTGCCATCCGCACTGCCACCGCTGCTATCGGAGCGCCAAACGACAATGTAACTGCCATCAGACAAGGTCGCTGCTGACGGCTCGGATTGTTCCGCCGCCGTTTCTGTGTTGACCTGAGTTTCTGCCCCTATGGCTTCAACACCATCAACTTCCGGAATGATATTGACGTTAACTAACGCCGGTTCGCTTGTGCCGCCATCTCCATCGCTTACCTGAATACGGAACTGGCGGGTGTCTACCGGGTCATCTGAGGGGTTGGCATAGGTCAGGTTTTCGACCAGCGCTTCAACCGCCTCTACCGTCGCATTGCTGTTCAGGTCAATCTGCAGGTTGGATCCATTACTGCCATCGGAGGCAATGGTTCCGATGACGATGCCCCCATAGGTAACCGCTGTACCGGATACTCCAATCTGTCCTGCGCCGGGACCCTCATTCCTGACGCCCAACTGATCCTGTGTGGCGTCATCCGGTACGTTGAGCTGGCCCAATAAAGGCACGGGAATAATCTGCCGGGAAACCAGCACCATGCCGCCGTCAAAATCGCTGCTGTCCAGATCACTCAAAGCGACTGCCCCGTTGGCATCCAGCAGCTGCGGCGTCGTGTTGACATCCCCCTCAAACAAATCCAATTCAGTGTTAACGCCTTCCAGCGTCGGCGAGGCTTGGCTGCCGAAGTCTGCCGGCTCCCCAAACAACTGCTGGAAGATGCCGCCGCCACTGCCATCGCCAGCGGTGCCGCTGTTCTGAGAACGCCAAACCGCCACAAAGTTGTCGCCAGAAAGTCCCGCCAGTGCCACCTGGCTCTGGGTACTGGAGAATTCGGTATTGACCTGAAACTCGCCGTCGACCCGGCTGGCTGCCGCATCATACTGCTGCGCAAAGACGCCCGTGCCACTGCCGTCGCGACCACTGTCATCCCGCCAGCTAATGACAAACCCGCCGCCGTCCAACGCAGTGATGGCCGGTTCGTACTGGTTGCTGGAAACGTTTTCGTTGACCCGGAATTGGCCGCCCAGAACACTGCCATCCGCCGCATAATGCTGGGCATAGACACCGTAGTTAGAGGTGTCCAGCCCGCTCTGATCCGTCCAGGCCACCACAAAGGTGCCATCGGCCAGACCCGCCACCACCGATTCTCTCTGCTCGCCGGTCACTTCGGTGTTGACCAGAAACTCGCCACCCAGGGGGTTACCGGCTGCATCGTAACGCTGGGCAAAGATGCCCTGCCCGCTGCCGTCACCGGCAGACCCGGACGTAGCAGACGTCCAGGTCACCACAAAACCGCCGCCACTCAAGCCACTGACGCTGGGCTCGTATTGAAAAGAGCTGAATTCGGTATTGACCTGAAATTCACCCCCAACCGGGTTACCCGCCGAATCGAACCGCTGCCCCAGCACTCCAGAGCTACTGCCGTCCGCACCCCCATTATCCTGCCAGACTGCGACAAAGCCGCCGTCATTCAATGCGGCAATGGCCGATTCCTGCTGAGAGGAGCTGGTGGTGGTATTCACCAGGAACTCGCCGCCCGCGGGCAGACCGTCTGCGCCAAAACGCTGGGCGAAGATTCCCCAACTAGACCCATCTGCATTCGACGACTGATCGGTCCAGCTTACGACAAACCCGCCACCGTTAAGGCCAGTAACCTGGGCTTCAACCTGATCACCAAAAATCTGGGAATTGACGATGAACTCCGGCCCGGTGATCACCCCCTCGGCGGTATACCGCTGACCAAAAATGCCATAGCCGGAACCGTCCTCCCCGTCTGAATCCCAAACCACCACGTAACCGCCATCGGCCAGAGAAGCAACTGACGGCTCACGCTGTTCACCTTCCACAAAGCTGTTGACCTGGCGTTCGCCAAACACGGGTGCAACACCGTCCTGTTCCGGCGTGACGTTGACCTTGACCACCACGGGTTCAGATGTACCACCATCACCATCGCTGATTTGAATCCGGAACTGCCGGAATGGCACCGGATCGTCGGAGGTATTGGCGTAGGTTAGGCGCTCGACCAGCGCTTCTACGGCGGCTGCATCGGCATTACTGTTGAAGGTGATCTCCAGTCGGCTACCGTTGCTGCCATCTGAAACGATGGTGCCGATGACTCCCCCTTCGTAGGTTACACTGCTTCCGCTGACACCGATCTGGCCGGCGCCGACGCCCTGATTCTGAACGCTCAACTGATCCTGAGTACCATCATCGGGGCTCTCAAACTGATCGAGTATTGGTTCGAGCAGGCCCAGTCGAGTGACCAGCAGACTACCGCCGTCAAAGTCAGCTGAATCACTGTCCGCCACGTAGACAGACTGATTCGCATCCAGCAGCAGTGCGCCGGCATTCAGTGCTGCTTCCGAGAATGTCACTTCGGGCGTGAACTCCGATAAGATGGGCGAGGCTTGGCTACCAAAGTCTGCCGGCTCCCCAAACAACTGCTGGAAGATGCCGCCGCCACTGCCATCGCCGGCGGTGCCGCTATTCTGAGAACGCCAAACCGCCACGAAGTTGTCGCCAGAAAGTCCGGCCAGTGCCACCTGGCTCTGGGTACTGGAGAATTCGGTATTGACCTGAAACTCGCCGTCGACCCGGCTGGCTGTCGCATCATACTGCTGCGCAAAGACGCCCGTGCCACTGCCGTCGCGGCCACTGTCATCCCGCCAACTGATCACAAACCCGCCACCGTCCAACGCGGTGATAGCCGGTTCGTACTGGTTGCTGGAAACGTTTTCATTCACCCGGAACTGGCCGCCCAAGGCACTGCCATCCGCCGCATAATGCTGGGCATAGACACCGTAGTTAGAGGTGTCCAGCCCGCTCTGATCCGTCCAGGCCACCACAAAGGTGCCATCGGCCAGACCCGCCACCACCGATTCTCTCTGATCGCCAGTCACTTCGGTGTTGACCAGGAACTCACCACCCTGGGGGTTACCGGCTGCATCGTAACGCTGGGCAAAGATGCCCTGACCGCTGCCGTCCCCGGCAGACCCGGACGTGAAGGACGTCCAGGTCACCACAAACCCGCCGCCACTCAGGCCACTGACGCTGGGCTCATACTGAAAAGAGCTGAATTCGGTATTGACCTGAAATTCACCTCCGACCGGATTACCTGCCGCGTCGAACCGTTGCCCTTGCACACCGGCAGAGCTGCCGTCCGAGCCACTATCATCCCGCCAGACCGCGACAAAACCACCGTCATTCAGTGCGGCAATCGCCGATTCATACTGAAAGGAACTGGTCGTGGTATTGACCAGAAACTCACTGCCCGCGGGCAGCCCATCCGCACCAAAGCGCTGGGCAAAAACCCCATAGCCCGAGCCATCGGCGCTGGACACCTGGTCGGTCCAGCTCACGACAAAACCACCACCATCAAGGCCGGTGACCCGCGCGTCGACCTGATCACCAAAAATTTGGGAATTGACGATGAACTCCGGCCCGGTAATCACGCCCTCCGCAGTATAACGCTGAGCAAAAATCCCATAGCCGGAGCCGTCTTCGTTATCCGATTCCCAAATCACGACATAACCGCCATCGGCCAAAGAGGCGACCGACGGCTCACGCTGCTCCCCCTCCACAAAGCTGTTGACCTGACGTTCACCAAACACCGGTCCAACGCCGTCCGTGGATGGCGTGATATTGATGGTTACTATGACCGGCTCAGAAGTACCGCCGTCACCGTCGCTGAGCTGAATGGTGATATCCCGGGAAGCCACCGGATCGTCCGACGTATTCTCATAGGTGAGATTTTCAACCAACGCTTCAACACTGGTGGGATTGGCACTGGCATTGAGCGTGACCACCAGATCACCGCCGTTGCTGCCGTCTGACGTGATGGATCCGATAACGATGCCGCCATAAGTTACGTCGGTGCCTGACACACCAATCTGGCCGGCAGCGGTGCCCTGATTGCGGATACCGAACTGTTCCTGAGACTCTGCATCCTGTCCGAACTGATCAAAGATACCGAAACCGGTGATCCGGCTGACAATCAGGGTGCCTCCATCAAAGTTGGCCGAGTCTGCATCGCTGACTGCCGACGCACCGTTGGTATCAATCAGCTGCGGAGCGCTGTTGAGGTCGTTCTCATCATAGGTGACGTTGGTGTGAATGCCGTCCACTTCCGGGCTGGCCTGAATCGAAAAAGCAGCAGGATCGCCAAAGGTCTTGCTGAAGATGCCGTAACCACTGCCGTCACCGGCAGAGCCACTGGTAAAGGAAGACCAGGCGACCACATAACCGCCATTATCCAGCGCAGTCACCGTGGGCTGGTACTGGACACTGCTGATCTCTTCGTTCACCTGGAACTCAGAACCTACTGGATTGCCGGACGCGTCAAACTCCTGACCAAAAACCCCACTGCTACTGCCGTCTGCGCCACTCTGATCGGTCCAGACAATAACGAAACCACCGCCTGCAAGGGCGGTAATGGCGGAGTCCTGCTGGTTACTGCTCGTGGTGGTATTGACCTGTATCTCGCCACTAAGCGGTGTGCCACTGGCATTGAATAAACGCGCGAACACCCCGTCACTGGAACCATCCCCGGCAGACCCACTGGTTGCAGAAGTCCAGACCACCACAAAGTTACCGCTGGCGAGTTCAGTAACCCTCGGCTCGGTCTGATTGCCCGATGTTTCCAGATTGATCTGGACCTCCCCGCCGAGCGCTGTCCCCGTATCGCTGTAGCGCTGCACAAAAATGCCGTAGCCGCTGCCGTCGCCGGCAGTGCCACTGGTAAAAGACGCCCAGGCCACCACAAAACCATCCCCGAGAGGGCTGACACTGGGTTGAAACTGGGAGCTGGAAAATTCGGTATTGACCTGGAATTCACTTCCCACGGCATTGCCGGCGGCATCGTAGCGTTGCGCAAAAACCCCGTCGCCACTGCCGTCCAGGCTGCCGCCATCACGCCAAACCACCACATATCCGCCATCGGTCAGCCCTGTCACCTGCGCCTCATACTGAGAGCTAGAGGTGGAGGTATTGACCAACGCGACGCCACCTAAAGGCTGGTCGCTGGCATCAAACTGCTGTTTGTAGATGCCGGTTCCGCTCCCATCGGCGGCTTCCCAGGTCACCACATAACCACCTCCCGACAGAGCGGCCACTGCCGCTGTGTTCTGATCCCCGATGGCGGAGTCACTGATCTGAAATTCCGCACCGAGGCGGGCGCCGGACTCGCTGAAACGCTGCGCAAAGATACCGTCGCCACTGCCATCCTGATTCTGCGACGTCCAGACCAGGATATAGCTGCCATCGGCCAACGTGCGTATGACGGGCTCATCCTGATCACCACTGGTGTAGAGGTTCACCTTGCCCTCATCAAAGGGGTTGTCATCGAGTGAGTACTCATAGGTGGCCATGGCAAAGGATGAAAGCGGGAGAGTGGAAGTCGTACCCGAATTATCCATAATCGCCCAGTTTCTGCCCGCTTCGGTATGACCCAATTTGGTTGGGGATGCAGAAACCCTAACGCCCCAATGCTGGCCCAATGCCTCCAGCAGACGCACCCCACACTCCTGAGCTGAGACGCTGCACGCGATCAGCCCTAATCTCTTCCCGCGCATCCACTTTGAAAGCCCCAGGTTCAGACTTGTTCGCACTGCCAACTGGTTCGTATCAATCTCATGTGCCCCCAACTTTAATTTTCCGGGGGCGCCGTGACACAAAATAAAGTATTGACTGAATTCGCGACCTGCCGAGTTCAGATAGCGCTCCAATTTAAACAAGGCGTCATCATCACGCTGGACTAGCAAGATGTGGTCGGCTTTCAGTTCACCGGACAGGAGTAGTTCTATGCCTTTCAGTTCGGCGTCAGCAATGAGTAGGGTTTTGGATGGGTTATTGGTCTGAGAATTGAGTACCATGTTCACGTCGAGAACCCCTTCTAGAGTTTCAATCCATGAAGAACCCGGCGGCATGACACACGAATGCGCAGCACGAAATCCGGATGCGGGTGTTATTGGCACAAGGATTTACTGATCCATAATCCTTTACAGCATGCCCTCGGGTCGAGACGGCTTAAATCCCAATAATTCACTCAGGCAGGGTAATCGACCACTTGATGTGCTTGAGCAAAAACCAAACCACAAAGTTTTTTTTGCTGCGAAACAATAATTTATTTCTTAAAGATATTTGAAAACACCCTGTTTGGCCCAGATGCACGAGGATGGTGTAAATTTTTTGGACATTTCGTCATTCACCCCACACACCCAACCGACGCCTTAAGCAGGGGATATATTCAATAGGTTAAATACTGAATTAGTTGCACGGCTGCATGTCTCGGCATGCTCACGGCATGTAAAGTTCCTGGACAGTTGGAAACCTTTGCTGCTGAGTATTCAGTATATGAGTCACCACGACTTGTTGTTCCTATTTTTCTGGCATCACGTAAAGGCATTGGTGGAGGGGCGTAAAACAGCTAGACAGTCTAATTGGATAGGGCCTTTACATAACTCAATTTGATAAACCACGACCATGTCAACTTTCAGATGTTGTATGACCCAGATCGAATCTGATTGGTCCACTGATCCTAGAGGTTCTCGTCATGCTCCACTATGATCAACTCTTCCAGATCAAATCCCTCTTCTATTACCCGCTCCCTGAACGCCTCAATCGCCCCTTCGCTGACTTCCGGCGTGCGTGAGAGAAACCAGAGATAGTCCCGATCGTAACCGGTCACATAGGCATACGAATACTCTTTCTTGTCGAGCTCGAACACCACGTAAGAGGCGTAAAAGGGCCCAAAGAAAGACACCTTCAGATGGCCTGTGTTTTCGTCTTCGACAAATACGGCGCGGCCGTCAGCTTCCTCCCATTTCTCTTCTTCAGCGTTATACCCGCGGTTGATGACCTTTATGCTGCCGTCATCATTACGGCTGTATTCGGCACGAACATTGGTGAGACCGCGCTCGAAAGAATGGTCCAGGCGGGCGATTTCGTACCAGGTACCCAGGTAGCGGTCGCCATCAAAACCGGTGACTGGCTCCATGTCCTCCGGAAGGCCGGTGCAACCGGACAGGGCTACAAGCCCGGCTATCAAGGACCATCTTCTTAACACTGCCATCATCGTTAGCGCACCATTTTTAAATATCAGATACGAGAAGGGCCAGCAGTTGCTGGCCCTTGATTCATACGTTGTAAAAGTCCCGATACCAGTCTACAAATCGGGCAATCCCCTCCTCTACGGGAGTGGCCGGCTTGTACCCTACGTCGTCGATCAGATCATCGACATTGGCGTAGGTGGCGGGAACATCGCCGGGCTGCAAAGGAAGCAGGTTTTTCTCCGCTTTCTTGCCAACCCGTTCCTCAATAATCTCGATGAACCGGGACAGCTCAACCGGGTTGTTACTTCCGATGTTATACAACCGGTACGGCGCCTTGCTGGTGCCGGGGTCCGGAGTTGCACCGCTCCACTGATCGTTGGGCTCGGCCACATGATCCAGGGTGCGAATCACGCCTTCCACAATGTCGTCAATGTAAGTGAAATCCCGACGATGGTGGCCGTGATTGAAAACGTCGATGGGCTCTCCGGCGAGTATCTTCTTGGTGAAGATAAACAACGCCATATCCGGTCGGCCCCAGGGACCATAGACAGTAAAAAACCGCAGACCAGTGGTCGGCAGATTATAGAGATGGCTGTATGTATGGGCCATGAGCTCATTGGCCTTCTTGGAGGCCGCGTAGAGACTCAGCGGGTGATCCACGTTGTCGTGCACCGAGAACGGCATGGTCTCGTTGGCACCGTACACCGAGCTGCTGGACGCATAGACGAGGTGCTCGACCTTATTGTGCCTGCACCCTTCAAGGATGTTCATGAAACCAACGAGGTTGGCGTCCACATAAGCGTGAGGATTCTCGATGGAATACCGGACACCCGCCTGGGCCGCCAGGTGCACTACCCGCTCGGGTTTGTGCTCGGCGAAAAGGGCTTCCATGGCAGCGCGGTCAGCCACATCCTGACGGACTTCGGTAAAACCGGCTTTGTCGGTCAGGCGCTTCAGCCGCGCTTCCTTCAGGTTCACATCGTAGTAATCATTGACGTTATCAACGCCAATGACTTCATCACCCCGATCAAGAAGGCGATGAGCCAGGTGTGAGCCGATAAAACCGGCCGTTCCGGTAACAAGAATCTTCACGTGTCTCTCCCTGAAAAGACTGCCGGTCTCAGAACGAGACCCCGGCACTCACGAACGGTCCGCCTATCTCGACATCAAGCCGGTCATTGCCATCTTCGTAATCAATAGACATCTGACGATAGCCTGCGCGGAACTGGATCAATGAGATCTCGTACTGGCCGTAGGCGTTGAAATCGTGCAGAGAGTCACCGTCGAAGCTGATGAAGTTGCCCTCAGCACCTACGGAAACACCCGTTAGTGGCAGGTCGAAACGAGCGGCGAGGTAGCCCATGGGTATGACCGCATCGACCGTGGTTTCGTTCGAAGGCGTGCCTGTTAAGGCCTCTTTAACAATAAGCTCTCCGGACAGATCCCGTGCGGTAAGGCCAAGATCCAGGTTCACCCAGTTATCAAGCACCTCGTAGTAAAGAGTCAGATCCAGTTGCTCCAAATCGAGATCAGACTGAACATCAAGGCCACCAAAATTCACGCCGCCAAAGTTACCATTTACCTGGCCACGACCACTCTGCTGTACCAGAGTGTAGTTCAATCGAACATTGGGAAGCACCGGAATCGGATGCTCAAGATACAGGGACGCATTCGCATTCGAATCGCTGTCCAGGTTGAGGTCATTTTCTACATCAACCACATCACCGTTGTCAGCAGCCTGGCCGGACAGATCCGAATCCCAGTAACTTACACTGGCTCCAAGACCAACCACATCTGCCTGTGACACAGGCGCCACCAGAAACAGTGAACCACCTACAGCAAGCATCAGTTTACGCATGACACACCTTTTGAATTTGTTGTCAGTTTCAGTCAGTCGAACTGGATTCCCAGACGGCGCCCGACTTCTTCGTACGTTTCGATCACTTCGCCAAGCCCCTGACGGAAACGATCCTTATCCATTTTCTTGCGGGTTTCCTTGTCCCAGATCCGGCAACCGTCCGGACTGAATTCGTCACCCAGAACGATCTTGCCCTCGCAGCGACCAAACTCCAGCTTGTAATCCACAAGCAGCATGCCTGCCTCATCAAACAGGGCCTTGAGCACGTCGTTAACCCGATAGGTCAACGATTTCATCTGCTCCAGCTCATCCGCCGCGGCCCAGCCAAAGCTGACGGCCAGGGATTCGTTGACCATCGGATCGTGGAGTGCGTCGTTCTTGAGGAACAGTTCGTAGGTGGGCGGATTCAGTTCCTGCCCCTCCGCCACGCCAAGACGACGGCAGAGACTGCCGGCGGAAACATTGCGAACCACGCATTCAACCGGAATCATATCCAGCTTCTTGACGAGCGATTCGGTGGACGACAGCAACCCTTCAAAATGGGTCGGCACACCTGCCGCCTCCAGCTTCTCCATGATGAACGCATTGAACTTGTTGTTCACCATGCCCTTGCGATTGAGCTGTTCCTTTTTCTCACCGTCGAAGGCGGATGTGTCGTCACGGAATACCAGCACGAAACGTTCGGGGTTGTCGGTACGGTAGACGGATTTTGCCTTGCCGGCGTAGAGTTCTTCGCGTTTTTCCATTGGGGTCTCCGAAAAGCGGCCGCCTCTGGCGGCCTCTTCCTGAATCAGTATAGGTAATCGAACAGTTGCTCGAGCAGATCCGGCGTCGTCCGGCTGCCAGTGTAACCCGGAACGTCCTCGGCAGAGATGACAATGGCGTCGCTCTGCTGGCTAAGGCTGACTGTGTGAGTATGCTGGGGTGCGTCCTTGTCACTGAACCAGCTGAACCAGCCCGGATCCCGCTCGTCTTCGGTGCGGAAATCGACATGGAACCAGCCTTCACTGCGGTTCAGATCGACAACGGGAATGCCGGAATCTGTAAGTGCCCGGCTTACTTCCGCCCAGGAACGACCATAATCAAGCTCCATGCGGATCGCGACGGCTTCATCGTTTTCCGAGATCAGGCGAACCAACGGATCGCTGACCATTCCGGATGCCGCCCGGGAAAAGGACTTGGTTTCTTCACGCGCCCTGAGAAAGTCACCCAGATCGGACAGCAGGCGTCTCTGCAATTCCAGAGCCTGCTCGGAGGGATCAGAAACGCCAGTCCAGGGGATCAGCTCATCCGGCTGATCTTCAACATCAAGCCGGCGTACCTGCATCTCTGTGGTCTTGCGTCGCACACCGGGAGCCATCCGAACTTGAAGAACGACTTTCTGTTCGCCGGCAGATGGGTTATCCGACAGCTCTACAAGGTTTCGGGCACGCTTGCTGAAATTTGCAAGTTCGGTCTGCAGGATGCCCAACTGTGGACTGTCGAAGCCGACGCCAAGACCCCGCTCGGACAGATAGCTGTTTACCGCAGGCCAGATTCTGCCCGGCACGTCATTGACCAGGAGCCAGAGCCGACCATCCAGCTCTTCGATAACGTAGTTTTCATCAAGGATGTCCGATGTCATGTCCGGCGGACGCGGAATATCGGACGGATACATTTTGCTGGCGTCGGCCGGCTGGACATCACGGATGGGCATGGTCTGACTGAAACGGGAATCGTCGGCGGTCTCCGGCAATTCCAGTGGTTGTCCTTCCGTGGCATTCACATAGCGTTCGGAGCGGTCTTCAACCAGACTGCAGCCCGAGGCTGCTGCCAGAAGCAACAGCCCGGATGCGACAACAACGGGTTTGAACATCAGGGTACTACCGGTTCCTTTTAGAACCTGCATCAGGTTACTCCGGTGATGGGATAATTTAAGCAAACTCAGAGAACACCTGAGGCCTTGAGGGCATCTTCCACTTCGCCATGGAACTTTTCGCTGAGCACGGTCAGCGGCAGGCGGATGCCTTCCCCAATCATTCCCATATGATGGAGCGCCCATTTCACCGGGATAGGATTCGCTTCGAGGAACAGCTTCCGGTTAAGGGGCATGAGCAGTTCGTTCAAACGCTCGGTTTCTTCACGATTTCCGGCAACAGCGGCTTCGCACAGCTGGGACATTGCCTTCGGGGCGACGTTCGCGGTGACGGACACGTTGCCCTTGGCACCGGCCAGCATAAGTTCCGCTGCCGTTGCGTCATCACCTGAATAGACAGCCAGACGGCCGTCCAACGCTTCAATCAGTTCGGCACCCCGGGGAATGTTGCCGGTGGCGTCTTTGATGCCCACGATATTCGGAATATCGGCAAGCCGGAGCACGGTCTCGTTCAGCATGTCGCACGCTGTCCTGCCGGGCACGTTGTACAGCATCTGGTTCATGCCGGGGACGGCTTCGGCAATCGCCTTGAAGTGCTGATACAGGCCTTCCTGGGTCGGCTTGTTGTAGTAGGGAACAACGAGCAGGCAGGCATCTGCGCCAAGCTTATGGGCCTCGGCCGTCAGTTCAATGGCCTCACGGGTGCTGTTGCCGCCGGTGCCCGCAATAACCGGGATGCGACCATTAACACGTTTGATGATGTGGCCAATGGTCTGGCAATGCTCTTCCGGGTCGAGCGTTGCGGATTCGCCGGTGGTGCCCACAGCAACGATGCCGTGTGTGCCGTTTTCAATATGAAAGTCTACCAGCTTGTCCAGATCCTCCCAGTGGATGTCACCGTTTGGATGCATGGGCGTGACCAGTGCGACAAGGCTACCCGTAATCATAAAAGCTCCGTCCGAATAAAACCGATATGGTAATGTTGGGCACGAACTGACACAAGGGAATTAAAGGAGATGTCATGCCATCCGTTGAGTTAAACAAACCCGTACCGGATTTTGAAGCACCCGCTACCGGAGACCAGACTGTTCGCCTGGACAATCTGAAAGGTCAGAACGTGGTGATTTATTTCTATCCGAAAGACAACACCCCTGGCTGTACTACTGAGGGACAGGACTTCCGGGACCGGATGAAGCAATTTGAGGAGCTTGATACGGTGATTCTCGGCGTATCGAGGGACGGCCTGAAAGCCCATGAGAATTTCCGGGCCAAGCATGAGTTTCCCTTTCACCTGATTTCAGACAAGGACGAGGCCCTGTGCACCCTCTTCGACGTGATCAAGCTGAAAAAGCTTTACGGGAAGGAGTACATGGGAGTTGACCGGAGCACCTTCCTGATCGACAAGGATGGCGTGCTGCGGGCTGAATGGCGCGGCGTAAAAGTGAAAGGCCACGCTGACGAGGTGCTAGAGGCTGTCAAGGCACTTTAAGTGCCTGTCAGGCGCTTCCGGGTTCCGCCGGCGGCGCCGACTCCTTCACTGGCCAGGCAGCAAACACCGCCTTGAGCATGGTAGCCAGTGGAATTGCAAAGAAAACACCCCACAAGCCCCAGATTCCCCCGAAGAACAGCACCGCGACGATAATGGCCACCGGGTGCAGATTGTTCACCTCCGAGAACAGAATGGGCACCAGAACATTGCCGTCAAGCGCCTGAATGACACCGTAAATGACCATCACCCAGATGAACTGGCTGCCCCAGCCGAAGGCGAACAGGGCAATCACCGCAACAGGGATGGTGACGACGGCCGCGCCGATATAAGGAATCACCACACTCAGCCCCACCAACAGCGAGAGCAGCGCAGCGTAAGGCATCCCCAGCAGCTTGAAGGCAATGTAGGTGGCGCCGCCCACAATCAGGATCTCGACGGCTTTGCCGCGCACGTAGTTGGCGCACTGGAGGTTCACCTCGTGCCAGATCTGCAGCATCATCGGGCGCTGGGGTGGCAGCAGCCGGGCGATGGAGTTGAGCAGCACCTCCCTGTCCTTCAGGAAAAAGAACACCAGGATAGGCACCAGCACCATGTAGATCAGCAACGCCACGAGATCTGGAATACTGGACAGCGAGAACGACACCAGCCATTGGGTCATGTGCCCCACTTCCGTACTCACCTGACTGTAAACGGTGCTGACAGCTTCTCCGGAGATCAGGTGGGGATACTGCTGTGGCAACAGCTCAAGATAGGATTGCAGCTCCCGGATAATGCGTGGCGCCTCGCCGGCCAGGTTGCTCAACTGCGTCCAGATCAGCGGAAGCAGGCCAAACAGGAAGCCAACAAGCACGCCGAGGAAAACCAGGAAAACCCCAATAATGGAAACCGTCTCCGGGACGCCCAGCTTGTTGAGCTTGGTGACCAGACCCTGCAGAATAAAGGCCACAATCAGCGAGGCAATGGCCGGCGCAAGCATGGCACCGAACCAGATAACAAAAATGGTTCCTGTCACCAGTATCAGGAACAGGATGACCGCTTCTTCATCCGAGAAGTATTTGTGCGCGAGACCGCGTAATGTCCTGATCATTTACAGCTCCGAAATCTTAACCGCCGCACTTTATCACAAACCGGTACTGCCCGGCGGTTTCAGAACTGCTCATCAACTTGTGATCGGACATCTGCAGAAAGGCCGGAATATCCCTGGCGGAACCTGCGTCCGTAGCAATCACCTCGAGTTCTTCACCGGGCGCCATGCTGTTCAGTTCCAGCTTTGTCTTCAGCAGCGGCATCGGGCAGCGCAACCCTGAGGCATCAAGCGTTCGATCAACCATACTAGCGATTCACCATCACAAAATAATAAGCGGATTTAACAAGCAGGCATTATGCCGACAGTGATAATGTATTGCATCACAATCCTCGTTAACCAGAGGATCAGAACTTTTTATCGCAAACCGCTGTCAAACCGGCGATTTAGACCACAGGCACCCGGCTTTACATGATTGCTATCCAACCCAGATCCCTAACGCTACCGGCAATGGCCATCACCGCCCTGCTGGCCCTACTGCTCTTTTCAATGCCGGGCCATGCTCAGGAGAGCAGGCTGCCGAGCATTGGCGGTTCCGGTGGAGGCCTGATCGCGGGCCAGCAGGAATCGGATATTGGCCAGCAGGTAATGGTATCTATCCGCCGATCCGCCCCGAGGATCAGCGACCCCCTGGTGTATGACTACCTCAGCGCCATTACCTACCGCCTGGTGCCCTCGGCCCCACTCCAGAATCGGGACCTGACCCTGGCCTTGATCGACAGTCCTGCTATCAACGCATTTGCGGTGCCCGGTGGCATTGTAGGCGTTAATGGCGGTCTGTTTCTCAATGCTGCGACCGAGCAACAATTTGCGTCCGTTCTCGCCCACGAACTTGCTCACCTCAGCCAGCGGCATTTTGCACGGCGCATGGAGCAGCAGGAAACCAGCGCTCCGCTCACACTCGCCGGTATGATTGCGGGCATTGTTCTGTCGGCGGTCACCCAGTCTGACATCGGTTTTGCCGCCATTGCCGGGACCCAGGCCCTGGCCGCCCAGAACATGCTTGCCTACAGCCGCTCCCATGAACAGGAAGCGGACCGGGTCGGGCTGGACATTCTGGCCAGCGCCGGGATGGACCCTCGCGGCATGCCGGAAATGTTTGAAATCATGATGCGCCAGAACCGCATGCAGGGAAATCGACTGCCAGAGTATCTGTCTACGCACCCGTTAACCCAGAGCCGCGTGGCCGACACCCGGAATCGTGCCGAACAGTATCCAGATGAAAACATCCGGGACGGCCAGGAATACCATCTGATGCGCAGCCGGCTGCAAGTGCATTACGCGCCCTCCCCCGACGTAGCCGTCGAAACCTTTGAAGCCTACCTCGATCGGCCGGATGCCCAGAGAAACGATGCCATCCGGTATGGCTTGTCCGTGGCCTACCTCGAGGACCGGCAATACGAGAAGGCAGTGGATATACTGAACGATCTGCTGGCCACGAATCCGGGCCGAATCACCTTCCAGGTAACCCTCGCAGAGGTCAGGCTTGCACAAGATCGTGTGGACGAGGCTCGATCCACTCTGAAAGACGCACTGGCGAGGAATCCGGGGAACTATCCAATCACCCACACCCTCGCCCTCACGGAAATAGCCGATGGTAATGGCGCCGCTGCGGCGGAGCATCTCAAACAGCTGACCCGTCAGCTACCGGGACAGGAGCATCTCTGGCTGAAACTGGCCGAGGCGGAGGGCATGGCAAGGAATATTGTGGGCGTGCATCGTGCCCGGGCAGAGTACGATGTTCTGATGGGCGATCTGGAGTCTGCCGAGCGTCAGCTAAGGCAGGCTCAGGAGAAGTTGCCGGCCGGGGCGCCACAGAGGCAGATTGTGACCGAGCGGCTGGCAGAAATCACCAGCCGTCTGCACGCCAGGGCCAACAGCTGATCAGGCGTTGCCAGCAGCCTTGAGATTCATGTTGGCGGTAAAATCCAACATGCGCTGCAGAGGCTGCAGCGCTTTCTCTCTCAGTTCCGGGTCCACGAACACTTCCTGATCGCCCCTCTCCAGTACCTGTAGCAGATTCTGAAGGCCGTTCATCGCCATCCAGGGGCAATGGGCGCAGCTACGACAGGTAGCTCCATTGCCTGCGGTGGGCGCTTCAATCAGCGTTTTGTTCGGAGCCAGTTGCTGCATCTTATAGAAAATGCCGTTGTCAGTGGCAACAATGAACTTTTCGTTGGGCATGGTCTGGACAGCATGAATCAGCTGCGAGGTTGAACCCACAACATCCGCCATCTCAACAACGGCATCGGGCGATTCCGGGTGGACCAGTACCGCCGCGTCCGGATAAAGGGCCTTCAGATCCTCCAGCCCGCGGGATTTGAATTCCTCATGAACGATGCAGGAACCGTCCCAGAGCAGCATATCAGCACCCGTCGTTTTCTGGACGTAGTGCCCCAGGTGCTTGTCCGGCGCCCAGAGGATTTTTTCGCCGCGGGCATCCAGATCTTCAACAATAGCCTGGGCACAGCTTGAGGTAACCACCCAGTCCGCCCTCGCCTTCACGGCCGCAGACGTATTGGCGTAGACCACGACCGTGCGATCCGGGTGCTGGTCACAAAACTCGGCGAACTCATCGGCAGGACAGCCCACATCCAGGGAACAGGTCGCCTCAAGCGTCGGCATCAGAACGCGCTTTTCAGGATTCAGGATCTTGGCGGTTTCGCCCATGAACCTCACGCCGGCAACCACGATGGTGGAAGCCGAATGTTGGTTGCCAAAACGGGCCATCTCGAGGGAGTCCGCAACACAGCCACCGGTTTCCTCGGCAAGCCGCTGGATATCGGGATCGGTGTAATAGTGAGCCACAAGCACCGCATCCTGCTCCTTCAGAGCCGATTTTATACGAGCCTCCAGGTCGGACTTTTCGTCCGCGCTGAGCGGCTTCGGCTCGGCAGCATGCGCCAGGTGCTCTTGAACAAGGATACGGTCTTCAGCGTAAGTCATTACTGCGTCTCTGTATTGCGTGAACCCGGACATTATAACATTCATGCCCCAGGCTTAATGTTTCTGAAACAGTGCGATCATACACTTGTGATCGCTTTGCCTGTTCCCTGTTTACCTAGGTAGGAACGTATACGCAAAAAAAAAGAGCCCGGAGGCTCTTTTTTCACAAAAACCCGCAGGCTTCTGTTATTTGGTGGGTCGTGAAGGATTCGAACCTTCGACCAATTGGTTAAAAGCCAACTGCTCTACCAACTGAGCTAACGACCCGTAACTGGCGACCGAAGCCTTGACTTCAATCTATACCGAATGACTCAGCCCACCCGGTATTTCGTGTTTGGTGGGTCGTGAAGGATTCGAACCTTCGACCAATTGGTTAAAAGCCAACTGCTCTACCAACTGAGCTAACGACCCAAACGAGGCGCATATAGTAATGATTTTTGGCCGTTGATCAACCCCTTTTTCTCAGGTTTCTCAATATTTTTGCCGCGCCATACAATCAGCCGTTCTGGGACTCGAGAAACTTCCGTGCGAGGTCAGCAGCACTGCTGGACGGGTAATCATCAATCACAGTTTGCATGCTGCGCCGAGCCTGTTCTTTTTCGCCCAGGCGATCATGAGTTACGCCCAGCTTATAGACCGCATCCGGAGCCTTGCGATGGTCGGCAAAACGGGTAGCGACAATCGTGAACGCCTGTTTTGCCTGTTCGAGCTGCGGCTTGACCAGATAGACCTCGCCGAGCCAGTAATAGGCGTTGACCGTCAGATCCCCTTCCGGATATTCATCGATAAATTCGTATATCCGACTAATGGCCTCATCGTATTTTTTCTGATTACGAATCAGGTCCTGGATCTGCTCGTAGGCCTTTCGTTCTTCCGCATCGGGCTGGCGGTATTCCCTGGCCTCCCGGGCCTGGCCTGAGGCAGCAGAGCCACCACCTTCGCTGGCTTCGGGAGCCGGCTGTGATGCGACGTTTTCCGAGAGATCCAGAATACGCTGATCCAGATCGATATAACGGTCGCGCCCTTGCTGCTGCAGGCGGTTAATCAGGTGCCGCTGCTCCTCCACTTCGCCCTGAAGCCGTCTGACTTCACCCTGAAGCTGCTGGATCATGTAGAACAGTTCCGACGTCGCCTGACTGCTGTTGGCGTTACGCTGACTGTCCTGGGCTGATTGCGCCAGGGCCACTCCCGCCTGCCCGAGGGCAAGCGGAAGCACCACTGTCGCCATGAGGATTTTTCTCATGGTCGTTCCTGTGTGATTACTCAAATACGAGTTCTACACGACGATTCTGGGCCCAGGCGCTCTCGCTGGAACCCATCACGGCCGGCTTCTCTTCGCCATAGCTTACGGTCTCGAGCTGGCCACGTGAAGCACCGTTTACAATCAGGAAACGCTGAACGGCGTTAGCACGACGCTCGCCAAGGGCCAGGTTGTATTCCTTGGTACCGCGCTCGTCGGCGTGACCCTCAATGCGGACGTTCTGACCCGGGTTGTTGGCGAGGAAACGGGCATGTGCCACCAGGACATCGCGGGCTTCCTGCTTGATTTCAGCCGTATCGAAATCAAAGTAGAAGGTGGTGATTTCACGCAGGGCCTGTTGTTCGGCCTGCTTGCGAGCTTCCATACGCTCTTCTTCGGTCATGGCTGAAGAAGAAACACCGCCCTGGTCGTCACCTCCGTAAACAGTGGATCCACCTTCCTGGTCTACAGCAGCCACATCGGAACCATACTCGCCGCCTTCTTCGGAGGTACCACCGGTAGAGCTACAGCCCGCTACCAGACCGACGGACAACAACAGTGCGAACGCTTTTGATTGAGCTGAAAAATTCATGTTTTCTTCCTTTCAGTTGAGTGACGTTATTGCTTGAACAATGGCCAACACCGGAAAGCTCCGGGAGTCAGCGAACCAAAGGTCCCCAGGCGGGCTCACGGACATCGCCTTCGGATGCCGGCAAGCTGTATGCTGCTCCACCATCCGCGGAAATAACCGTGAGCACGTTGCTGCCATTCTGCCGGGTAGCGTAGATCAGCATCCGGCCATTGGGCGCGACACTGGGAGACTCATCAGACTCGGTGCGGGTTAGGATCGTTTCCTCCCCGGTTTTCAGTTCGGTACGGGCAATGTGAAATGCCCGATCGCGCTGGTGAACGTAATACACATAGTTACCGTCATTGTCGGGCCTTGGCCGAGCATTGTAACGGCTGCCGAAGGTGATACGACGAGGCTCCGCACCCGGTGTATCCATGTGGTAAATCTGCGGACCTCCGGACCGGTCCGACGTAAAGAAAATGCCCTTGCCAGTGGCGTCATAGCTCGGTTCGGTATCAATCGCCCAGTGGTTCGTAAGCTTGGTCAACTGCCGGGTATCGAGGTTCATCCGGTAGATCTCGGCATTTCCGTCTTTCGAGAGGGTCATCAGCAACGATCGGCCATCGTCGGACCAGGCCGGCGCCGAGTTGAGCCCCGGAAAGTCTGCCACTTTGGTGCGATTGCCGGTTGCAAGCTCATGAACAAAAATCACCGGTTTCCCTGTTTCGAACGACACATAGGCCAGCTTTTCCCCGTCTGGCGACCATGCCGGTGACAGGATGGGCTCCTGGCTTTCAAGCCGGATTCTGGCGCGTTTGCCGTCCACGTCGCTGACCTGCAGTCGGTAACGTGGTTTGCCATTGGCGGTATCAAGCGTGATGTAGGCAAGCTTAGTTGAGAAGGCACCCGGCACACCCGTGATGGCCTCATATACCTTGTCGCTGATGTGGTGAGCGAGCGAGCGCATATTGGAGGCAGGTGCCGCCGCAGTTTCACCGAGAATCCGTTCCTCGCGGTTTACATCGAACAGCTCATACCGGGCCTGAACACGGTCACCGCTTCGGCTGAGGGCCCCCACCAGGACATAGCGCTGGCCCAGCAGGCGCCAGTCCCGGAAATACACTTCCTCCCGCCTGGATGGCAGGCTCAGCATCTTCTCCGGAGGCAGAGTCCGGAATTCGCCTGTCATGGTCAGATCCGCCTGAACAATGCTGCTGACCTTGTCGCCAGCGGGCATCTGTCCAGACTCGGCGAAAGGCACCACTGCAACAGGAATGGCCGAATCCGCGCCTTCAGTAATCCGGATCAACAGCTCCGCCCGGGCTGCCGAAACCGCGAAAAAGATCAGGGCCGTGGCGGCAAGAAGCGTTCTGGACGGTTTGTGCCAAATCCGATGTGTCATGGTGTTATCCGCATCCTTATCTCAACCGGCGTGGGTTGAATTCAATCGTAAACTGTCGGAAATACCGTTCAAAGGTATCCCGATCATTGGGTATCGGGTAACGACTCAGGGAGCGCACCGCCCCCAGAGCAGAGTTATCGAACGCTGTATTCCCGCTGCTACTGACCAGCCGCACCCCGGCCAGCTCACCCGTCGGTAACAGCGTAATCTGGAGCCGCGCGGTCATCTCTTCAGTAGCCGAACTGGGCGGATACCACGCCTGGCTCAAGCGCTCACGGATCAGAGCCTGGTACTTCTCACTCTCCGACAGCATCTGGGCTTCCCGGGCTTTCGCAGCAGCCGCCTCTCTCTGGCGACGCGCTTCTTCCTCCCGAGCTCTCTGGGCTGCCTCCGCCTGGGCCTCCAACTGCTGTTCCCGGAGCTTGCGCTCTGCCTCGAGGCGCTTGCGTTCAGCTTCCTGGCGAGCCTGCTCCTCCTGGCGCTTGCGTTCGGCCTCTTCCCGCTTCCGCTGCTCTTCCTGGCGCCGCTTCTCTTCCTCGGCTTTTCGTTTTGCCTCTTCCTGACGGCGTTTTTCTTCCTCAGCTTTCTGCCTGGCTCGCTCCTTGGCCTCCGCCTCCGCCTTTTGACGGGCAGCCTCCGCTTCACGGGCTTTCCGGGCTTCGAGTTCTTTCGCCTCTGCTTCCTGACGCTCCTGCTCTTTCTGCTGCTGAAGCCTCTTTTGTTCTTCCTGCCGCTTCTGCTCTGCAATGCGACGGGCTTCTTCCTCCTGCCTTTGTCGTTCAGCTTCTTCCTTGCGACGCTGCTCTTCGGCCCGGCGTTCTTCGTCCCGCTTTTGCTGATCGACCGGCTCTACCACCGGGCTCGGTTCCGGCTCCTGCTGGGTAATCAGCCGGGCCGATATGCTCCTGGGTGCCGGCTCATGATCGGTGCTGGTCCACGACCAACCCGCAAGCGCAATGCCCAGAATCAACAGGTGCAACGTGACCGAGAGCGCCACCGGTGATTTCCATGGTGGCACGCCAGTTGTGGTTACTTCACGCTGGTGATCTCTCACAACACTCCTGCCCGCACCACTATCAATTGTCGTCCCGGGGTGATTCGGTGATCAGGCCGATACTACTCGCCCCGGCACCCTGCAATTCCGCCATCAACCGAACAACCGTGCCGTACGGAACATTTTCATCGCCGCGAACCAGAATCTCACTTGAGGCCCGTTGCGAGAGGATCTTGGAAACCTGGGCCCGCAAGTCAGACAGCGTCATAGGGTCACTGCCCTCGTCTCCGATCTCGACGTAGTACGCTCCGTTTGCATCAACCGAAACAATGATGGACTCAACATCCTTGTCAGACTGAATAGGATCGGAAGTGGTCTGGGGCAGATCAACCTTCACCCCCTGCGTCAGCATCGGGGCGGTGACCATGAAGATGATCAGCAACACCAGCATGACATCAATGTACGGAACCACATTGATTTCCGACATTGGCTTGCGCCGGTTTTCCGGCATCATTCCCATGCCCTTCATAAAGCAGTGCTCCCAAGCTGATCCCTGCCCATGAATTCAGCCACCATCATGCGGCACCCTTTTCGCTCTGATGCACGCGACGGTGAAGAATGCTGGAAAACTCATCGGCAAAGGTTTCATAGTTCTTCAGCAGCGCATCGGACATGGCCGAGAAACGGTTATAGGCGATAACGGCCGGTATTGCCGCGAACAGGCCCATGGCGGTCGCGATCAGGGCCTCGGAAATGCCCGGGGCCACCGTGGCCAAGGTTGCCTGCTGAACCTGGGCCAGGCCGCGGAAAGAATTCATAATGCCCCAGACGGTGCCAAATAGACCGATGTACGGACTGGTAGAGCCGACAGTCGCCAGAAACGGCAGGCTGGCTTCCAGGCGCTCATGCTCCCGGGAAAAGGCCACCCGCATTGCCCGCTGGGTACCTTCCATGACCGCATCGGCATCCCGGCTTTGCTGGCGCAACCGGGAAAACTCCTTGAAACCGGCCCGGAACAGGGATTCCATACCGGAAAACGGTGTTGGATCGGCGTTCACCTCCCGGTACAACTGCCCCAGATCCATGCCGGACCAGAAACGCTCCTCAAACGCCAACTGGGCCCTCTTGGCCTTCCGGAATACCTGTAGGCGCTGGAAAATCAGGGCCCAGGACATGATTGACGCCAGGGCCAGCAAAAGCATGACCAGCTGTACCAAGACACCGGCATTGGCAATGAGGTACCAGACTGAAAGTTCTGAATCCACTTCTTACTCCTGGCTCGTTCTGTTTATCGTTTCAGTGGGCTGGACATTCCTGGCCAGCAATTCCTGCATATTCGTCGGTAACCGGCGGGGACGACCGGAATCAAGCGCGATGCAGGCTACCCGCACATCACTGTCACTCAGCAACTTTCGGTCTTCGGCCCGCATCACACGCTGACGGAAATCCATCCAGACTCTACCAAAAGCCACGGGTTCCGCAGTAACCAGCAGTTCGTCATCAAGCTTGGCCGGCACCGCATAATGAATGGTCAGCCGTTGCACCACATAACTGATATTGTCTGCCAGACCCGCCCTGAGGCCAACGCCGCAACTGCGCACCCATTCGGTTCGGGCCCGCTCCATGTAATGGAGATATTTGGCATGAAATACGATGCCGCCAGCGTCGGTGTCCTCGATATAGACCCGAATCGGCAGTTCGAACCTTCCCTCTGGCGCCTGTTCAACCAAAAAGATCGTCCTCCCTGCCCGACTTCGGCGGAATCACGCCGAAATGCTGATAGGCGTTGGAGGTCACCATCCGCCCCCTGGGAGTCCGGACCATATAACCCTGCTGGATCAGGAAGGGCTCAAGCACATCCTCAATGGTGCCGCGCTCTTCACTGATCGCGGCAGCAAGGCTCTCGACCCCCACAGGGCCACCGTCGAATTTCTCGATCATGGCCAGCAGCAGGCGCCGATCCATGTGATCGAAACCCTGGTTATCCACTTTCAGCATGTTCAGTGCCTGATCGGCGATGTCAGAGGTGATACGACCGTCTGAGCGGACTTCCGCAAAATCGCGGACACGGCGCAACAGGCGATTGGCGATACGCGGGGTACCCCGGGACCGGCGGGCAATTTCGAACGCGCCTGCCTCATCGACGGCTACCGAAGACAATCGCGCGGAGCGCAGAATGATGCTGGTAAGATCTTCGGTGTTATAGAACTCCAGCCGTTGCACGATGCCGAAGCGGTCTCGCAGCGGCGAAGTCAGCAAGCCTGCCCGGGTGGTCGCCCCGACGAGGGTGAACGGCGGCAGGTCAAGTTTGATGGAGCGGGCGGCCGGGCCCTCACCGATCATGATGTCGAGCTGGTAATCTTCCATCGCCGGATACAGCACTTCTTCCACTGCCGCGCTGAGACGGTGGATCTCGTCAATGAAGAGAACGTCTCCTTCTTCGAGATTGGTCAGCATCGCGGCCAGGTCGCCGGCTTTTTCAAGCACAGGTCCAGACGTTGTCTTGATGGATACGCCCATCTCATTGGCGATGATATTGGCAAGGGTTGTTTTGCCCAGACCGGGCGGGCCAAAGATCAGAACGTGGTCCAGCGCTTCCTGACGACCCCGGGCCGCGGATATGAAAATATCCATCTGCTCACGGACCGTGGGCTGGCCAACATACTCGGCCAGCAGGGTCGGGCGAATGGCCCTGTCCTGTACTTCCTCATATTCACCGGCCCGGGCCGAGATCAACCGGTCGGATTCGATCATGGCATCACCCATAGTGTGGGAATCAACATCGTGCCTCACGTTTGCCCGCTATTCCAGCGCAGCCCCAATTGTACAAAGGGGTTAGCAGGTGTCACGTTACGCTCTCTACAGGTTCGCGACAGGTTCTGACGATCAGGCCGGAATCATGTTTCGCAGGGCCAGACGGATGAGCGTTTCACTACTCATTCCCTCCTCGGCCACTTTGCTGATGGCCTTGGCAGCCTCCTGGGGCTTGTAACCCAGAGCGATCAGTGCGGCTTCCGCCTCTTCAGTGGCCGCCGGCCCGCCAGCGGGGCCTTGTCCGCCCGGCTGCCCCACGCCTGTCGTCTCGGGCGACGTTGGCACAAATTGCCCTTCAAGTTGCCCTATCCGGTCCGCCATTTCAATAAGAAGCCGTTCTGCGGTCTTCTTGCCAACGCCGGGGAGCTTGACCAGTGAGGCGGAGTCACGATTCTCAACGCAGCGAATGAACTGCTGTGCGTCCAATCCGGAAAGAATGCCAACGGCTAGCTTCGGGCCAACCCCATTAACCTTGATTAGCAGTCGGAACAGGTCCCGGTCCAGGCTGGAAGCAAAGCCGTAGAGGCTCTGGGCGTCTTCTCGGACGGCAAAATGGGTGTGCAGGGTGACTTCATCGCCGGTCTCCGGCAAATGAAAGAAGGTGGTATAGGGGATGTCGACTTCATAGCCCAGGCCCGCGCACTCAACCAGCGCCTGGCCCGGAGCCTTTTCGACCAGAATACCTCGGATACGACCAATCAAGCTGAATCTCCTGTCGCTCCTGGGAGCGGTTTATTGTTGTCGCACGCGACCGCTTCGGACCTTTCCGGCGCCACTGGCCACCCGCAGGATACTCTGACTCATGTGGGCATGGCACATGGCGATGGCGAGCGCATCGGCCGCGTCTGCCTGGGGTTTGCGTGAAAGCGAAAGCAACACCTGAACCATGTGCTGAACCTGGGATTTGTCAGCGCCGCCCTTGCCGACCACCGCCTGCTTTACCTGCCTCGCCGAGTATTCATGAACCGCCAAGCCACTGTTGGCGGCACTGACGATGGCCGCGCCGCGGGCCTGACCGAGCTTCAGAGCCGAGTCAGGATTGCGGGCCATGAACACCTGCTCGATGGCAAATTCTTCCGGCCGATACTCTCCGATCAGGGTGGCAAGGCTCTGGAATATGGTCTGAAGGCGTTCAGCCATGGGCTTCTCGCCCACCCGGATACAACCACTGTCGATGTACTCGATGTGTCGACCATCTGCCCGAATGACGCCGTAACCGGTAATTCGTGACCCCGGATCAACGCCCAGAATTATCGCCACATCAATGCTCCTGACTGGTCAAAGCGATTCCATGATGTCGCCGGAGATATCCGCGTTATGGTAGACATTCTGAACATCGTCCAGATCTTCGAGCATATCAATAAGCTTGAGGATGGTTTCCGCGCCGTCCCGATCCAGCTCAACCCGCGTGGATGGAACCATGGTTACTTCAGCATTGTCCGGCACCAGTCCCGCATTGACCAGAGATTCCTTGACGTCCAGAAACTGCTCGGGTGTGGTTACGATTTCCCAGGAACCGTCGTCCTGGGCCGCAAGGTCTTCGGCGCCGGCGCTGAGTACGGCTTCCACCAGCCTGTCTTCTTCCCACTCCGGACCGTAGCTGATGATGCCCTGCTTGCTGAACAGGTAGGCGACCGATCCGTCGGTACCGAGATTGCCACCCATCTTGTTGAACGCGTGGCGGATTTCAGCCACAGACCGGTTTTTGTTGTCGGTCATGACTTCCACGAATATCGCCACACCACCGGGGCCATAGCCTTCGTAGGTCAGCTCTTCGTAGTTGTCATCATCGCCACCACCGGCGCCACGCTCAACCGCGCGCTCGATGGTGTCTTTTTTCATATTGGCGGTGAGCGCCTTGTCGATGACGGCGCGCAGGCGGGGATTATCATCGGGATTCCCCCCGCCCTGGCGCGCGGCCACGGTCAGCTCACGAATGATTTTGGTGAAGATCTTGCCCCGCTTGGCATCCTGTGCCGCCTTGCGGTGCTTGATGTTGGCCCACTTACTGTGACCCGCCATACAGCTCCTCCCTCAAATCACTGGTTTACTCGTTGCCCTCACCGGCTTCCGCCTTGTTGCCTTCAACCGGCTTTGACGGTTTACGCAGACGGATATGCAACTCACGCAACTGCTTCTCGTCCACTTCGCCAGGCGCCTGGGTCATCAGGCAGGTGGCACTCTGGGTTTTCGGGAACGCAATTACGTCACGGATGGACGTAGCGCCGGTCATCAGCATGACCAGGCGGTCCAGGCCGAATGCCAGACCACCATGGGGCGGGCAACCAAACTTCAGGGCATCCAGCAGGAAGCCGAACTTGGCGCGGGCTTCCTCTTCACCGATACCCAGGATGCGGAACACCGCTTCCTGCATTTTCTCATCGTGAATACGGATGGAACCGCCACCCAATTCGGTGCCGTTCAGAACCATATCGTAGGCACGGGACAGCGCGTTAGCGGGATCTGCGGCCAGATCTTCCGGGCTGCAGGAGGGCGCGGTGAACGGGTGGTGAATCGCCGTCAGGCTACCGTCCGGGGTTTCTTCGAACATCGGGAAATCCACAACCCACAGCGGTGCCCACTCGGACGTCAGCATGTCCAGATCGTGACCGATCTTGATGCGCAGTGCGCCCAGGGCCTCGTTGACCACATTGGTCTTGTCCGCGCCGAAGAACACGATGTCGCCGTCTTCGGCACCCACGCGCTCCATGATAGCGAGCGCAACGTCATCACCCAGGAACTTGATGATCGGGGATTGCAGGCCTTCTACGCCCTTGGAGAGGTCATTGACCTTGATGTAAGCCAGCCCTTTGGCACCGTAGATGCCTACAAACTTGGTGTAGTCGTCAATCTGCTTGCGAGTCAGCTCGCCACCTTTCGGTACGCGCAAAGCGGCTACACGGCCTTTCGGATCTTTTGCCGGGCCCGCGAATACCTTGAAGTCCACGCCTTCAACCAGATCGTTCACATCCAGCAACTCAAGCGGGATCCGCAGATCCGGCTTGTCGCTGCCATAACGCTGCATGGCCTCGGCATAAGGCATCTGCGGGAAGGACGGAAGCTCTACATCCAGAACATCCTTGAACAGCGAACGGATCATGTCCTCGTTCAACTTCATCAGGGTCTCTTCGTCAATAAAAGAGGCCTCAATGTCCACCTGGGTAAACTCCGGCTGACGATCCGCACGCAGGTCTTCATCCCGGAAACACTTGGCAATCTGGTAGTAACGGTCGACACCAGACACCATCAGCAGCTGCTTGAACAGCTGCGGCGACTGCGGCAGTGCGAAAAAAGAACCCTCATGGGTACGGCTCGGCACCAGGTAATCCCGCGCACCTTCCGGCGTAGCACGGGTCAGGATGGGCGTTTCCACATCCATGAAGCCGTTGCTGTCCAGATAGTTACGGATGTAGCTGGTTACCCGGGAACGGAAACGCAGGCGGTTGATCATTTCCGGGCGACGCAGGTCTACAAACCGGTAGCGCAGACGCACGTCCTCGCCAACGTCGACATGCTCATCCAGCGGGAACGGCGGGGTCGCTGCGGCGTTCAGAATGCTCAGCTCCTTGCCCAGAAGCTCAACCTGCCCGGTCGGCATGTTGTTGTTTTCTGTGCCAGCAGGACGGCGACGCACCCGACCGGTTACCTTGATCACGAACTCGCTACGGACTTTTTCCGCAAGCGCAAAGCTCTCAGGGGTATCAGGATCAACAACCACCTGAGACATACCATCCCGATCCCGCAGATCCAGGAAGATAACCCCACCGTGGTCACGACGGCGGTGGACCCATCCGCAAAGTGTGACTTCCTGATCGATGTGGGATTCGTTGATCCCACCGCAATAATGACTGCGCATACCGGTTCCCGTTACGTTTAATGTGTTCAAATATGGTGCGTGTTCTGGATCGCTTGAAAAATCGTGCGACCATAGCGGAAAAGCCGCCCATTATAAACACAATGGCGGTGAAAATCAGGCGTGCGGGCACGCAAATCAAGCGGTCGGATGACTGCAGGTTGGCAGCCGGCTAGAATGCTTCTTTTTTACCAGCAGATGGAGTCTGAACTTGGCCACCAGAGCGGAGCAAAAACAGAAAACCCGGCGGGCACTGATGGATGCGGCGCTCTCGCAACTGAGTGCGGACCGGGGCTTTGGCAGTCTGAGTTTGCGGGAGGTTGCTCGGGAAGCCGGCATCGCCCCCACGTCGTTCTACCGGCACTTTGCCGAGCTTGATGAACTGGGCCTGGCTCTGGTGGACGAAGGCGGCGTTGCCCTGAGACAACTAATGCGTCAGGCCCGCAAGCGGATTGCCCGTGATGGTGGCAGCGCCATTTCCACTTCTGTAGAAACCTTCATGGAGTACCTGGGCAACAATGCCAACCTGTTCCGGCTGATGCTTCGGGAAAGGACCGGGGTCTCCAAGCCTTTTCGGACAGCCGTAAAGGCCGAGATTGACCACTTTGTGACCGAACTGGCCGATGACCTGCGGCGGATCGCCGACGAGCAGAACAAGCCCCTCTCAGAAGCCAGGCTGGTGGCTGAGGCCATGGTAACGCTGGTATTCAACCAGGGGGCTGAAGCGCTGGATGCGACCGCTTCCGAACGTGATGAGCTGAAGGCCAAGCTGAAAACCGAGCTCAGAATGATCCTGGTCGGCTCCCAAACTCTGGCGAAACGCAACTGACCTCACTTTCGAACTAGACACCGGCCTCAAGCTCAGTAAGAACCGGGGCCAGTCTTAAGCGAACCTGCTCCAGCTCCTCATCGGAATAAGCAACCGGCGCCTGCTTGCCCCACACAGGGCCCGGCCAGGCCGGGTCGCCTTCGAACCGCACGATATGATGAAGATGAAGCTGGGGTACCATGTTGCCAAGGGCTGCGACGTTCATCTTGTCGCCGCCGAAGACATCCATCATGGCTTCGCTGAGCGCGGAGGACTCGCGGGCCAGCTGGTGCTGCTGGTCCGCCGACAACTGGTAGATCTCACGGATGCCGGCGACCACCGGCACCAACAGCACCCAAGGCCAGGTGCTGTCATTCATCAGTCGGATTTCACAAAGCGAGGTGCTTCCAAGGCCAATCGTGTCGGCCTTCAGTCGCTCGTGTAACCGGAAAACTGCCGGTTCGCTCATACTCATCCTCCGATTATCTGGGTTTACTCGGAGTGGAACTGGGTGCGGCCACGGCCAATGGCGTAGTAAATGAGGCCGTAGCGATCCAGCATTTCCGGCTCGTAGAGATTGCGGCCATCAAAGACCACAGGTTCACGAATGGTCGCAGCAATAGATTCGAAGTCTGGGGACCGGAACTCTTTCCACTCGGTGCAGATAGCGAGAACATCTGCCCCTTTAAGCGCCTGCTCTTTCGTGCCGCACAGTGTCAGGCCTTCCTGATCACCGTAGATTCGCTGGGTTTCCTCCATGGCCTCCGGGTCGAAAGCCTGTACCCTGGCGCCGGCTTTCCAGAGATCTTCCATCAATGTGCGGGAAGAAGCTTCGCGCATATCGTCGGTATTCGGCTTGAACGCCAGCCCCCAAAGCGCAACGACCTTGCCATTGAGATCACCACCAAAATAGTGGCTGATCTTGTCGAACAACACGTGTTTCTGGGCGTAGTTGACCGATTCAACCGCATTCAGCAAGCGTGCTTCGTAACCGCAGTCGCTGGCGGTTCGGGCCAGGGCCTGAACATCTTTCGGGAAGCAGGAACCGCCGTAACCGCAACCAGGGTAGATGAAGTGATAGCCAATCCGCGGGTCGGAACCAATGCCCCGGCGCACGGCTTCGATATCAGCGCCCAGTCGCTCTGCCAGGTTGGCGATTTCGTTCATAAAGCTGATTTTGGTGGCCAGCATGGAGTTGGCCGCGTACTTGGTGAGCTCGGCAGACCGCAGGTCCATAAAGATCATGCGGTCATGATTCCGGTTGAACGGGTAGTAGACCTCCCGCAGCAGTTCCGCAGCCCGCTCGCTGTCGGTACCGACAACAATGCGGTCAGGCTTCATGAAATCGTTGATAGCCGCCCCTTCCTTGAGAAACTCGGGGTTCGACACCACGTCAAAATCCAGCTCCAGGCCACGTCGGTCCAGCTGGGCGCGAACCGCAGCCCGGACCTTGTCGCCGGTACCCACCGGTACCGTGGACTTGTCGACAACCACCTTGTAGTCCTCCATGTGTTCACCAATGGAACGGGCTACGGCAGTAACATACTGGAGGTCGGCAGAACCGTCTTCATCCGGGGGGGTGCCCACGGCGATAAACTGGAGTGTGCCGTGACGAACGGCCTCCGCGCTATCTGTGGTGAAGGAAAGGCGGCCCGCCTCAACGGTGTGCTTTACGATATTTTCAAGGCCTGGCTCATAGATGGGAATCTGGCCATTCTTGAGCTTTTCAATTTTGCCCTGGTCAACGTCCATACACAAAACGTTGTGACCTACATCCGCCAGGCATGCGCCAGTAACCAGACCGACATAGCCGGTCCCAAAAATCGTAATTTTCATCCGTTAAATCCCGATACAAATACAGAAAAGTTATGGGGCGTCGTCAGCTTTTTTCTTCTGCCAGATCGCTTCCCAAGCCAGAGCTGTGCCGACAATGGTATCCAGATTGTCGTAATCCGGCTGCCAGCCCAGGGTCTGGCGGATAAGTGTGTTGTCAGCCATCAATGCTGCCGGGTCGCCGGCGCGGCGGCCGGTTTCGGTGACCGGAAAATCAACGCCGGATTGCGCCTTGACCACATCAATCACTTCCCGGACCGTAAAGCCGCGACCATAACCGCAGTTCATGACCTTCGAATGACCACCATCTGCCATGTAGTCCAGCGCCATCACGTGGGCCTTGGCCAGGTCTTCCACGTGGATGTAGTCGCGAATGCAGGTGCCGTCCCGGGTATCGTAATCGGTGCCGAAGACACTCATGCCTTCCCGCTGTTCCGTCACGCACTCACAGGCGACCTTGATCAGATGCGTGGCTTCAGGTGTGGCCTGCCCCAGCAGCCCTTCCGGATTCGCGCCTGCCACATTGAAGTAACGGAGAATCACATAATTGAGGCTGGAGGCTGCGGCCAGATCCATGATCATCCGCTCGCTCATCATCTTGGACGCGCCGTAGGGGTTGATCGGGGCCAGCGGCAGATCCTCAGTGAGCACCGTCTGCTTGGGCATACCATAGACGGCCGCGGTGGAGGAAAACACCATGTACGGCACTTCGTGCTTTTCGACCGCTTTCAGGAGGTTCAGGGTATTGCGGGTATTGTTGCCGTAGTACTTCAGGGGGTTGGCGACAGACTCCGGCACCACAATATTGGCCGCGAAATGCAGAACCGCCTCAAACCGGTGACGGGAGAACAGATCTTCGATTGCCGCTTCGTCGGCCAGATCCCCGACCACCAGTTCTCCGGCGGTGACCGCCCAGCGGTAGCCAGTGGAAAGGTTATCGAAAACAACGATATCGTGACCGGCCCGGCCCAGCTGACGGACCACGTGACTGCCAATATACCCGGCTCCGCCGGTAACGAGGACTTTCATAGGCGAAAACTACTCCTTCCCTGAATTCTGTTTGCGCAGACGCCGGATCTCTGCCCGTCGCCAACTGAAAAACTCACTGATCACCTGGCTGCACTTGTCGGACAACACGCCGCCAACGGCGGTCACGTCCCAGTTCAGATGGGGCTCTTCGAGTGTCCGGCGTGCAGACTCTATTGCACCGGCCTTGGGCTCACGTGCCCCATAGACAAGCCGACTGATTCTGCCGTGGACGATAGCACCCACGCACATGGTACAGGGCTCCAGAGTAACGTAAAGCGTGGCATCCGGCAGCCGATAATTGCCCACCCGGGCGGCGGCATCGCGCAGCGCCCTGATTTCGGCATGGGCCGTGGGATCGCAACCGGAAATCGGCGCGTTAAAACCCGCGCCGATTTCCTTGCCGTCCAGAACCACCACGGCACCAACAGGCACCTCGCCCTTTGCTGCAGCCTCACCAGCCAGCTGGAGCGCGCGATTCATCCAGCGCTCGTCTTCCGGCGTCGCCTCAGACATCGGACCGGCTCACCCGTCGATTATTCCCACTCGATGGTTGCAGGCGGCTTGGACGAAACATCGTAGGTCACCCGGGATACACCGGTGATCTCATTGATGATCCGGTTGGAAACGGTCTCAAGGAGATCGTAAGGCAGATGCGCCCAGCGGGCGGTCATGAAATCGATGGTTTCAACAGCACGAAGAGCCACCACGTATTCATAGCGGCGGGCGTCACCTACCACGCCAACCGACTTGACCGGCAGGAATACTGCAAAGGCCTGGCTCGTCTTGTGGTAGAAATCCGCACGGTGGAGTTCCTCCAGGAAAATGGCGTCGGCGCGGCGCAGGATATCGGCATATTCCTTTTTAACTTCACCGAGAATACGCACGCCCAGGCCCGGCCCCGGGAACGGGTGGCGGTAAACCATGTCGTAGGGCAAACCAAGCTCAAGGCCGATCCGGCGCACCTCATCCTTGAACAGCTCCCGCAGCGGCTCCACCAACTTCATTTTCATGGTTTCCGGCAGGCCGCCCACATTGTGGTGGGACTTGATAACGTGCGCCTTGCCGGTCTTGGACGCAGCAGACTCGATCACGTCCGGATAGATCGTGCCCTGTGCCAGCCAGTTCACGTCCTTGATATTGGCCGCTTCATCGTCGAACACGTCGATAAAGGTATTGCCGATGATCTTGCGTTTCTGCTCTGGATCATTGACCCCTTTGAGCTTCGACAGGAACAGGTCTTCAGCATCAACCCGAATCACTTTTACGCCCATGTTGCTGGCGAACATGTCCATCACCTGGTCGCCTTCATGAAGACGCAGGAGACCGTTGTCCACAAACACACAAGTCAGCTGATCACCGATTGCCCGGTGCAGCAGTGCTGCCGTCACCGAGGAATCGACGCCACCGGACAAACCAAGCAATACCTTGTCGTTGCCCACCTGCTCGCGAATTTGCTGAACCGCATCATCGACGATCTTGGCCGGCGTCCAGAGGGCTTCGCATTTGCAGATAGTCAGGATGAAATGCTCGAGAATCCGCTTGCCCTGCAGGGTGTGGGTTACTTCGGGGTGGAACTGGACGCCATACAGGTTCCGGCTGAGATCCTGCATTGCGGAAATTGGCGCGCTCTCGGTGGAGGCCAGCAGCTCGAAGCCTTCAGGCATCGCCACCACCTTGTCACCGTGGCTCATCCACACGTCCAGCAGCGACTCACCAGCCGGCGTCAGATGATCGGTAATATCCGCCAGCAGCGGACCCTTGGCGCGAACCTTCACCTGGGCATAACCGAACTCGCGTTTCTCGGAACTGGCAACGCGGCCTCCAAGCTGCTCCGCCATAGTCTGCATGCCGTAGCAGATGCCGAGAATCGGGATACCGCGGTCAAACAGCCCTTCCGGCGCCCGGGGACCGCCCAGCTGAGTTACCGACTCCGGACCGCCTGCAAGAATAATCCCCTTCGGATTGAACTCATTAAGCTCGTCATCGGTGATATCGAACGCTTTGATCTCACAGTAAACGCCGATCTCGCGAACACGGCGGGCAATCAGCTGGGTGTACTGGGAACCGAAATCGAGAATCAGGATGCGGTGGTCGTGGATGTTCTGGGCCATGGAGTCCTCGGGGCTGAATAAACAACGCGGCCCTCTGGGGGCCGCGTCTGGTAGGGCAATGGTTAACCGATACGGTAGTTGGGCGATTCTTTGGTGATGGTCACATCGTGCACATGGCTCTCACGCATACCCGCGTTGGTGATGCGCACGAATTCAGGCTTGGTGCGCATTTCTTCCATGGTGGCGCTACCGGTGTAGCCCATGGCAGCCCGCAGGCCACCAACCAGCTGGTGAACGATGTTACGCATCGGACCTTTGCAGGCAACGCGGCCTTCGATGCCTTCAGGAACCAGTTTCTCGATACCCTTACTGGCGTCCTGGAAGTAACGATCGCTGGAGCCCTGCCCCATGGCGCCGATGGAACCCATGCCACGATAGGCCTTGTAACTGCGGCCCTGGAACAGCTCCACTTCGCCAGGTGCCTCATCGGTACCTGCCAAAAGGCTACCGATCATGACGCTATGGGCGCCTGCGGCAATGGCTTTGGCAATATCACCGGAGAAACGGATACCGCCATCAGCGATTACCGGGACTCCGTGCTCTTTCAGCGCTGCTGCCACGTTGGAAACCGCAGAAATCTGGGGCACGCCAATACCCGCCACAATACGGGTGGTGCAGATGGAACCGGGGCCAATGCCTACCTTTACTGCATCCGCGCCGGCTTCCGCCAGGGCGAGCGCCGCGTGTGACGTGGCGATGTTGCCGCCAATCACCTGCACATCGGGGAAATTCTTCTTGATAAAGCGCACGCGTTCCATCACGCCACGGGAATGACCGTGGGCGGTATCCACCACGATCACGTCGACCCCGGCTTCGGCCAGTGCGGTAATACGGGCTTCGGTGTCGCCACCGGTGCTCACGGCCGCGCCAACTCTCAAACGACCCTGATCGTCTTTACACGCCAGCGGGTAATCTTTCGCCTTCTGGATATCCTTGACCGTGATCAGGCCGCGCAGCTCGAAGTTATCGTTAACAACCAGAACCTTCTCGATCCGATGGCGATGCAGCAGCTCTTTCACTTCCTCGAGACAGGCGCCTTCCTTGACCGTAACCAGCTTTTCCTTGGGCGTCATGATATCCCGAACCAGCGTGTCCATCCGGCTTTCAAAACGGATGTCGCGGCCAGTGACGATACCGATCAGGTCGTGGCCGTCCACCACCGGAAGACCGGAGATGCTGTTCGCCATGGTGATATCTACCAGTTCGCGAACCGTTGTCTCGGGCGAAACTGTAATCGGATCCTTCACCACGCCACTCTCGAACTTCTTGACCTTGCGGACGGCTGCCGCCTGTTGCTCAACGGTCATGTTCTTGTGCATGATGCCGATACCGCCTTCCTGAGCCATGGCGATGGCCAATTCTGCCTCGGTAACGGTATCCATGGCGGAAGACAGAAGAGGAATGTTGAGGGTAATACCCTTGGTCAGCTGGGTTTGCAGGCTAACCTCGTGAGGCAGCACTTCTGAATATCCGGGAACCAGCAGAACGTCATCAAATGTGAGGGCTTCTTCGGCAATTCGCAGCATTGGGATCCGCCTTTTGATCGTGCTAAGTTGGGAATTTCCGTGCCGTACCCGCGGCGGTACGACAAAGCAAAATCCTTAATCGATCTATTATAATGGGGCTCTCGAAGACAGTAAACCGGCCCTTTTTTAAGGTTCGATTGCATCTTTTTGAAATTTCGCTATTTTTACCCTCCCTCTTTTCGGCTATTGCGTATGTATAACGACGGATCAGGACCGGCGACGCCGCATCTTCAGGACACCCGCCCCCGGGCACTCAGCGTCAGCGAGCTCAACCACCAGGCCAGACACCTGCTGGAGTCCAGCTTCATGCAGGTATGGGTGGAAGGCGAACTCTCCGGATTTTCACGCCCCTCCTCCGGCCATTGGTACTTCTCCCTGAAGGACCGCAAATGCCAGGTTCGCTGCGCCATGTTCCGGGGCATGAACCAGCGTATCCGCGCGCTACCAAAAGAGGGTGATCAGGTACGGATCCGCGGCAAGGTGACCCTCTATGAGAACCGGGGCGATTTCCAGATCATCGTTGAGCATATTGAGCCGGCCGGGCTCGGCGCTTTGCAGCAGGCCTTCGAGGAGCTCAAGCGCAAGCTGCTGGCGGAGGGCCTGTTTGATCAGGCGAGGAAGAAACCACTGCCGTCCCTGCCCCGGCACATCGGTGTGGTTACCTCACCCACCGGCGCCGCGATCCACGACATACTGACTGTCCTGGCCCGTCGCTGCCCCGCCATTCCTATAACACTTTACCCCACGGCGGTGCAGGGCAAGGCCGCCACGGCCGATATTGTTGGCGCCATTGAAGCCGCCCAGAGCCACGGGGTTGCCGACGTGCTGATTATCGGTCGCGGCGGTGGCTCCCTGGAAGATCTCTGGTGCTTCAACGAAGAAGCGGTAGCCCGGGCCATTGCCGCTTGCCGGATTCCCACCGTTAGCGCGGTTGGCCACGAGGTGGATGTCACCATTGCGGATTTCGTCGCGGATCTCCGGGCGCCGACACCTTCGGCGGCGGCGGAAAAGATTTCACCGGACCAGTCTGACTGGCTCAGGCAACTCCGCGAGCGGCAATTCCGTCTTTCCAACGCCATGAGCCTTGCCCTGAAGCGCCTTGGCACCCAGCTCGGGCACCTGGGCGCACGGTTGCGGGACCCGCGACGGGAACTTCTGGAGAAAGCCCAGCGCATGGATGAACTGGAGCTGCGACTTCAGAAGGCTATCCGACAGCGCCTGACAACGGTGGGCGTGCGCAATGATCACCTGCGCCAGAGACTGGTCATGCAGTCACCCCGCCGCCAGCTTTCAGAGAGCCAGGAAGCGTTGCAGCGCGTGAGCGAACGACTGACCTATACCATCCAGCAGGGCCTGAAGCAGCGCCGGGACGACCTTGAACACGCGGCGCAGACCCTGAACGTGGTCAGCCCCCTGGCCACCCTTGGCAGGGGCTATGCCATAGTACGCGACAGCCAGGGGACGATTATCCGGGACACCTCGGAAATAGGCCCGGGCGATACCGTTTCCGCCCGGGTTGCCAGGGGTGAAATGACGGCAAAGGTGACTTCGGTCAAATCTGCAGACATAAACCCGCCAGACTAAGCCAATGGTCTACTAGTCCATGATTTCAAACGGCCTAAAGTTGTCAGGAAACGTATTAAAACAACAACAGGCACGATGAGGTGGAATGTATGGACTACCACTCAGAGTTCCGGCGGTCGATAGACAAACCGGACGATTTCTGGCGTGAACAGGCGGAAAAGATTGACTGGATTGAACCGCCCAAAACCATCTGGCAGCCAACGGACAATGGCCACGGGGAGTGGTTTCCCGACGGCACCCTGAACACCTGCGATGTCGCCCTGGATGCGAACATCCGGGCGGGCCGGGGCGACCAGAAAGCCCTGATCTACGATTCCCCGGTTACCGATACCCAGCGCTCGTACACCTATAACGAACTGACTGATGAAGTTGCCCGCTTCGCCGGCGCTCTGAAAGACCGAGGCATCACCAAGGGTGACCGGGTCATCATCTACATGCCCATGATCCCGGAAGCGGTCATTGCGATGCTGGGCTGCGCGCGGATCGGCGCTATTCACTCTGTGGTCTTTGGCGGCTTTGCTGCCCACGAACTGGCCGTGCGTATTGATGACGCCAAACCCAAGGCCGTGATTACCGCCTCTTGCGGCATCGAAGTCACCAAGCTCATTGAGTACAAGCCTCTGGTCAACAAAGCCATCGACCAGGCCAGCCACAAACCGGAAACCTGCATTGTTTACCAGCGCCCCCAGGTGAAGGCCGACCTTCAGGCTGGCCGTGACCATGACTGGAACGAGTTGATGAAGACAGCTGCACCGGCCGACCCGGTGCCCGTCAAGTCAACAGACCCGCTCTATATCCTTTATACCTCAGGCACTACCGGCAAACCCAAGGGTGTGGTGCGTGATAATGGGGGTCACGCGGTTGCGCTCAACTACAGCATGCAGCTGGTCTACGACGCCAAACCCGGTGATGTTTACTGGGCCGCCTCCGACGTTGGCTGGGTTGTTGGCCACAGCTACATCGTTTATGCCCCGCTGTTTGCCGGTTGCACCACCATCATGTACGAGGGCAAACCGGTGAAAACACCGGATGCCGGCGCATTCTGGCGGGTGGTTCAGGACCACAAGGTCAACATGCTGTTTACCGCCCCCACCGCATTCCGAGCCGTCCGCAAGGAAGATCCGGAAGCGGACCAGCTGTCACGCTACGACATCAGTTCACTGAAACGCCTGTTCCTGGCCGGCGAGCGCCTGGATCCTGCCACCTATGAATGGCTTAAGGAACATACCGGCCTGCCGGTCCTTGACCACTGGTGGCAGACCGAGACCGGCTGGGCTATCTGCTGCAATCCGGTGGGTATTGAAATGATGGCCACCAAGCCGGGCTCGGCGACCGTGCCCTCGCCCGGTTACAACGTTCAGGTCGTGGACATGAACGGCAGCCAGAAACCCGCCGGCGAGCAGGGCCAGATTGCGGTGAAACTGCCCCTGCCGCCGGGCTGCATGATGACGGTCTGGGGCGACGACGAGCGCTTCCGCAAAACCTATCTGGAGCCCATACCCGGGTTCTACAGTTCCGGCGACGGCGGCTTCATTGACGACGACGGCTATGTGTTTGTCATGGGCCGCACCGATGATGTAATCAATGTGGCCGGGCACCGCCTTTCCACTGGCGAGATGGAAGAAGTCGTAGCCTCTCATCCCGCCATAGCCGAGTGCTGCGTGGTGGGTGCTCACGATGACATGAAAGGGCAAATCCCCATCGGGCTGGTTCTCATCAAGGATGGCGCAACCATCGACCACGACGAACTGGAAGACGAACTGGTGGAGATGGTTCGCGACAAGATCGGCGCCATCGCCTGTTTCCGTCGCGCATTGGTGGTGGATCGACTGCCCAAGACCCGCTCCGGCAAGATCCTGAGACGGGTTATACGCCAGATCGCTGATGGCGAGGAATACTCGGTGCCCAGCACCATTGATGATCCGGCCATTCTGGAAGAAATCAGCGAGCAATTCCGCCACTGACAAAGGCGGCCTGCCCCATACCCGCCCCCGGTTAACGGGGAGCGGGCATTTTTTGTTCAATCAAATCCCAAGCCGTTGTTTTTGCCGACAATAAAACCTGCACGAAAGGTGCAAAAATTTCGTTGACGCCCCCCAAAGTCGGTCTATACTGAAATTGCTGTGAAAATACAGCGGTATTTGGTGAATGCGTTTCAACGTCCTGCCGAAGTGCTCTTCGTTGCCCCTTCCTCAGTACTCTCTGGATTTCTCAGCAACGATTCCATGTGGAATTTTGAAGGTCCCGTGAGGGCAAATTACAGAAAGACAGGAAAGATCAATGTCCGATACTAAAACCGGCCACGTTAAGTGGTTTAACGAGTCCAAAGGCTTTGGCTTCATCGCTCAGGACGGTGGCAGCGACGTGTTTGTTCACTACAGCGCAATCAACGCAAGCGGTTTCCGTACCCTGACCGAAGGTCAGCAGGTACAGTTCACCGTGACACAGGGTCCGAAAGGCCCGCAGGCGGAAAACGTTACCCCGGTCTGAGGGTTTACGCTCCGTCCTTTGCCCCTCACGGGCATCGGAAAACCAACAAGCCGGCACTCGTGCCGGCTTGTGTCGTCAGGACGGCAGGTTTTTCAGGCACCCGCCGATTCAGGTTCGGCTTCCGTCTCAGGCATTTCGATACCCACTGCCTGGGCGACTGCCGAAAACAAGGCCTGCAGGGTGGCAGATGTCGTGTCTTCGGCCAGTGCCGCAGCGCTGCAATGCATACCGTTTGCGGTCAAGCGAATACAGGCCAGTGCGTTGGCATTGGTGCCCTCACCCAGCGCAAACTCGTCGTAAGCCTCGATAGCAATGGAGATATCAAAGCGCATCTCCAGCGCCTCAGATACAGCCTCCACTGCGCCCAGCCCATGGCCATCCAGACGAACCGGCGATGCATCGCGACCCACCGACACCTCGGCATGCACACCCTCTTCGTCCCGGTGCAGATCGTAGGAGCGCAGTGCCCAATCGGCGTGGACTTTCAGATAGCGATCCTCGAACAGGCGATGAATGGTCAGTGAGTCAATCTCGCCACCGTTGGTTTCCGCCTCTCTCTGGACCACCTTGCTGAACTCGATCTGCAACCAGCGTGGCAGACTGATGTTATAATCCCGCTCCAGTACATAGGCGACACCGCCCTTGCCAGACTGACTGTTGATGCGAACCACTTCCTCATAGCGGCGACCAACATCGAACGGGTCGATGGGCAGATACGCGACGTTCCAGGTTTCGCCATCCTTTCGGCGCGCCAGACACTTGCGAATGGCATCCTGATGGCTGCCTGAGAAGGCGGTGAACACCAGTTCGCCGGCGTAGGGATGGCGTGGATGAGTGGAAATCTCCGTACAGGCCTCAACCACTTCGGTGATCTCCGCCATGCCCGACAGATCCAGCGTGGGATCAATGCCCTGGGAGTAAAGGTTCATGGCCATGGTCACCAGATCCATGTTGCCGGTGCGCTCACCGTTGCCCATCAATGTGCCCTCGACCCGATCGGCCCCTGCCATTACGGCCAGTTCGGCGGCGGCCACGGCACAGCCGCGATCATTGTGGGTATGCACACTGATGCTGATGTGTTCACGGCGCTGGATGTTGTCGCAGATCCACTCGATCTGGTCCGCAAACACGTTCGGTGTCGCCATTTCAACGGTGGCAGGCAGGTTGATAATCATCGGCTGGCCCTCTTCCGGACGCCAGACCTCACTCACGGCATCAATCACTTCCGCGGCGAAATCCAGCTCGGTACCGGTAAAGCTCTCCGGTGAATACTGGAACGTCCACTCGGTCTCCGGGTGGCGCGCGGCGATGTCGCGAACCAGTTTGGCTCCGTTGACGGCAATGTCCCTGATACCGTCACGATCCAGACCAAACACCTGCTCCCGCTGAACCGTGGAAGTAGAATTGTAGACATGCACGATTGCCTTTCGGGCGCCGGCCAATGCTTCATAGGTACGCTCGATCAGCTCAGGACGGGCCTGGGTCAGCACCTGTATCTTCACATCCTCGGGGATGCGATTTTCTTCAATCAGCTTGCGGCAGAAATCGAAATCCGGCTGGCTGGCAGCGGGAAAGCCAATCTCGATTTCCTTGAAACCCAACTTCACCAGCAATTCGAACATCCGCGTTTTCTGGGCAACAGACATGGGCTTCACCAGTGCCTGATTACCATCCCGAAGATCCACGGCACACCAGGTTGGCGCCTTCTCGATGACCTTGTCCGGCCAGCGACGATCGGTTTTGGCAACAGGTTTGAACGCAACGTATTTGCGATGATCGAAAGCCATGCGTGTAATTCCTTGCGGTTTCAGAAGTGAACTCTTTGATGGGTACAGGTTAACGCGAAAAAGCTGGTATTTGATTGCGAACTTGAGCGGGGAAGCGTATTTTCTAACCTATAAATTGCCTGATAAACGCCATTCTTGGAATTTTATGACCGAAAACAAGAAAACCCTCGCCAAAATTGACAAGATGGACCGCCGAATCCTCGAACAGATCCAGCAGGATGGCTCCCTGACCAACCAGGAGCTGGCTGAGAAAGTCGGGCTATCCCCTTCGCCCTGTCTCCGTCGTGTGCGGGCACTGGAGGATGCCGGTATCATCGTCAGAACCGTCACCATTCTGGACCACAAGAAACTTGGCCTTTCTCTGACGGCAATCATTCTGATTGGCATGGATCGGCATACACCCGAGCGTTTTGCGGCGTTTGAAGAGCAGGTTGCAGAGTACCCGGAGGTGCAGGAGTGCTATCTGATTACGGGCCAGGACGCCGATTACATGCTGAAGGTGGTGGTACCGGACATGGACCATTACCACCATTTCCTGCTGAACCGCATTACCCGCATTCAGGGCGTCAGCGGCGTGCACTCCAGCTTCGTACTCCGCCGAGTAATCGACAGTACTGCCCTGCCATTGGGGTACCTTTCCTGATTCAGGCGACAAGCTCGCGCACGTAAGCCCTTGCCATGCATTTGAGTTCTTCCACAAGTTGTCGACCCTGGGCGTCGGGCAGAGTTACCGCCAGCCGCAGGACAGTGCCGGCGGACCTTGGTAGCAAAAGGCTTGCTGTCCAGCGCCGATCATCAGGAATCCGTGGACATTCCTCCTTGAGTTTCCGGTCCAGATCGCGGGCGTTGGTGTACAGCTCTCTCAGATCCAGCTCCCTCAGCTCAGGCATTGCCTCTACACCACTCCAGATCGCCGAGTAGGCGGGCTCGTGGCGATAGAACTCATAAAACTGATCGATGAGAACGTCTACCGCATCGCTGAGGTTCAGTTCCTGCAACCGCTCCCGCAGAGCCAGCTCCATCTTCTCCACGTGCTGTTCGGCAATGGCATGGACGATGGCTGCCTTGTTGGGAAAGTAGCGGTAGAGAGAAGCCAGCGACATGCCCGATTGTCGGGCAATGGCTGACATGCTCGCAGCATCGACACCGGTCTCATGAAAAATGGCGGCGGCATGGCGAAGGATGGTGTTGACGCGCTCCCGGCTGCGGGCCTGAACCGGCCGGCGCCGCGGGGCGACATCAATAGATTCGTCGGTCATCATCTGTACCTTGTGCAACAGGCTCCGTACAATAATGGCCACTTTACGACAAATAAAGGCTCCGGCGGGCCAACCGCCGCCTGTCCATTAGTCTAACACTTCAGATTTATTACAAACGGAAGACACGATGCGAGCAAGCCGCTACCTGATTGCCACCCAGAAAGAGACCCCCGCCGACGCCGAGATCATCAGTCATCAGTTGATGTTGCGTGCCGGCATGATTCGCAAACTGGCCGCCGGGCTATACACCTGGTTGCCAATGGGCCTGCGTACCCTGCGCAAGGTCGAGCGAATCGTTCGCGAAGAAATGGACAAGAGTGGCGCTCAGGAAGTGTTGATGCCTGCGGTCCAGCCGGCCGAACTCTGGGAGGAATCCGGACGCTGGACCCAGTACGGCGGCGAACTGCTGCGAATGAAAGACCGTCATGGCCGTGATTTCTGTTTCGGACCGACCCACGAAGAGGTCATTACCGACCTGATCCGGAATGAGATCAGCAGCTACAAGGAGTTGCCAGCCAACTTCTACCAGGTCCAGACCAAATTCCGGGACGAGCGTCGCCCCCGGTTTGGCGTGATGCGCGCCCGGGAATTCCTGATGAAGGACGCTTATTCCTTCCATCTGAACGCCGAGTCCCTGAACGAAACCTACGAATTGATGCACCGCACCTACTGCGCCATTTTCGACCGTTTCGGCCTGGATTACCGTGCGGTACAGGCGGACTCCGGCGCCATTGGTGGCAGCGCATCCCACGAGTTCCATGTGCTCGCATCTTCGGGTGAAGATGACATCGTGTTCAGCACCGGGAGCGATTACGCAGCCAACATCGAGAAAGCAGAAGCAGTAGCCCCGAGCGGCACCCGCCCTGCCCCGGCCGAGGAACTCAAGGAAGTCGCCACACCGGATGAGAAAACCATCGAGGCGGTATCGCAGTTGCTGGGCATTGACGCCACCCGCACGGTCAAAACCCTGCTGGTGAAGGCGGAAGCCGACGAGGACGGCAACTCCGGGCTGGTTGCACTGGTTCTGCGGGGCGATCACACCCTGAACGAGATCAAGGCCGAAAACCTGGCCGGCGTTGCCGAGCCTCTGACAATGGCCACCGATGAGGAAATCGAACAGGCTGTCGGCTGCAAGCCCGGATCTATCGGACCGGTAAACCTCAACTTGCCCGTCATTGTGGACCGCAGTGCCGCGCATCTGGCTGACTTTGTCTGCGGCGCCAACCGGGAAGGCTTCCACCTTACCGGCGTGAACTGGGAGAGAGACGCTGCGCTTGAACGGGTGGAAGACCTGCGCAACGTGGTTGAGGGCGACCCAAGCCCGGATGGCAAGGGCACTCTGGAGATCCGGCGCGGCATTGAAGTGGGCCACATCTTCAAACTTGGCAACAAGTACAGCACTGCCATGAACGCCACGGTTCTCGATGAAAACGGCAAAACCGTGATTATGGACATGGGCTGTTACGGCCTGGGTGTTTCCCGGGTTGTTGCCGCAGCCATTGAACAGAACCACGATGAAAACGGCATCATCTGGCCCGATGCCATTGCGCCTTTCCAGGTGGCCATTGTTACCCTGAACGCCCATAAGTCACCGACCGTTGCCGAGGCCGGCGAAAAGCTTTATGAACAGCTACGCCAGGCCGGTTACGATGTGCTTCTGGACGACCGCAAAGAGCGCCCGGGCGTGAAGTTTGCCGATATGGAATTGATTGGTATCCCGCACCGGTTCGTGGTTTCCGAGCGTGGTCTGGCAGCCGGAACCCTGGAGTACAAGGGCAGAAAGGATGCGGAAAAACAGGATGTACCGGTGGCTGAAGCGCTGCCATTCCTGGTCAACGCATCGCCCCGAAAAGGGCTCTGATCGCTGTCCGCATGCGCGGACAAGCCTCTGACGGCACTTGCATAAAGCAGTGCCGTCAGGGATTTTCCCTTCCCGAACCACCGACAATCCCTGGCTCCATTTCCAGGGTGACACCGAACCGGTCAACCACTGACTGACGAACTTCTCTGGCGAGCTCCAGTATGTCGGCACCTGTGCCGCCCGAGTGGTTAATCAGAACCAGCGCCTGTCGGTTATGCACGCCCACCCGGGCATTCCGGAAGCCTTTCCAGCCACTCTGATCGATCAGCCAGGCCGCTGCCAATTTAACCCCCTGCTCCTGAGGATAAGCGACAATATCCGGGTGCCGCTCGCTGAGTGCCTCGAATGTTTCTCCGTCAACCACCGGGTTCTTGAAGAAACTTCCGGCGTTCGGAATCATATCCGGGTCCGGCAACTTTCGTCGGCGAATGGCCATTATGGCCTCTGCCACATGCAAAGGGTCGAGGGCGGTTTCCGCTGTATCACCGAGGTACTCCCGGAGATCCCGATATCCGAGCACCAGAGCACGTGAGCGGGACAGGCCCAAACGGATTTCGGTGATCACATAGCGACCCGGCATCTGTTTGAACAGGCTGTCGCGGTAGGAAAAACGGCACTGGGCGTTATTGAGAACAACCAGCTCACCCGAATTGCGATCCAGTGCAGTGACGGATTCCAGGCAATCGCCGAGCTCGACACCATAGGCACCAATATTCTGGACGGGCGCCGCTCCGGCCGTGCCCGGGATAAGCGCCAGATTCTCGATACCGCGATAACCGGCCCGGGCAGCATACAGGACCGCCTCATGCCAGTTTTCACCCGCACCAAGCACCAGGGTCGCCCTGTGGTCCTCAATGTGCTCCCAACGGCGGCCACGAATCGCCAGACGCACCACCAGCCCCGCGAAGTCACCCGCGAACACCAGGTTACTGCCGCCCCCCAGAATCAGGACTTCCTGATCCTCCGATGAGGCCCAGTCCAGGGACCTGACCAGCTCATCTGCGGTGTGAGCTTCGACATAAAAACGGGCTTTGGCCGGCACGTGCAGGGTATTCAGCGCCTCCAGCTCTATGTTTTCCCGAATTTCCGGCTGCTGACTCAAGCCAGGCGCCCCCGGATGTCCGCCAGCAGGCCCTCGCCGGCTTCCTGGATCAGGTCAAGCACGGTTTCAAAACCTGCGTCACCACCGTAATAGGGATCTGGCACTTCCTGATGGGCCGACTGACCGAACTCCAGAAACAGGGCTGGCCGGGTGCCGCCATTCTGATGCCATACGTCCTTGATGTCCGCCAGGTTCTGGCGATCCATCACCAGCACGTAGTCAAAGGTGTCCAGATCCTCCGGACTGAACTGGCGGGCTCGCAATCCACTGATGTCGATACCCCGGCGCCGGGCAGCCTCCTGGGCGCGGGCGTCAGGACTCTTGCCAATGTGCCAGTCACCGGTGCCGCAGGAATCGATGTGGACCTGCTCTGCAAGGCCCGCCTGCTCCACCAGTGAGCGAAACACACCTTCAGCACTGGGCGATCGACAGATGTTGCCCAGGCACACGAAAAGAACGTTTACCGGTTCAGCCATTCTCGCTATTCCTCTTCTCCAGCCAGCCTCGGACCCTATGCAAATCGGCATCGGTATCAACGCCGCCCGGCGGGTTGACCGCGGCCACATCCACGTGAATACGGGCACCGTTATAGAGCGCCCTCAACTGTTCCAGAGATTCGGTTACCTCGGTCGGCGCAGGCGCCCAGCTGACAAACTCGGCCAGGACGGAAGCACGGTAACCATAGATGCCGATATGCCGGAAATATCCGACATTATCCGGCAAGGCAGCGTCTAGCCCCGTCAGAGGTGTGCCCTCCTGCCACTGGTCCCGGGCCCACGGGATCGGCGCACGGCTGAAATAATGGGCGATCCCCCTGTGATCGAACACCACCTTGACCACATTGGGATTGAACACGTGCTCCGGATCGTGGATCCGCTCACACAGTGTGGCAATGGCGGCTTCAGGATAAAATTCCAGATTGTCGGCCACCTGATTGATCAGTTCGGGCGGGATCAGGGGCTCGTCACCCTGCACGTTAACGACCCGGTGATCCGGCCCAAAACCCAGCACCCGTGCAACCTCCTCAAGGCGGTCTGTGCCGCTGGCGTGATTGGGTGATGTCATCACTACTTCTGCACCAAAGCCTTCGCATGCGGTCCGGATCCGATCATCGTCCGTGGCGACAACGACCCTGCCTGCACGGCTTTCCGCGGCACGCTCACAGACATGCTGGATCATCGGCTTGCCGGCAATGTCTGCCAGAGGCTTGCCCGGAAGGCGGCTGGACGCATAGCGGGCCGGAATCACAACGGTAAAAGACATTTAGTAACCACCTGGCTGACTTGGGTTTAGCGCTTGTGCAGACGCTCATCAGTAGAGAGCGTCCGGGCCTCGGTAGCCAACATCACAGGAATCCCCTCGCGGATCGGGAACGCCATGGCGTCCTGGTAACAGACCAGCTCGGTTCTGTCCTCGTTGAGTTTCAGATCGCCCTTACACACCGGACAGGCCAACAGCGCCAACAGTTTTTTATCCATGTTGCTTACTCACTTGATATCAGGAAGTTAACGGCTCGGAACATTGGCGAACCCGGGCCAGAAACGCGTCCCGGAACGGCCCCGGCAATCTGGCCTCAACGGTGAGGCTCCAGGCATTATCGGGTGCAAATTCCCGGCATTTCACCGCGTCTTTTGCGGTCATGACTATCAACTCATCGGTATCACTGTTCAGATCCTCAGGACGGAAACGATGGTGATCCGGAAAGGCCGCTTCGGTAACATCGGCGCCAAGGGTTCTGAGTGTATCGAAAAACCGGGCCGGGTTTCCGATCCCGGCCACAGCTCTCACGGCCTTGCCCCTGAGATCGCCAACGGCTCTCGACTCCCCTGTTTTCAGGTGAACAAGGGTTGCAGGCTCAAGAATCATGGAAAATATCGCAGGGTGGTCAATGCCAACAAAGCTTTCCATGGCCTGCTCTGAAAGCTCTTTGCCATTTACAATAACAAAGTCCACAGAAGCCAGTCGCGAAACCGGCTCCCGAAGCGGGCCAACGGGGATCAAGGCGCCGTTACCGATGCCCCTTTGCCCATCAAATACCGACAGCTCCAGGTCTCTGGGCAACTTGTAGTGTTGAAGGCCGTCGTCACAAATCAGCACATCACCCAGGTTTTTCTCAAGAGCGTAATCGGCGCCCCGTCGGCGGCGCGGATCAACAACAACCGGGCACCCGGTGCTCAGCGCCAGCATGACAGGCTCGTCACCGGCTTCGGAAGGACTGGTCTCCGCCGCAACTTCCAGCGGGTACTGGACAGCATCGCCACCATAACCCCTGCTGAGAATAACCGGCCGCCAGCCATCGGATGCCAGTGCGGAAACCAGCCAGGCGGTGAGCGGCGATTTGCCGGTTCCACCGGCAGTGATGTTGCCAACCACAATGACCGGAACCGGGAGCGACGCATCTCTCGCATCCCAGGCGGCCCGACGGCGGGCTTCCGCGATGCTCCGGTACAGCCAAGACAGCGGTGCCAGAAAAGCCAGAGGGCGCTTCCTTCCATACCAGAGACGCTCAACCAGCGAACTCATGGCAGATTGCACCGCGCTCATGACTGCTCGCTGAACTGCATCTGGTGCAATTGAGCGTAAGCGCCGCCAGCGGCAAGGAGTTCGTCATGTCGACCGGATTCGGCGATCCGGCCGTTGTCCATCACCAGAATTCGGTCTGCTTTCTCGATGGTGGAAAGACGATGCGCAATGACCAGAGTGGTACGGCCCTGCATAACCGTTTCCAGCGCTTCCTGGATGTGACGCTCAGATTCCGTATCCAGCGCCGATGTCGCCTCATCAAGGATCAGAATCGGGGCGTTCTTGAGCAGCGCCCGGGCGATGGCGAGCCGCTGTCGCTGCCCACCGGAAAGCATGACTCCATTGTCACCGATCATGGTGTCCAGGCCTTCGGGCATACGATCAATAAATTCCAGCGCATGAGCCTTGGCGGCAGCCTCGCGGATTTCTTCGCGCGTGCAGTTCCGGAGAGAGCCATAAGCTATGTTGGCCGCGATACTATCGTTAAAAAGCACTACATTCTGGTTCACGAGTGCAATCTGGGACCGAAGCCCTTTCAGGGAAAACTCCTTTAGCGAATGCCCATCGATACGAATGTCACCGCCGGTGTATTCATAGAATCTTGGAATGAGACTCACCAGGGTGGACTTTCCGCTCCCTGAACGACCGACAAGTGCCACACTCTGACCGGCAGGAATGCTAAAGGAGATACCTTCCAGAACATTATCGAGCTGATCCCGGTACCGAAAGGCCACCTCATCAAACTCGATGTCGCCCTCAACGCGATCCGGCGAATACGTACCCGGATCCTGTTCCGGCGATTCGTCGATTGTTTCGAACACATCGTAAGCGGCTGCAACGCCCTTCTGGATCTTGGCGTGAACAGAGGTAACCTGACGGATGGGCTTGGCCATGGTCGTCGCTGCCGTAATGAATGCTACCAGCTGACCCGTGGTCATCTCACCGCGAATTTCAGGCGCCAGCATCATCCAGACCAATCCGGCAATGGCGATGGCCACCAGTACCTGAATCACCGGAACACTGATCGCCTGAGTGGATGCCATCTTCAAACTTTGCTTGAGGTTTCTATTGTTAACCTCTTGAAAACGAACACGTTCATAATCCTCACCACCAAAGGTGCGAACAACGCGATAGCCGGTAATCGATTCAGAGGCCACATGGGTTATATCGCCCATCGAGCCCTGGATCCGCTGACTGATCTTGCGGAAGCGTTTGCTGGCATAGCTTACAACCGCGGCAATGAGCGGCCCCACCGCCAGGAAAATCAGCGTGAGTTTCCAGTTGGTGTAGAACATGTAACCCAGCAGACCGACGATGGTCAGACCTTCACGGAGCGTGATGGTCACGGCGTTGGTCGTCGCCTCCGCCACCTGCTCGACGTTAAAGGTAAGCTTGGACACCAGCCGTCCCGCCGCGTTGTCATCGAAATAGCGGGAAGGCAGTGTCATCAGTCGATCAAACACATCGTTACGAAGCGCATTGATGACCTGACGCCCGACATAGCTGATGAAGTACTGGCTCAGGAAGGTGCCCAGCCCACGGAATGCGAAGACGCCAACGATAACCAGCGTCAGCATCAGACGATTCTGCTCGGTCGGATTCTCGATCGCCGCAATGACGTATTCCATGGCTGCCGCCATACCAGTCGATGCAGCGGCATAGATAATGTTGCCGAGTACTGCAAGGGAGAAGGCCAGCAGGAACGGCTTTACATAAGCGAGAAGGCGCTTGTAGGTATCCCAACTGCCCGCCGGCAGGCCGGCCGCAGGGTCTGGTATAGGCTCGGACACCTTCACTGGCTATCAGCCTCCCGCTCGGTAGTAATGCTGAGCTTGGCAAATCCGAGACGGCCGGCAACGTCCATGGCACGCACCACAAATTCATGGGGTGTGCGGGCGTCAGCGGTAATGATGAACGGAAGCGAGTTATTGCCTTCAGCCAGTTCACGGACACCCCGCTCAAGGGTTTCCCGCCGATTATTGACCAATGTGCGGTCGTTCAGGATGTACTGCCCCTCGGCATTGATCACCACGTCGATCTGCTGCACTTCGGATGCCGGCGCAGGCTCGCCACTGGCCTCAGGCAATTCAACCTGCAGATGGCTCTCGCGGGTAAAGGTCGTGGAAACCATAAAGAAAATCAGCAACAGAAACACCACGTCGATCAGTGGCGTCAGGTCTACCCCGACTTCCTGGCTCCTCTGGCGCTTGAACTTCACGGCGTTCAGGCTCCTTCCACGTCGATTTCGCGGTCTCCGTGCACTACCTCAACCAGCTTGATCGCTTCCTGCTCCATGCCGACGACCAGCTCATCCACTCTCCGGATAAAGTAGCGGTGGCAGATAAGTGCCGGGATGGCGACGCTCAGGCCAGCGGCCGTAGTAATAAGCGCTTCAGAAATACCACCGGCGAGGTTGCCGGCGTTGCCAACCCCGGCCAATTGGATCTCGGCAAATACCTTGATCATGCCAATGACGGTACCAAGCAGTCCCAGCAGAGGGGTGATCGTCGCAACGGTACCCAGCGGGTTAAGGAAACGCTCCAGATCATGGATGACCTGGCTTGCCTCGTGCTCGATGCTCTCTTTCATGATTTCGCGGCCATGCTTGGCGTTAAGCAGGCCACCGGCAAGAATCCGGCCCAGGGGTGATGACCCCTGCAGGGCTTTCAGTTTCCGGCCATTGAGTTCTTTCTTCTTGATCCAGCGCCATAACTCATTGATGGTCTGGGGGGGCGCGACCCTGGAGGCGCGAAGGGTCCAGAAACGCTCCAGAATGATGGCCAGCGCCAGAATGGAGCAGGCAACAATTGGCACCATCAGAATGCCACCGGCTTTCAACAGCTCGAACACGCTTGGTCTCCCTGATTGTTTGCAAGCCGCGCTACTTTAGCATAGCTACCCGTGGAGGCCACACCTGCAATGTCACGGTATTTTACATTGGTCACGGGCAAGCCCCGAACCACCGATCCAGAACGACGAGCCATGCCGCATTTCCTTTAATACCAGCTTTTTATCGACAACGGTCATCTCGACGCTGCCTGAACATGCTGTGTTCAGCGGCACCGCTCCGACCCCGGCGTAACGTGCGGTTACCGTCGGGTGGGGATGACCGTACCGGTGGCGATAACCAGCGGTATAGATGACCCGATCTGGTCTCAGCACGCGCACCCAGGGTTCGGAAGATGAGGTTTTGCTCCCGTGGTGGGGCGCAACGAGCACGCGAGTCGAAGGAACCTGAACGTCCTCTCGGCCAGCTATATAAGCCAGATACTCTGCCTCCACGGGTTCGGTAATATCTCCCGGCAAGAGCCACTCAGTTCCGGAGTCAGGGTGGTAGATACGCAACACACAGGAAGCGTCGTTGCCCTCTTGAGCGCCTTCACCCTGCCAGAACTCGAGGACCAATCCTCCCAGCCTTTCTTCAGCCTGTTTGCAGGCTTGCACAGGCAGTTCGCCAACCTGCTGTCTGACCGGCGCAGGCTCACCAGCAATCACACGGCCGACACTGACGTTCCGGGAAAGCTCCGAGATGCCACCGGCATGATCGCTGTCGGCGTGGCTGATCACGAGGGTGTCAATTCGCTTGATTCCTTCAGCCGCCAGATTGGGCACAAGCGTGGATTCGACGGCCGAAAACACGCCGGGCACGGCGGGACCGGTATCGTAGACAAGAACCTCGCGCCCGTGTCGGACCAGAACTGAAAGACCCTGCCCAACATCCCATACCCTTACAACTGGCACTGCCACGTACGAATTCCTTTCGGAAGAAGGAGCCGGATACACCAGCCACAACACCGCAGAAAGGACCGCCACAAGCCGGAACATGGCGAACGGCATACACAATACCGCGACGCTCAGCAACGCCCAGCCAAACAGCTCCGGGACACCAGCCCGGATGTCCGGCGCCTGCCACTGCGCAAGCCACATGAGCCATTGCCACAGAACACCGAGGGTTAGATCGAATATTGGCAGGAACAGCTGGGCGGTGCCTGGGACTACGGCGGCAAGCAACCCACCCGCGACAAGCACTGGCATAACCACAAGGGATACCCAGGGAATTGCGACCAGGTTGGCCAATAAACCTACCAGGGGCTGACCCTGCCCCAGTATTTCGAGGATTGGCCATAATCCGCCAAAAACCGCGAGCTGGGCCAGGACGAGTCCTCTCAGCCACCCGGTTCCAGCCAGTCGCGACGAGAATACAGTGATCAGGGTGGCAACCGCAGCGAACGAAAGCCAGAATCCCTGGTCCAGGGGCGCGAAAGGGTCCAGCACAAGAACGGCAGCCAACGCGGCCAGGAAAACGTTCCAGACCGGGGCCTGACGACTCATCAGTACCAGCCACCCACCGGCCACAACCATCACCAGAGCCCTCTGGGTTGGAACGGTAAATCCCGCCGCCAGGGCATAAACCAGACAGCAGAGGATAACCGCCAGGAAGGCAAACCAACGCCTTGAGCTATCGCTGACTATTTGTGCCGGAACAGTCAGCAACAGTCGCCGGCACAGAAACCCTGCCCCCAGGGCGATCAGACCCAGGTGCAGGCCCGATATGGCAACCAGGTGAATGGTGCCGGTCGCCTTGAGCACATCCCAGTGCTTCTGTTCCATGTGGCCGCGATGACCTATGAGCAACGAAGAAACCAGCGGAAAATGACGGGCACCGCCAAATTGCTCGATGGTCCATTGGTGAAGCAAACGATGCAGCTTCCGGTACTGGCAATGGACGAAACACCCGACATCCCGGTCAACCTTCACGCTACGAATGCTGCCCGTGGCCCGGTAGCCCTTGCGAAACAGCCAGTCCTCGTAGCGAAAGCCCGCGGGGTTCAGGGAGCCGTGGGGGCGCTTGAGCACAACTTCCAGCCGCAAACGTTGGCCCGGGAGCCGCTCCATTCCGTGACCGTACCAGGACAACCTGAGCAGGTCCGGCATCCTTGCTTCCTCTCGGGTCGGGATGGGAAGGTTGTGCCACTGGGTGACACAGAAACTGAAACGTAAACTGTTGAAGCTACCGGGCGAAGGAATATCACATACGTATCCCGAGACAGAGAGACGCTCGCGTTCCAGGCTTGCCGGCAGAACCGTTGAAAGCCGGTCACTGGCATGCCACGAGGCCCAGGAGAGTCCGACCATGAGGCCAAGAGCAGATACGAATGCGGAGCTGGCAAAGGTCGGGGAAACGCAGATCCGGCCGAAGGCCAGCAGTGGTATCGCGGCTATCAACCACGTGGGAGGTGGCAGTATCGACAACCAATACAGTAAGATAACGCCACAAGAGAAGGCGATAACGCCCAGCGCTGCGGAACCGGAGTCGCCCGAAGGGCCCACCGGTCTGTTGATACTTCCGGACAATCCTTGTCCTCCTGTATGTCACAAACACCGGCAACATCCGATGAGCCGGTCTACTAACTCCGTCTAAAGGCAGAACTTCCAATGCCAAAGAAGTTCATGAAACGCTATCTGCCCTCACCAGAGAAGGTGCAAGCGATGCAGTCGCTGAGCTTTCTGGGCGATATCCTTCATGAACCGAACCTGTGGCACATCAACCGTCATAGTGTTGCGCGGGCCTTTCTCGTCGGCATCTGGTTCTGCTTTATTCCCATGCCCTTCCAGATGCTCGCGGCGGCCTTTTTTGCCATCTGGTTCAATGCCAACCTGCCGCTTTCAGTGGTCCTGGTATGGATCAGCAACCCTGTAACCATGCCGCCGATGTTCTATTTCAACTACAAGATTGGCGCCTGGGCTCTGGATCGGCCTGTACTCAGTTTTGATTTTGAGCTCTCGTGGTCCTGGATCAGCGAGCGGCTGCTGGATATCGGCATTCCCCTCTATCTCGGGTCCCTGGTGGTCGCAACGGTTTCCGCTTGCGTGGCCTACCTGATTATCCAGTATCTATGGCGCCGGAAAATTCGCTCTGACTGGCAGGTGCGACGCACCGCACGACTCAGACGCCGTCGTGAGGCTGATCAGGCTTCCTGAATCAGGCGACCCTGCTCAAGCCGCATAACACGCCCCAGGCTTCTGGCCATTTTCATGTCATGGGTGACCATGACAAAGGCAATACCCAGCTGATCCCTCAATGACTCGATCAGCGCCTGCACCCCTTCTCCGGTATGTTCATCCAGGTTGCCCGTCGGTTCGTCCATCAGAACACAGTCCGGTTCGTTGACCAGTGCCCGGGCAATGGCCACCCGCTGGCGTTCGCCACCGGACAGCTCGCCGGGTTTGTGATCCAGCCGTTCGGCAAGCCCAACCCGCTGCAGCAGGCTGGCCGCCTTGTCCCTCGACCTGGATACCGCCATACCGCCCAACGCACAAGGCATCATCACGTTTTCCAGAGCGGTGAACTCCGGCAACAGGTGATGGAACTGATAGACAAACCCGAGATGGGCATTCCGGAACCGGGCGCGCCGTCCCTCGGAAAGCCGGTGAATGTCTTCGCCACAAATGGAAATCTGGCCGGAAGATGGCTTGTCGAGCCCGCCCAACAAGTTGAGCAACGTGGTTTTTCCGGCACCACTGCTGCCCACAATGGCAACCGTCTCCCCCTGTGCGACTTCGAGCGAGATATCCGAAAAAATGGTGAGCTTGCCGAGACCCTCGTTATAGGTCCGGGTCACCTGACGGCAGTCTATTACCAGGGCAGAGTGTGCCATTGCGGATTGTTCCTTACTCATAACGAAGCGCCTCCGCCGGATCCACCCTGGAAGCCCGCCAGGCCGGATAAATCGTTGCCAACAGACTCATGGCGAGGCCGGCGCCACTGATGATAAACACGTCCTGCCATTGCAGCTGGGAAGGCAGATAGCTGATGAAGTAAACGTCCGCGCTCAGGAACTGGTGGCCGAGCGCTCCCTCCAGCCAGGAAATAAAGGCACTGATGTTGAGCGCTCCGAAAACGCCCAGCGCCGTGCCAACAATGGTTCCGAAGATACCGATGACCGCCCCCTGAACAATGAAGATCCGCATGATGCGTCCCGGTGTTGCCCCCATGGTCCTGAGGATGGCGATGTCACCGGTTTTATCGGTAACCACCATCACCAACGTGGACACGATATTGAATGCAGCGACAGCCACGATAAACATCAGCAGCAGGCCGATCATGGTTTTCTCCATGCGGATGGCCTGGAACAGGTTGCCGTGGGTTCGGGTCCAGTCGGATACGTAATACCGGCCGCCCAGCGACTCAGCAGCCTGCTGCGACACCCTGGGAGCGGCAAAAAGGTCATCCACCAGCAGGCGAATACCCTCGGCTTTGCCCCCGGTCCGCATGAGCTTGGCGGCATCATCCATGTGAATCAGGGTGTAATTGCCATCCAGTTCTGCCCCGACACTGAAGATGCCTTTGACCGTGAACCTTTTGAGCCTGGGCAGGACCCCGGCCGGCGTAACCGAGGCTTCCGGCAGGACCACGGTTACCTTGTCACCGATCTGAAGACGCAGGCTGGCCGCCATCAACCGACCGATGATGATGCCGAATTCACCAGAAACCAGATCGTTGAGACTGCCTTCGACCATGTGGTTTTCAATGATGGAGACCGTTCGTTCCTCCTCCGGGAGAATGCCGTTAAGCACGACCCCGCGAACATTTCCACCGCCGGTAACCATACCCTGCCCCTGTATGAAAGGCGCAGCAGCCAGCACGCGGGGGTGCTGCTGCATCTTCGCGTCGATTGATTGCCAGTCGTCGAGCGGCCCGGCGCCCTGAATGGTAGCGTGGGGCACCATCCCGAGAATTCTCTGCTTAAGCTCCCGATCGAAACCGTTCATGACCGAGAGCACGATGATCAGAACCGCAACTCCCAGCATCAGCCCGATTATGGAGGTCAGGGAAATAAAGGAAATGAAGTGATTGCGGCGTTTGGCGGCCGTGTAACGCAAGCCAATATAGAATGATAAGGGTCTGAACATTGAGAGGTGCCTATTGCTACCTTCCGGTCTGTCGTGGTCTGGTTTTCCCGGGTACCTTCCAGCACGACGGGAAACTGCTAAACTGTTCTGTACCAAATAAAAAATCAGCCTTCCGGAGCCGCGATGCAGTCGTCCGACATCCCCAACGAACCGGTGGACTATTCACCCGAACGGCGGGACTTTTTCCGCATTGAAGACCGGATCGGCCTGGAGATCCGCAAGCTGGCGCCTGGCACCGCAATGGAAGAAGATGCCTTCGACGGCGACCATCTTGAGAGCCTGAAAGCTGAATTCAGGCGGCTGGATCAGGACGTTAAATCCCAGCTTGCCAGCCTTGCCGACAAAGACCGGCTGCTTACCGGACTGATCAAATCCCTGAACGGCAAGCTGGACACGCTTGCGCGCATTATGGCCTTTGAGCAAAATCCGTTGCAACCTGAGGACTGGCAGGAAGTAACCCTGAGCGAGGGTGGGCTGTCGTTCTTTAGCAGCACCCCTGCCTGGCAGCCGGGAGACCGGCTCGCTGTTCGAATGACCCTCCCACCCGAACTTTTCCAGCCCCGCGCAGTTGCCCGAGTTATTGAGGTACACCCCGATTCGTCAGGCGGAGCAAGGGTCCACACCGAATTCGCCCGGATTGAGGACAGCGATCGCCAGCAAATCGCACGACATGTGATGCGGTGGCAGATTCGACAGCGTCAAAAGGAGTAGACTGGGGAAAAACGAGTGACTTTTGCTAATCTTTTTCGGATATTACGCTTTATCCATGTCCTCCCGAGGACATCAGTTTTCATGGAGACCCATCAATGAGAAAGCAAACTACCCTGTTCGGCGCACTGGCAGTGACTGCCACACTGGCCCTTTTCCCGATGATGTCCGCGGTAGCTGAAGAAGTCCGCGTGCCAGTTGGCACCCAGGCCGATCGCGACCAGGCCAGCTTCCCCGGCTCTGGCATGAGCCAGTCATCAGTGCGCGCTTCCTGGGGTGCACCCGTGGAAATTGAAGGTCCCGTGGGCCAGCCACCGATTACTCAGTGGCACTATCAGGGCTTTATCGTGTATTTCGAAGGCGACCGGGTTATCCATACCGTTCTCAAGCCGAATCGCTGAAGGCCCGAGGGGCCTTTCCAGGCTGGAAATTCCCTTCCCATGTCCTGACGTTCAACCAATCGTTGGTTAGAATGGCGTCTTTTATGATTCAAGGTGACGTAGTGACAACCAAACGAGTGTTGCCCGCAGAGTGGGCGCCGCAGAGTGCCATCATGCTGACCTGGCCCCACCCGGGAACCGACTGGGCAGGCCTGATCGACGAAGTTGAACCGGTGTTCCTCGACATCGCGAAAGCCGTACTCCCACACGAACACCTTGTCATCAGTTGCGAACACGTTGTCCGCCTTCAGGAGCTAGAACGGGACCTCAATCGGTACGCCGAGGACAATGGCTTTCCGGGACGCGTGAGATCGGTTCCGGCACCGGCGAATGACACCTGGGCCCGCGACCATGGACCCATCACCATTCTTACCGATGAAGGGCCGACACTGCTGGATTTCAGGTTCAACGCCTGGGGCGGAAAGTTCCCCTGGGAAAAGGACGATGCGTTAAATAATCACCTTTTCAATGCTGGCGTCTTCGGCACAACCAGGATGCAGCAGGTCGGTTTTGTGCTGGAAGGGGGTTCATTTGAATCGGATGGTGAAGGCACCCTGCTGACCACATCCGAGTGCCTGCTGACGCCCACCCGAAATCCGGCCATGGATCGCACGGCGATTGAACAGCTGCTTTCCGAGGTGCTGGGAATCCGGCGGATTCTCTGGCTCAACCACGGCTATCTTGCCGGGGATGACACCGACAGCCACATCGATACCCTCGCCCGATTTTGCGCCCCGGATCACATCTGCTACGTGAGTTGCCCAGATGTGGCGGATGAACACTACAGCGCGTTGGCGGCCATGGAGGAGGAACTTCAGGAGTTCCGCCAGGCCGACGGCGCCCCCTACAAGCTGACGCCTCTGCCCTGGCCTGATGCCATTCATGATGAGGATGGTGAGCGTCTTCCGGCCACCTATGCCAACTTCCTGATCATCAACGAAGCGGTTTTGCTTCCCGTTTACGGCGTTGATCAGGATCAGGACGCCATTGCTGTCATGAAAGAGATCTTTCCGACAAGAGCAATAGTGCTGATCAATTGCCGGCCCTTGATTCGTCAGCATGGCAGCCTTCACTGTGTAACCATGCAAATTCCGGCCGGAGTAGTCAGTTGATGAGCAGTGAGTTGCGCAAAAGCCAAATCAATGTTGCCGCCATCCAGCAGGCCTGTAGCAGCGACAAGGCCGCCAGCCTCGCCACTACCGAGAAACTGGTTCGTGAGGCCGTAGCCAGTGGCGCCAACCTGGTGATCCTCCAGGAACTTCACGCCACCTTATATTTTTGCCAGACCGAGGAAACGTCTGTTTTCGAGCTGGCAGAGCCGATTCCCGGCCCTACCAGCAAGCGCCTGTCTGACCTGGCCCGGGAACTGGGTATTGTGCTGGTTGGATCCATTTTCGAACGTCGTATGAACGGCGTGTACCACAACACGGCGGTTGTATTTGAGAAAGACGGCTCCCTGGCAGGGCTGTACCGGAAAATGCACATTCCGGACGACCCGGGTTTCTATGAAAAATTCTACTTCACGCCCGGTGACGCCCAGTTCAACGATGGCCGCAGCGGTTTCACGCCTATCGATACGTCTGTCGGCAGGCTCGGCGTGCTGGTGTGCTGGGACCAGTGGTACCCCGAGGCCGCAAGGCTGATGGCTCTGGCTGGCGCCGAGATCCTGATCTACCCCACTGCGATCGGCTGGGATGTAACGGATGACCCCGATGAACAGGCGCGTCAACTGGACGCCTGGGTCACCGTGCAAAGGGGCCATGCCGTTGCCAACAACCTGCCAGTCGTGGCTCCGAACCGGGTAGGCACCGAACCCGACCCCTCCGGGCACAGCGACGGCATCCGTTTCTGGGGCAACAGTTTTATCTGTGGCCCGCAGGGTGAGTTGCTGGCCCGGGGCGATGACAGCTCCGAATGCATCCTTGCCGTCACCCTGGATCGCAACCGCAGTGAATCGGTTCGCCGTATCTGGCCGTATTTGAGAGATCGCCGAATAGACGCCTACGGCGACATCCTCAAACGCGTAAGAGACTGAGCCCCGAATGAAAAGACTGGTCGATACCGTAGTCAGTGAACTGAACCAGATACTCCTGGGCAAAGACCAACAGGTACGCCTTGCCCTCTGCGGGCTTCTGGCCCGGGGGCACCTGCTGATCGAAGATATCCCCGGCATGGGCAAAACCACTCTTTCTCATGCCCTGGCCAAGGTGATGGGGCTGACGTACCAGCGCATCCAGTTCACCAACGACCTGCTTCCGGCGGATGTGCTGGGTTACTCCATGTACGACAAACAGGCCGGCAGCCTGGTATTCCACCCCGGCCCGATCTTTGCCCAGGTGGTGTTGGCTGATGAAATCAACCGGGCATCACCGCGAACGCAGAGCGCTCTGCTCGAAGCCATGGAAGAACGGCAAGTGTCCATCGAGGGCGAGACCCGGCCACTGCCCCATCCGTTCTTCGTGATTGCCACGCAGAATCCCATTGAGCAGGGCGGCACCTATCCCCTGCCCGAGTCCCAACTGGACCGGTTCCTTATGCGTCTTCGCCTCGGCTATCCGGACCCACGGGCCGAGCGGGAGCTGCTGGAGGGCGAAGACCGTCGTGCCATGATCGAAAAGCTGCCGACCCTGCTCTCCCAGGCCGACCTGAAAACCCTGCAGGAAGGCGTCACCCGGATAACCGCCAGCCCGGCTCTTCTGGATTACGTGCAACGGTTGCTGGAACAGAGCCGGAGAATGCCCGGCCTTCTCTACGGGCTTTCGCCCCGGGCGGGATTGGGACTGGTGCGGGCCGCCAAGGCGTGGGCTCTGATGGAGGGGCGTCATCACGTGCTGCCTGACGACATCCAGGCCGTGTTCCCTGCAGTGGCGGCCCACCGTCTCGAACAGGGCGAGTCCGGCAAAAGCGCGGAAAGGGTTCGTCAGCTGTTGGCAACTGTTTCTGTGCTTGAGTAAATAGCAAGGTTTTATAAGCGGAATTGGCCAAAACGAATGGCAGACCGCGCCTTTCATGTTAGCCTTTGCTCCTTTCCCCGAAGCGTCTGGCCCTGAAACCGGGGCCCGGCAACGTACGGCTTTTTCAGTGAGAGAATTCCCAATGAGCGACACCAAACATTCCCGACTGATCATCCTCGGTTCCGGCCCCGCAGGTTACACCGCTGCCGTTTACGCAGCCCGCGCCAACCTGAACCCGACCCTGATTACCGGTATTGAAGTCGGCGGCCAGCTCACCACCACCACCGACGTCGACAACTGGCCCGGCGACAACGACGGCGTTCAGGGCCCGGAGCTCATGCAGCGCATGCTCAAGCACGCCGAACGCTTCGAAACCAGCATCGTCTACGACACCATCAACGAAGCCGACCTCCGTAACCGCCCATTCCGCCTCAAGGGCGATGGCGGCGAGTACACCTGCGACGCCCTGATCATTGCTACCGGCGCCTCCGCCATGTATCTCGGCCTCGAGTCTGAAGAGAAATTCAAAGGCCAGGGCGTCTCCGCCTGCGCCACCTGCGACGGCTTCTTCTACAAGAAGCAGAAAGTTGCCGTTATTGGCGGCGGTAACACCGCGGTGGAAGAGGCTCTGTACCTCTCCAACATTGCCGACGAAGTGACCCTGGTGCACCGCCGCGACAGCCTGCGTGCCGAAAAGATCCTCCAGGACAAACTGTTTGAAAAGGCCGAAAACGGCAACGTCAAGATCGTCTGGGACCACACCCTCGACGAAGTCCTCGGCGACGGCACCGGTGTCACCGGTATGCGCATCAAAAGCACCAAAGACGACTCCACCCGGGAAATGGACCTGGCTGGCGTATTCATCGCCATCGGCCACAAGCCCAACACCGACCTGTTCCAGGGCCAGCTGGACATGGAAAACGGCTACATCCGCATCCGCTCCGGCCTCGAAGGCATGGCCACCCAGAGCAGCATTCCCGGCGTATTCGCCGCCGGCGACGTAGCCGACCACGTCTACCGCCAGGCCGTCACCTCCGCCGGCTTCGGTTGCATGGCCGCCCTGGATGCGGAAAAGTTTCTGGATCAGCAAGACTGATTATGCTTGAGTAAAGAAAAGGAACGCGAACTCAAAAGTTTGCGAAGGTCGGTGGGAGCCGCCTTCTGAAACTGTGCGGAGCCATGGATGGCGGAGCCAAGCGTACAAGGACGTATTCACAGCGTGTTTCAGAAGGCGGCTCCCACCGGCCGGTACTCTGTAAAATAGAACCGAAACATTGCAGTAATTGCCGGAGAAGGATGACCTCACTACCCTGGCTAGACCCGGACCAACTCTGGTTCCCCCCCGCCAACGAAGCCCTGGACGACCCGGACGGCCTTCTTGCCCTCGGCGGCGACCTTTCCACCGAGCGACTCATACTGGCCTACCGGAACGGCATCTTCCCCTGGTACAGCGACGACCAGCCCATTTTGTGGTGGTCACCGAATCCGCGGTGTGTCCTTTTTCCGAACGAAATCCACGTTTCACGGAGCCTGCGCCGGACCCTGAACCAACAACGCTTCCAGGTAACCGCAGACAGACACTTCGGACGAATCATCCGCCTTTGCGCCTCAACCCGTGCCGAAGGTACCTGGATTACCGAGGAAATGATTGCCAGCTACTCAGAGCTGCATCGCATGGGCGTCGCCCACTCCATCGAAATCTGGAACCAGCGTGGTGAATTGGCCGGTGGCATGTACGGACTGGCCATTGGCAGGTGTTTCTTCGGTGAATCCATGTTTTCTCTGGAAACCAACGCGTCCAAAGTTCTCATGGTTCACCTGGCGCACCAGTTACAGCTCTGGGGCTACCGGATCATGGATTGCCAGGTAGAGAGCCGGCATCTGCTTACCATGGGCGCACGGACTATTCCACGGGAAGAGTTTTTATCTATACTCAGGATGAGCATCGATCAGAAACCGGATCAGACCGACTGGACCTTCCGATGGCGTTGGCCCGGGCCGGAGGAGTGAATGAGCAATCTCAGAACCCTGGTGTTCTTCGCGACACCACCGCACGATTGCAGCTACCTGCCAGACCGCGAGGCCACCACCATGTTTGTGGATCCGCGGGCTCATATCGACAAAAAGCTTTACAGCCAACTCACGGCTCTCGGCTTTCGCCGCAGCGGATCCCACTACTACCGCCCTCACTGTGAGCAGTGCAATGCCTGCATACCGGTTCGGTTGAAAGTTGATGATTTCAAGCCGGACAGAAGCCAGCGGCGTGTTCTCCGGAAAAACAAGGATTTGCAGTGCACCATGGTGCCCGCCACCTTTGCGGAAAGGTATTACCAGCTCTACGCCAATTACATCGAACAAAGGCACAAGGACGGAGACATGTACCCGCCGACCAGGGAACAGTTCACCTCGTTTCTGGTAGAAGGCGCAACCGATTCCTGGTTTCTGGAAATCCACCAGGGCGAACGGCTGGTAGGGCTGGCAGCAGTCGATCTTCTGGACGATGGCCTTTCGGCCATCTATACAGTTTTCGATCCTGATCTGGAGGACCGCAGCCTCGGCACCTTCGCAATCCTCTGGCAAATTGAGGAAGCCCGCCGCAGGGGGCTTCCTCACCTGTACCTCGGTTACTGGATCAAGCAGTGCCGAAAAATGAATTACAAAACACGCTTCCGACCCATCGAAGCACTGAGAGACGGGCACTGGCGTGAACTGGACGCAGGCTAACTTTGCCAAACGCCGATAAATCAGGCAGAATTGCGCAATTTAGAATCACCAGAAGCATATTCAAACGAGGTTTCTACTGAATGCCGAAATCAGATGCCATTGAAATGGAAGGCGTTATTATCGATACCCTTCCAAACACCATGTTCCGCGTTGAGCTGAGCAACGGTCATGTTGTGACAGCCCATATCTCCGGAAAGATGCGCAAGAACTACATCCGCATCCTGACAGGTGACAAGGTCAAGGTTGAGCTGACTCCCTATGACCTGAGCAAGGGCCGGATCGTATATCGCGCCCGTTGATGCTCCCATGACATCTGAAAGCCCCTTCGGGGGCTTTTTTTCGTCAGGGCACAAAAAAACCGCTGCCGGTTACCCGGACAGCGGTTTTTCTTTAATCGAGCCTGCCTCAGACCGCCTCTGCAGGCTCGTCCTCGTACTCGAATACCAGCTCGTCATCCCGCAGGTGGATGAAGACATCCCCGCCTTTCTCTGAAAGGCGCCCGAACAGGATCTGCTCGGCCAGCGGCCGCTTGATCTTGTCCTGGATCAGGCGGGACATCGGGCGGGCGCCCATGGTGACGTCATAGCCCTTCTCGGCCAGCCAGGCCTTCGCCTCGTCATCCACATGCAGAACAACATGCTTCTCGTCCAACTGCGCCTGCAGCTCGGTGAGGAACTTGTCCACCACGTGGGTGATGGTATCGATCTGCAGGTCGCCGAACTGGATGATACCGTCCAGGCGATTGCGGAATTCCGGCGTGAAGGTCTTGCTGATAATTTCCATGCCGTCGGTGCTGTGATCCTGCTCGCTGAAGCCAATAGAGCGACGAGCCATGCTCTCGGCACCGGCATTGGTGGTCATTACCAGAATCACGTGGCGGAAATCTGCCTTGCGGCCGTTGTTATCCGTCAGCGTGCCGTGATCCATGACCTGCAACAGGAGGTTGAACACTTCCGGATGAGCCTTCTCGATCTCGTCCAGCAGCAGGACACAGTGCGGATGCTTGTTTACCGACTCGGTCAACAGGCCGCCCTGATCGTACCCAACGTAGCCGGGAGGCGCACCGATCAGCCGTGATACGGTGTGCCGCTCCATATACTCCGACATATCAAAGCGTACCAGTTCGATACCCAGAACCTTCGCCAACTGCTTGGTAACCTCGGTTTTACCGACACCGGTCGGCCCTGCGAAGAGGAAGGCACCCTCAGGCTTCTCGGGGGCCTTGAGCCCGGCGCGAGCCAGCTTGATAGCAGTGGACAGCGATTCGATGGCCGGATCCTGACCAAAGACCGTCATCTTCAGATCCCGCTCCAGATTCCGCAGCAGATCCTTGTCGCTGGTAGACACGTTCTTCGGTGGGATACGGGCAATATTTGCAACCACATCCTCGATCTCGGTGACATCAACGGTCTTCTTTCGCTTGCCTTCCGGCTGCAGCCGCTGGCGCGCGCCCGCCTCGTCAATGACGTCAATCGCCTTGTCCGGCAAGTGCCGATCGGTGATGTAACGGTCGGACAGCTCTGCAGCCACCCGAAGCGCCTTGTCGGTGTATTTGAGATCGTGGTGCTTTTCAAAATTCGGCTTGAGGCCCTTCAGGATCTGGTAGGTGTCCTCAACACTGGGCTCGTTCACATCGATTTTCTGGAAACGGCGCGCCAGGGCGCTGTCTTTCTCGAAAATACCCCGGAACTCCTGGAACGTCGTTGAGCCAATGCACCGGATTTCACCCGAACTGAGCATGGGCTTCAACAGATTCGACGCATCCATCACGCCGCCGGAGGCAGAGCCCGCTCCGATGATGGTGTGGATCTCGTCGATGAACAGGATCGCGTGGTTTTCTTTCTTGAGTTCGGCAAGCAGACCTTTCAGACGCTTTTCGAAATCGCCGCGGTACTTGGTTCCGGCCAGCAGGGCACCCAGATCCAGCGAGTAGACCACCGCATCGGAAATAATATCGGGGACCTGTCCGTCGACGATACGCTTGGCGAGCCCCTCTGCGATGGCGGTTTTGCCAACCCCGGCCTCGCCGACCAGAAGCGGATTGTTCTTCCGGCGGCGTACAAGGATCTGCACCACCCGCTCGACTTCGTGTTCACGGCCGATCAGCGGATCAATGCGGCCCTGACGGGCCTGCTCGTTCAGGTTGGTGGCGTAGCTTTCAAGCGGCTTGGATTGTCCGCCTTCCTCGCCAGCCTCCTCGTGGGACGCCTGATCGTGACTTTCCTGATCTTCTGCGCCCTGAACCCTGGAAATGCCGTGGGAAACAAAGTTGACCACATCAATGCGGGCGATGCTCTGTTTCTTGAGCACATACACCGCCTGGCTTTCCTGTTCACTGAAGATGGCCACCAGCACATTGGCGCCGGTTACCTCTTTCTTGCCCGAGGACTGCACATGGAACACAGCCCTTTGCAGGACTCGCTGGAACCCCAGTGTTGGCTGGGTCTCGCGCTCACTGTCGCTGCTCGGAATCAAAGGTGTGGTGGAGTCCACGAATTCGACAAGCTCTTCCTGAAGCCGCTTGAGGTCTGCACCACAGGCTTTCAGGACGCCCACTGCCGATTCATTATCCAGTAGGGCCAGCAACAAATGCTCCACAGTCATGAACTCATGACGCTTGTCCCGGGCATTCTTGAAGGCCGTATTCAGCGTAATTTCTAGATCTTTGCTCAGCATGGGCCACCCCAACGTCTATCAGTCCGCACGTTCAATCTCGCAAAGGAGCGGATGTTCGCATTCCGAAGAATACTGGTTCACCTGTGCCGCCTTTGTTTCCGCGATGTCCCGGGTATATACCCCGCATACAGCTTTTCCCTGTGTATGGACGAGCAGCATCACCTGCGTCGCCTTTTCCTCATTCATTCCGAAGAACTTCATCAACACATCGACCACAAAATCCATGGGCGTGTAATCATCGTTCAGAAGCACCACCCTGTATCGCGCCGGGCGCTTGAGAGCGGGCTTCTCGGGAGCAACGCTGAGGTCATCCTGTCGCCCCGGTTGTTCGTCCTCCCCCTGATTGAATACTAGTAGAGAATTTTCGATAGTCCGCATCATTCCTTACCGGTTTATCGGTGCCCTTGTTAAATGTGGATGTCCGCCCCGGGGTTTTCAAGCGGGGCATGAGATATTTATCAATACGAACATGATACCGCTTCCAGACTGCGTTCAACCACACATTCCAGGCATAGAAACTATTGACTCACCGCAATGATTGGCCGAAAGTTAAGTTGCAATGTAAAATAATGTAAATCCATGCAAGGTTTGTGTAACAGGATTCGGACCGACTGTGCGACGGCGCCGATAGGCACACAGAGAATTAACAAAAATAGAGACAGCAAAAGAACAGGGGAGTTCATCATGCCAAGAGGCAAGGTCAAGTGGTTCAACAATGCCAAAGGGTACGGATTCATCATCGAGGATGGCTGCAGTGACGACCTGTTTGCGCACTTCTCTTCGGTGCAAATGGACGGCTACAAGACCTTAAAAGCCGGCCAGGCCGTAACCTTCGACAAAAAGCCCAGCGACAAGGGCATTCACGCAGTCAACATAGTTCCCGACGAGCTGCCTGCCAGCAAGGCGCAAACTGACGCCAGCAGCGACTCTGCCGGACAATCCGGCCAGCAGGAATCAGGCAGGGACGGCTATCCGCCCCGTGCAGTCAACGCCTGACCTGTTCTGGTAACGCAAAATCACACCCACCGGTCGTCTGCTGGTGGGGGTCTCTTTTTTTGTCCTTCAAAAAACGTCGGGTGACAGGTCCCCCTGGGCGGTGGCGCCCGCCCTACTTTGCCAGCCTTCCTGTTTGCAGTACGCTGCACTGCTCAAAGACAGCGGATATCCGGGAAAGACCTGCGCATGGCCGAACTCGTGCTTTTCAATAAACCCTTTCATGTTCTGAGCCAATTCACAGACGATGGCGCTTCCGGAAGTAAACCACCTCGCGCTACCCTGGCAGATTACGTGCACATCCCGGGCATATATCCGGCCGGACGTCTGGACTACGATTCCGAGGGCCTGCTCCTTCTGACCGCTGAAGGCTCCCTGCAACACCGCATAGCGTCACCATCACTGAAGATGCCAAAGACCTACTGGGTGCAGGTAGAAGGAAACATTTCTGAAGAAGCACTGAGACACCTGGCTAGCGGTGTGCAGCTCAAGGATGGTCTGACCCGGCCGGCAAAAGCCGACAGAATGCCTGCCCCGACGGTCTGGCCGAGAGTGCCTCCGGTGCGTCATCGGGATAACATTCCGACGAGCTGGATTGAACTGACGATAACCGAGGGCAAGAACCGGCAGGTACGTCGAATGACCGCTGCCGTCGGGTTTCCGACACTTCGCCTGATCCGGTATCGGATTGGTGACTGGACCCTTGACGGCCTCGAATCCGGAGCCCATCGAACGGTCACCGTCAATTTACCCGCTTCACCAAAACCAACCCGCCGCGGCAACGCCGCTGGCGCCCGAACCAGGAGAAACCGGAAATCATGACCTGGACACCCCATGCTACCGTGGCCGTCATAGTCGAGGATGAAGCCGGCCGTTACCTGATGGTTGAAGAGATCAGCGGCGGCAAGGTTGTTTTCAACCAGCCGGCTGGCCATATCGAAGAAGATGAAGCCATTCTGGATGCCGTTCGACGGGAAACCCTTGAAGAGACAGGCTGGAACATAGAGCCCATACACTTCCTTGGCATTTACACCTACAAGGCTCCGGCCAACGGCGTTACCTACTATCGTTTCTGCTACGCTGCGCGGGCTGGCGACCGGGTTACTGAACAGCTGGACGATGGCATCATCGCCGCCCACTGGCTCACCCTGGATGAAATCCGCGCGCTGGGGGACAAACTGCGCAGTCCGCTGGTCATCCAGTGCATAGAAGATTACCGAAACGGCCGGCGATACCCGCTGGACGTGGTGGTGGACGCGCAGACGCCACCCTCGGAAAGATGATAAACTCGCGGTTTTTTAGTCGGTAACGAAGCTGTCATGACCAACGCACCCGAAGCCTCCTCTCCAAACAGTAACGCCAACACGCGTGTGATCGTCGGCATGTCCGGCGGCGTGGATTCTTCAGTGGCCGCCTGGCTTCTGAAAGACCAGGGCTATCAGGTTGAAGGCCTGTTCATGAAAAATTGGGACGAGGATGACGGCACCGAGTACTGCACAGCCATGACAGATCTGGCCGACGCCCAGGCCGTTGCCGTTGCCATCGGCATCAAACTGCACACCGCCAGTTTTGCAGCCGAGTACTGGGACCGGGTTTTTGAGCACTTCCTCTCTGAATATCAGGCCGGACGAACACCCAATCCGGATATTCTTTGTAACAAAGAAGTGAAATTCCGGGCTTTTCTGGACTATGCCATCACCCTTGGTGCCGACTATATTGCAACGGGCCACTACGCCCGGCAACGGCCGATTGCTGGTTCAACGGGCAAGGCCCAACTCCTGAAGGGACTGGATCCGAACAAGGACCAGAGCTATTTCCTGCATGCCGTCTCCGGCGACCGCATTGCGCGGACCCTTTTCCCGGTCGGCGAGCTGGAAAAACCGGAAGTCCGCCGTATTGCCGAGCAACAGGGTTTCGTTACCCATGATAAAAAAGACTCCACCGGTATCTGCTTTATCGGCGAACGCAAGTTCAAAGACTTCCTGAAGCAATACCTTCCGGCCCAGCCCGGCGACATTGAAACACCGGACGGCCAGAAAATTGGCCGGCACCAGGGCCTTATGTATCACACCATCGGCCAGAGACAGGGCCTGGGCATTGGCGGTCTCAGTGAATTCGGGGACGAGCCCTGGTATGTGGCGGAGAAAGACCTCAGCCGCAATGTGCTTGTTGCGGTTCAGGGCAAACACCATCCCCTGCTCTTTTCCCGTGGCCTCGTATCCGGTCCGATCGACTGGGTTGCCGGAGAGGCACCTGCTGGACATTTCCGCTGCAAGGCCAAGACCCGTTATCGCCAGCCGGATCAGGATTGCCAGGTTCTGTTGATCGACGGCGGTGTCCGCGTCGATTTTGACGACGCCCAGCGGGCTGTCACGCCCGGGCAGTCCGTGGTTTTCTACGACGGCGAGGTGTGCCTTGGTGGCGGCGTTATTGAGCAGACCTGGCGTGACGACGAACCACTTCCAGACCGTCTGACCGGCACACGTTCCGAGGAACAGACCGCATGAGCCGCTCACTCAAGGATCAGACCCTGGCGTTGGCCGGGGTATTCCAGGCCGCCAACCTGGTCCAGCAGATTGCCCACAATGGCCAGTGCAACGAGGCCAGCCTGGAAACATCTATCCGTTCCCTGTTTGCCACCAACCCCGAGAACACACTGGACGTCTACGGAGGCGAGCTTCGCGATATCCGCGAAGGCCTCGTCACCCTGTCCTCGGTGCTCAGCCAGCAGTCACGGCAGCAGGACATCGAAGTTCTGCGCTACGCCCTCAACCTGATCCAGCTCGAATCCAAACTGAATCGCCGCTCTGACATGCTGGACGTGATTGGCAGTCGCATTGATCAGGCCAGGCACACCGCCAGCCACTTCGGGTACACACACCCGAACCTGATCAGCAATCTGGCTTCCGTCTACGCCGATACCATCAGCACCTTTCGCCAGCGTATCCAGGTGAGCGGTAACCCCTCTGTGCTCCAACGCGAGGAGAATGCCGCGAAAGTGCGGGCACTGCTGCTGGCGGGTATCCGTTCCGCAGTGCTCTGGCGCCAGACCGGCGGCCGACGCTGGCAACTGATCTTTGCCCGCAAGAAAGTGATCGGGCTTGCCAAAGAGCTTGCCGAAGAAGCCAATCGCTCCCTCTACCACTGACGGCGCTGATTCAGAGCCGGCGGTGGTGTATGATATGCACCCCTATTTTCTTTTGATCCGATTCTTTGATGACTTGAGAGGTTTTCGATGGAACTCACCGCCCTGACCGCCATTTCCCCGGTCGATGGACGCTATGGCAACAAGGTCAGCGTCTTCCGTGAAATTTTCAGTGAGTATGGCCTGATCCGGAACCGGGTGACCGTCGAGATCCGCTGGCTACAGAAACTGGCCGCTCACCCTGGCGTGGCCGAGGTTCCTGCGTTTTCCGCCGACGCCAACGGCTTCCTGGACCGTCTGGTGAGCGAATTCAGCCTGGAAGACGCAGAGCGTATCAAGGACATCGAACGCACCACCAATCACGATGTGAAAGCGGTGGAGTACTTCATCAAGGAAAAGATCGCCAGCGTTCCTGAGCTGCACGCTGTCACGGAATTTGTTCACTTCGCCTGCACTTCTGAAGACATCAATAACCTCTCCCATGCGCTGATGCTGCGGGAAGGCCTGGACCACGGCCTGCTACCGGCCATGGACCGCGTTGTCGACAAGTTGGCGCAGCTTTCTCATGACCATGCCGAACAACCGATGCTGTCGCGCACTCACGGCCAGACGGCCTCGCCCACGACCGTGGGCAAAGAGCTGGCGAACGTCGTTCACCGTCTGCGGCGCCAGGTAAAACAGATCGGGGAAACCGAGCTGTTGGGCAAGATCAACGGTGCCGTGGGTAATTACAACGCCCATCTCTCCGCCTATCCGGAAATCGACTGGGCCCAGAACGCACGGGAGTTCATCGAGAGCCTCGGGCTCGACTGGAACCCTTACACCACCCAGATCGAACCGCACGATTACATTGCCGAGCTGTATGACTCCGTCGCTCGCTTCAACACCATCCTGATCGATCTGGACCGTGACGTCTGGGGCTATATTTCCCTCGGCTACTTCAAGCAGAAAACGGTAGAAGGCGAAGTAGGCTCTTCGACCATGCCCCACAAGGTCAATCCCATCGATTTCGAGAACTCCGAGGGCAACCTTGGCATCGCCAATGCGCTGTTCAGCCACCTCTCTGCCAAACTGCCTATATCACGCTGGCAGCGGGATCTGACCGACTCCACCGTACTGCGTAACCTGGGTGTTGGCTTTGCGCACAGCTTGATTGCCTACGAAGCCACCCTAAAAGGCCTGGGCAAACTGGAAATCAATCCGGCCCGACTGGATGAAGACCTGGACCATGCCTGGGAAGTGCTTGCCGAGCCGATCCAGACGGTGATGCGCCGGTACAATATCGAAAAGCCCTATGAAAAACTCAAGGCATTGACCCGTGGCAAGGCAATGACGCCGGAAGTGATCAAGAATTTCGTTGAGAGCCTCGACATTCCAGATCAGGCCAAGGCCGAACTGATGGCTTTGACGCCGGGCCGTTACATCGGTAACGCAGTCGATCAGGCACAAAACATCTGAAACCGGGAGTAACACCCATGGACATGCTTGGCGGACTCACACCCTCTGAATTTCTGCGGGACTATTGGCAGAAAAAGCCGCTGGTTATCCGTCAGGCGTTTCCCGATTTCCAGTGCCCGGTCAGCGCTGATGAACTGGCCGGCCTGGCCTGTGAGGAGGGCGTCGAGTCCCGGATTGTGATCGAAAATGACGATGGCAAGCCCTGGCAGCTCCACAACGGCCCCTTTTCGCCGGACCGGTTCAGCAGCCTGCCCGAACAGGACTGGACGCTCCTGGTGCAGGGGCTGGACCACTGGGTGCCCGATATTGCAGATTTGCTGGAACACTTCCGCTTCATCCCCAATTGGCGCCTGGATGACATTATGGCCAGTTTTGCCCCGAAAGGCGGCAGCGTTGGCCCCCATTACGACCAGTATGATGTATTCCTCCTCCAGGCCCAGGGCCACCGCCGGTGGACGTTTGGAGGCCATTGCGATCATACCTCTCCCCGCGTGGAGGGCACTCCGCTGCGCATTCTGAGCAGCTGGGATGGCGAAGAAACCGTTACTCTGGCACCCGGTGACATGCTGTATCTGCCGCCGGGTATTGGCCACCATGGAGTGGCCGAGGATGACTGTATCACGCTGTCGGTTGGCTTCCGTGCACCCACCGTGGATGACATTCTGACCGGATTTACCGATTTCCTCTGCAGCCAGTCTGACGCCTCAGATCACCTGAACGATCCGGATCTGAAAATACAGGACAATCCGGGCACGATTCAGCCGGATGTGGTTGACCGCCTCGAGACCGTTATTTGGGAAAAACTTGAGGACCGCCGGCAACTGGCCCTCTGGTTTGGCCAGTTCTCAACGGCGCCCAAGAGCATGGATATTGTCGTGCCCGCGGAGGAGCCTGCGTCCACCGGAGACGTCGCCGAAGCAATACACGCGGGCGAGCAGCTGCGGTGGAACGAAGGCTCACGTTTCGCGTACTACGAGTTTGCCAGCGAAACCGCCCTGTTTGTGGACGGCGAGCAGTTCCTGCTCAAGGGCGATGCCCAACCGTTTGCTCCGCTTCTCTGCTCGGGGGCCCGCGTCGATATGCCGACCCTCGCCCGGCTCTCCGAAGACGAAGCATTGCTTGGGCTTCTGACCACCCTCTACAATCAAGGCTCGATTTACTTCGAATAAGCTTTATGAGCATCCGGTTTCGCAAATACAGCTGGCAACTGGCCCCGGCATCCATCCGGGATATCCGCCAGCAGGTGTTTATTGAGGAACAGAAAGTCCCGCCGGAGCTGGAGTGGGATGAAACCGACGAAATTGCCGATCACTATCTGGCAGTGCTGCCAGACAATACCCCGGCAGGCGTGGCACGACTGTTTTCAACCCTTGAAGAGACCGGCCACATCGGTCGCATGGCGATCCTGCCCCAATACCGCGGACAGGGTATCGGGGAAGCATTGCTCCGGCACCTGATCGCAGAATCGGCTGACCGTTTTGCCGAGCTCAGGTTGTCTGCCCAGGAGCACGCCATTCCTTTTTATCAACGGTCAGGCTTCCACGTCTGTTCGGGCGTTTACGACGACGCCGGCATTCCCCACTTTGACATGCGTAGCCTGGCACCGGGACTCGCGGCCGAGGGCCTTGGCTCCCGGGACCGGCCGATGATTCTGGGCAGCGACACAGACTCCTGGCTGTTTGATACCGAGGCCAGGCTACTGGGGCTAATGGATTCGGTGGTTGGCCAGGCCGGCCAGCGCATCTGGCTGTATGACCGCCTGCTAGAACACGATCTGTATGACCGGCATCGTTTCCGGGAGCTGATCTCCGCCCTGGCTCGTCGGCATCGGCTCAGCGAAGTCAGGTTGCTGATCCATGACGATAAGCCGCTGGTGAAACGTCGACACACACTGGTCGAACTGATGCGCCGGCTGCCGAGCCGCATGGAACTTCGACTGGTCAACGAGGACTACCCGGTTGAGGACCAGCCCTTCATTATTGCGGACCGTGAAGGCGTGGTGTACCGACATGATTTCTACAAGCCAGAGGGTTTCGCCAAGTTCTCGGACGGCGGCCGCGTAAAGCTCTTGTCGGAAAACTTCCAACGCATGTGGGATGCAGCCCGCCCTTCCCTGGAGCTTCGGGAACTACCGCTCTGAGTGATGGGCCTGGGGCGCGTCCGGCGCTTCGAACCTGGCCCCGAACGGAGCAAACTCGGTATCCACCTCAGTAGCCACCTCAGCAATCAGTTTGCGCAGCCATTGATGGTCCGCGTTGTGCTGCAACAGTGGGCTCCAGGCCATTTTCAGCTCGAACGGTGGAATCTCGAACGGAGGCACCTTGACCACAAGATTCGGGTTGTCTTTCTGCAGCCAGGCTGCCCGGGATGGCAGCGTGGCAATCAGGTCATGCTGCTCGGCCAGCAGCATTGCAACCTGATAGTGACGGGTGAAAACGGAAATCTGTCGCTTGCGCCCCATTCTCGACAGCGCCTCATCAACCCAGCCCAGTCGCTGGACATCCTTTGGGTTTACACCAACACCAACACCAAACCCGGTCTTGCTGACCCAGATATGGCTGGCGTCCAGATAGGTGTCCAGGGTGAAGGGCTCCTTCAATACCGGGTTACGGGCGTTCATCAGGCAGGCAAAATACTCGGTCCAGAGGGTCTTCTGATGGAAAGACTGGGGGATCTTGTCGAACCGGTTGATCGCCATATCCAACCGCCCCTGCTCGACATCCAGGAAGCTGACGTCACTGGGCGTGAGCACATCCAGGGTGACGTGCGGCGCTTCCTGACGGATCCGCCTCAGAACCCGGGGCATCAGGCAGGATTCGGCATAATCACTGGCCATAATCCGGAACACGCGCTGGCTTTCAAGAGCTGAAAAGGGTGTCTTATCTTGCACGGCCTGTTCAATATCCGACAGGATTCCCCGCACCAGCGGTTGTAGTTCACGCGCGCGCTCCGTGGCCGTCATACCCTCACTGGTTCGCACCAGGAGCGGATCACTGAACAGATCCCGCAATCGCTTCAAACCATTGCTCATGGCAGGCTGGGTAATACCCAGGTGGTTCGCTGCCTTGGTCACATTCCGCTCGCGCAGCAAGACATCCAGGTACACGAGCAGGTTCAGATCAACACGGGAAATATCCACAAAAACTCCGGAACGCCAGAACAACAGGAAAAGCGAGGCTCATTCACGAGAGCAATATACATGATAGCGAGGATTCACGTAATCAATCAGCAACACGAACTTTCACATTTGAAAACGGATCTGGAGCGGTATTTCTGCTAGTCTTTCGGATACTTGCTGAATAATATCGGTGTTTTGAGGCCGGTTTGTACACCCGCCATCATTTGATCCTGAAGCCGGAGTCGTTACTGACAAAATGGATACCACTACGATCGTCCTTCTGCTGGCGGCCATCGTTACCGTCTCGATTGTCATTATTGTGCTCAGTCAGATGCGGGAACGCGCCCGCATTGAACGGGCGCGCAAGATTACCGCTCAGGAAGACGCCTATAACAGGGCCAATCGCCTGCTGACCGAAATTCCAGGCCAATACCTGACAGCGGATCTGAAACTGCTTCTGATTAAACGCATGGAAGAAGCTTGCGCGGAGCTGGCCGGCCTGAAGTCGAACCTGCCGGTCAAGGAATGGCAGAAGTCCGCTGCAGAACTGAAAACACAGATCGTTGAAAAGCGCGACACCACCACGCCAGTCAAGATTGATTCCGCGGAAAAATCGAATTACGTCAAGGAATTGCTTCAGAATCTGTTCAAGATGATTGAAGCCATGCACAAGAGCGGGCGGATTGATTCGGCCACCGCCAAGAAAAACCTCAAGTATGTGCTCTTCCTTGTCCACAAGACCCACGCGGATCTTCATGTGTTTCAGGCCCGGGACTATGTTCGCCAGAACCAGATCCGGAAGGCCATTCATGCCTATCACCTGGCCAGTACCGAAATGGGTAAATCCCGCGACAATCCACTTGCCATGAAAGCAGTGAAGAGCTTCCGGACGCGCATTCAGGAACTTGAGGCCATGAGTGCAGAGGGTAAGGAAAGCCCGCAGGGAGAGTCCAAACTGGACCGAGAGTGGGATACTTTTCTCCACGACGATGAGTGGAAGAAAAAGGCCGATTACGACGACTGAAGGTACCGAACGGGTCGCTGTGAGAGGCCCGTCAACAGGGACAGTGCAAACCCGTGAGCAACGGCTTCAAACAACGGCTTTCCTATAGACTGACTCGAGACACGGTCCTCGTTGCCATGGCCCTCGGGCTGGTGCTGAATGTGGTCCAGATTACCCTGGACTACTTTAGCGCGAAGGATTCCATGGAGAAGGAAATCCATGCGCTGATCGATATCAGCAACAGCCCGGCCTCCCAGATTGCCTACAACATCGACGTCCGCCTGGCGGAAGAGTTGCTCGACGGCCTGCTTCGCCATCCCGCGACCATTGATGCCCGGATTACCGATAATGACGACGAGACCATGGCAGCATCCAGCAAGAGCAGCCCGGTCTCGCCCTATCGCTGGGTCAGCGATCTGCTGTTCGGGCCGGATCGCGTATTTCGACAGGAGCTCCGGGTTCCGCAACTTGAGGATCTGCCACTTGGGCATCTGATCGTCACCATTGACACCTATCACTATGGGGCGCTCTTCCTCCAACGAGCCGGATACACGCTGATCAGCGGGCTACTGAAAAGCCTGATCCTGTCTGCAGCTCTCCTTGCCATTTTCTATTTTGTGCTGACCCGTCCCATGCTCAATGTGATCAGCGCACTGAGCCAGGTGCGGGCTACCTCTCCGGAAAAGGTCAGGCTTCCGATCCCGGCAAACCATCGGGAAGACGAGATCGGGACCATGGTTGGCATCATCAACCAACACCTGGAAACCATCGATTCGAGCCTTGCACAACTCCGGCACGCCGAGAGTGCCATGAAAAACTACTCCACCCAGCTTGAGCAGGAGGTGGCGGACCGGACCCGGGAGATCTCCGAAAAGAACGATGCTTTGCAGCGTGGTAATCGCGCCCTGGTCAAAGCCAAGGAAGATGCAGTTCGCCGGGCGCGGGCACGGGCCAATTTCCTGGCCAGCATGAGCCATGAGATCCGGACTCCGCTCAATGGAGTTCTCGGGATGCTCGGCCTGGCACTCGAGGGCGAGCTGGATTCTGCCCAGCGCAACAGGATAGAAATTGCCCTGAACGCCGGTGAAAGCCTGCTCGGGCTGCTTAACGACATACTGGACATCTCGAAAGTGGAGGCCGGCAAACTCAGTCTGGAAAACATCCCCTTCAGTGTCCGGCACCTGATCGAAGAGTGCGCGACACTCCATGCCCAACAGGCGCGGCGCAAGCGTATTCACCTGGTCACCGAAATCGATCCGGATCTCCCTGAAGACTTCCTGGGAGACCCGACACGGGTACGCCAGGTGCTCAACAACCTCCTGAGCAATGCCATCAAATTCACGGACGAAGGCAGCGTGAAACTAGAGGCAGCCTACTCCGGGGGTAGCCTGAGAATCGATGTCGTGGATACCGGGATCGGTATGTCTACTGAGGGCCTGCACCGGATTTTCTCACCCTTCTCCCAGGCTGATGCAGAGACCACGCGGCTTTATGGGGGCACCGGTCTCGGCCTGACGCTCTGCCGTCAACTTGTCGAACGTATGCATGGCCAGATTCTGGTGGACTCCCGGGAGGGCAGCGGCACACACTTCACCGTTACCCTGCCCCTGCCGGTTCATGAAGCCAGCGAAGATTATGATCTGCCCCGCGTGGATTCCCGCCTCAAGGACATTGGCATAGCGATGGCAATACCACCGGACAACCCACACCGGTCTGCGATCGAAGCCCAACTTCGTAAATGGGGCATCCCGATACGCGGCGCGAGCAGACACCCGGATGGAATTCTACTTGCCCTTGCCAACGCCGGAGACGAAGAAACCCTGGCATTCGCCGACAACTGGCAAGGCGCCGGCGTCGTACTGGTGGACTCTTCCGGCACCCTGCCCCCTGCCCTGGGGCAGCAACAGCTGCTCTCGTTGCCATTGCGTCGGGATGAATTGCTACGTTGCCTGCTTCTGGCCGCAGGGCTGCTGGACAGCGAGGAACAAACGGCCAACGCCGTGGAAGACGATGAGCAAACCGGCGCGGAGGCTTCCCTGAAAATCCTTCTGGTGGAGGACAATCAGGTCAACCAGATGGTGGCCGCCAGCCTGCTCAAGAAACTCGGCCATCGCACAGATCACGCAGAGAACGGCCTCAAGGCCATACAGGCATTGGAAAGCAACCACTATGACCTGGTGCTGATGGATTGCCAGATGCCGGTTATGGACGGCTACGAAGCAACACAGAGGATTCGGCAAAACCCCGAATGGAAAAACCTGCCGATCATCGCTGTTACCGCAAATGTGATGCAGGGCGACCGCGAGGACTGCCTCGCCTCAGGCATGAACGACTACATTACCAAGCCGTACAAGCGCGAAGAGCTCAGGACGGTCATCGACCGCTGGCGCCCCGCGATTTGACCGCGGCCTTCAGGCCGGTAACAGTTTCTCGATGTCGGCCCGAATATCCTCCGGCTTGGTTGTAGGCGGATAGCGACGGACTACCTTGCCATCGGGAGCTACCAGGAACTTGGTGAAGTTCCACTTGATCTTTTCCGACCCCATCAGTCCCTTGGCTTCATGCTTGAGAAAACGAAACAGTGGGTGTGCGCCATCACCGTTGACTTCGACCTTGGAAAACATGGGGAAGTCGACCCCGTAGTTGAGACTGCAGAACTGGCTAATTGCATCCTCGTCGCCCGGGTCCTGATTAAGGAACTGGTTGCAGGGAAAACCCAGAACCTCAAACCCCTTACTCCCCAATTCGTTGTGCAGGGACTGCAGGCCTTCGAATTGCGGTGTGAAACCACATTTACTCGCGGTATTCACGATCAGGAGCACCTTGCCCCGGTACTCTGCCATGCTTTGTTCATTACCCTTGATATCCCTTACCGTAAAATCGTAGACCGTCTCGCCTGCCATGGAGCTCTCCCTTCGATGTTTGTGTTCGTCGTGACTCCATTGTTCACAACACAGACCAAAAAACCATGGCAATGCAGGCTCTACGGCGATCATTTTTAAAAACCGGTTCAGGTTTGTGTGCTAAATCTGCCTTAACACGACACAATTCATCATAATTCCCCTGTTGCCGCCGGGCCTCGCTCCGCTAGAATAAAGGCCTCTCGTATTGGCAGGTGCCATTTTTCGATCTCAAAAGAAGGACGTCCGGGTCTTATGCAGAACTACTACAAATCCGCCAAGCTGGATAACGTGTGTTATGAAATCCGTGGCGTGGTTCTGCGGGAGGCACGCCGGCTAGAGGAAGAGGGTCACCGGGTACTCAAGCTTAATATTGGCAACCCTGCAGCGTTCGAACTGGATGTCCCGGAAGAAATCCAGCAGGACGTCATCTACAACATGCACCAGGCCCAGGGCTATGTGGAGTCGAAGGGGTTGTTCTCCGCCCGCAAGGCGGTCATGCACTACTGCCAGCAGCGGGGTATCGACAAGGTCGATATCGACGATATTTTCCTGGGCAACGGCGTCAGCGAGTTGATCGTTATGACGATGCAGGCCATGTTGAATACCGGCGACGAAGTCCTGATCCCGGCCCCCGACTACCCCTTGTGGACCGCAGCCGTCACACTTTCCAGCGGCAAGCCCGTGCACTATCGCTGCGACGAACAGCAGGACTGGTTTCCGGATATTGACGATATCCGCAAGAAGATCACCCGGCGGACCCGTGCCATTGTTCTGATCAACCCCAACAACCCGACCGGGGCCGTGTATTCAAAGGAGCTTCTCGAGCAGGTCATCGAACTGGCCCGCAAGCACAACCTGATTATTCTGTCGGACGAGATCTACGACAAGATCCTCTATGACGGTACCCAGCACATCTCGACCGCCTCGCTGGCCGACGACGTGCTGTTCTTTACCTATAACGGCCTGTCCAAGAATTACCGGGCTGCGGGTTACCGCTCGGGCTGGATGATCGTCAGTGGAGCAAAACACCGGGCGAAAGATCTGATCGAAGGCATCGACATGCTCTCGAATATGCGCCTGTGTGCCAACGTTCCGGCCCAACTGGCCATTCAGACAGCCCTGGGAGGCTACCAGTCCATCAACGATCTGGTGGCGCCAGGCGGGCGGCTCTACGAGCAAAGGGAAACCGCCTGGCGCATGCTTAACGACATTCCGGGCGTGAGCTGCGTCAAACCCCAGGGTGCGCTTTACCTGTTTCCGAAACTGGACCCCAAGCACTTCCCTATCGTGAACGACGAGAAACTGGTTCTGGACCTGCTGTTGCAAGAGAAAATCCTCCTGGTGCAGGGGTCGGCCTTCAATATCGATGACAGGCAGCACCTGAGAGTCGTGTTCCTGCCCAGGGAAGATACCCTCGAGGATGCCATGGGCCGGCTCGGCAATTTCCTTGGCCAATACCAGCAATAACGGGGAAAACCATGGCGGATATTCACGTCGAGGAATTCTACAAGGATGCGGCCATTGCCCTGGTGCAGTTGTATGGCGCCTTTCCCAGGCGCATCAACCTGTTTGTCGAGGACATTGCCGGCCCGGATGAGCCGGACGAATTTGGCCTGCACAGCAAGCGACACATGGCCTGTTTCGGCGCCCTGCTCTGGCTCGCAGAGGAAGGCCTGCTCCGGTACGTCGACACCATCCGCCAGGAGGCTCTGGACCAGGCGGTTCTGACCAGAGACGCCTTTATCCGCCTGAGCGCGCCGGCGCCAGAGACTCTGACCAGCGAATTCGGAATCCCCGAGGAAACGGCTGCCGGTAATCTGCCCCCTTCCGTTCAGGAGGATCTTTCCACTCACATCCACCTGATTCGCAGGGCGCTGCGCGGGGGGAACTCCGCCCGAATCAGCCAGATCATGCAGGCAACCTTTTTTGCCGACCGCGGCAATTATTAAATCACCGTAAGCTCGTTGATTGATTGAACCGCGACCGCATATAACGGTCTGAATAGCGGCTTTATTTTCTTTGACGAACTGATCAGGGCACCAACATGCGTATTCTGCTGTTTCTGGCAACCAACCTTGCTGTCATCCTTGTCGCGAGCTTTACACTGCGGCTGTTGGGCGTGGATAGCTACCTCGCCCAGAATGGTATTCAGTATGGCTCTTTGCTGGCCTTCGCGGCGGTCTTCGGATTTGCCGGCGCCATCGTGTCTCTGCTGATCTCCAAGCGAATGGCCAAGTGGAGCACCAAGGCCCGGGTCATTGATTCCCCGCGCACTCCTGCCGAACGCTGGCTCGTGGATACTGTGGCGCAGCTGGCCAAAAACGCCGGTATCGGCATGCCGGAAGTCGCGATTTTTCCTGCGTCCCAGTCCAATGCCTTTGCAACGGGCTGGAACAAGAACGACGCACTAGTCGCGGTCAGTGAAGGGCTTTTGCACCGCTTTAACAAGGATGAGATTCGGGCGGTCCTGGGCCACGAAATCGGCCATGTTGCCAATGGTGACATGGTGACACTGGCGTTGATTCAGGGTGTGGTGAATACCTTCGTCATCTTCGCGTCCCGGGTGATCGGCTCCTTTGTCGACCGGGTGATTTTCAAGAATGAAAGCGGACATGGCCTCGGCTTTTTCGCGGTCAGCATCGTTGCCGAGATCGTCCTGGGCATACTTGCCAGTACGATCGTGTTCTGGTTCTCCCGCCGGCGGGAATTCCGGGCCGACATCGCTGGCGCCCAACTGGCGGGGCGCACAGCCATGATCAGCGCGCTTGCAAGACTGAAACAGGAAAGTGAAGTGCCGGATCAGATGCCGGATTCGCTCCAGGCATTCGGCATCAATCGCGGAGCCCGGGGCGGCCTGAGCGCCCTGTTTATGACTCATCCGCCCCTGGAAGACCGGATACAGGCATTGCAGCACGCCAAGCTGTAAAAAAACGGGGCCCGAGGGCCCCGTTTTTTGTTGTACAGGTGAGACTCGTTCAGATTTTCAACTTGAACCCAATGGCCCGGAAACTGTCCTGCAGCGATTTGCTGGTGCCCTTGAGCTGAATCTTGAGACTGGAACACTCCCGACGGACCGGGTAATCACGACGGAGCCTGTCAAAAGCCGCACCTCGCTCTTCAACGGATCCGGTCATGGCATTCCGCAGCCGGGCATCGTCGGGACGAGGGTCATAGCAAGCCCTCAGCGCAATGCGGATGGCATCGTCTTCGTCGGCCGAGCTGGTAAAGGAAATCTTGCTGAGCGCCGGCTCGGGTAAAAACTGGCCGGCTTTCTTGCGAACCGGCAAGCCCAGAAACTGGCTAAGCGCCTGGTAGATCATTTCCGTCCCCTGAACCTTGCCTTCGAGGCTGTATCCGGCGATGTGCGGTGTCGCCAACCAGACCCGGTCAACCAGTTCGGGGTGAATCCTCGGCTCCTGTTCCCAGACATCCAGCGCCACGGTCGGCGCGTTACCCTGGTCAAGCCGGGCCAGCAATGCTGACGAGTCGATGACTTCTCCACGACCAGCATTGATAAGGAGCTGATTTGCGCCCAGAGCCTCAAGCTCGGGATGACCAATCATATGCAGCGTGGGATGGTCGCCTTCTCGTGTCAAAGGTGTGTGAAGGGACACCACATCACACTTCATGGCCTCTTCCAGCGACACAAATTCCTGGTCGTCCTCTTCCCGATCCGCCCTGGGCGGATCACAGAGGCGCACATCAAATCCAAGGCGTTCCAGTTTGTGGGCCAGTTCGCCACCGACATTGCCGACCCCGACAATACCAACACTGAGCTGGGACCAGTCAGCAAGGCCACGCCGCTCGGCATGCAGCGAAAGCACAGACAACACGTACTCGGCAACACTGTTGGCGTTGCAGCCGGGCGCCGCCGAGAAGCGAATACCCGCGGCCTCGAGCCAGTCGAGATCGACATGGTCGGTACCGATGGTGGTTGTGCCGACAAACCGAACCCGACTGCCCTCCAGGAGCTCACGATTTACCCTGGTGACGGAACGAACCAGCACGATATCGGCATCCCGGACATCCTCGTTCGACATGGAACGGCCGGATACCCGGCGAATCTCTCCGATATCGCCGAAAAAGGAATCCAGTAAGGGAATGTTTTCGTCTGCTACGATCAACATGATGATATTCGGCCCTGTCAGTTCCTGCGCTGACGCTGATTGCGCCCACCCTGACCACGTCCACCGCCACCCTGCGGGCGACGACCGCGCTTGCGGGTAATTGGCGGATTGTCCATCGGCGCCATGAGCGCCTCATCGGGCACGGCAGTCTTCAGCTTCTGGCTGATGTAGGTTTCGATGGCGGGAAGCGCGAACGAGTCATCCTCACCGGCAAAACTGATGGAAACCCCGTGTTTGCCAGCCCTGCCTGTGCGGCCAATCCGGTGCACATAATCTTCGGCATTATCAGGCAGATTGTAGTTGAAAACGTGGGTGACGCCGTTGACGTGAATACCACGGCCAGCCACATCGGTGGCCACCAGGACCTGGATGCTGCCTTTTTTGAACTGGTCCAGGGTTTTGAGGCGCTTGTTCTGGGCTATTTCGCCTGACATCAGGGCAACTTTGACCCCCTGGTTCCTCAGATCTTCTTCCAGGTCGCGGCACTGATCCCGACGGTTGGCAAATACCAGCGCCTTTTCCACTTCCGGCCGCTTCAGGAAATTGACGAGCACCGGCAGCTTTTCATCGTCGCCCACCAGGTAGACGGTCTGTTCAACCCGCTCCGCCGTTTTCTGCTCCGGTTCAATTTCGACAAACTCCGCGTTGCTGGTCCACATGGAGGCGAGGTTCAGCACGTCCTGGTTGAACGTGGCACTGAACAGCAGGGTCTGGCGCTCCTCTTTGGGTGTGCATTTGCGGATAATGCGCTTCACATCGGGAATGAAGCCCATGTCCAGCATGCGATCAGCCTCATCAAGGATCAGGATGTCGAGCTGGTCCAGAAACACGTCCTGGGATCCGAGAAAATCGATCAGACGGCCCGGGGTAGCAACCAGAATGTCGACGATCTCATTCTGCAGCTGATCGCGCTGCTTGTCATAGTTCATGCCACCGACAACGGTTACTACGTTGTGGCCGGTATGCTGGCACAGTTGCTCAGCGTCTTTCGCGATCTGCATCGCCAGTTCCCGGGTTGGCGCCAGGGCCAGAACCCTCGGCTCGGAGGCAAAACGGTCCTTTTCGGGAATCGGGGTTTCCAGCAAACTCTGGATCGCCGTAATCAGAAACGCAGCGGTTTTGCCGGTGCCCGTCTGCGCCTGACCAATCAGATCTTCGCAGGCCAGTGTCCAGGGCAGTGTTTCGGCCTGAATGGGTGTGCAGTATTCAAAACCAATGGCCGTAATGGCATCCAGCAAACGTTTGTCGAGGTTCAGATCGCTGAATCTCAGATCGCCGGTGTGTTTTGGGTCAGATGTCATAAAGTCTCAGTTTTCCTGGGAATGTCCTGATTCAGAATATAGCGGAGCGATACGTCGGGCATCTTCATGCCAGCGTTCTTCTAGGATTTCTCCGGTACCGTAAAATGTGGCCAGCGAGTCAAAAAATCTCTGGGCCCGGGGCGGCAACCCCTGTTCCAGATACTCACCTGCCTGGTCTCTGACTCTTTGCCGAAACCGCTCCTCATCGGCGGCGCCAACGCCGGAGAGGTTGTCCACGCTGATGTGAAAACGGGACCCTGCAGCCACCGAAAACAACCACTCAATGGCCTGGGGCTTGACCTCAACCTGCTCGAACGCCTGTTGCTGCTGCAGTGTCCGGCCATCCGGACAGTACCAGTAACCATAGTCATGAAGTGTGCGCCGGTGCTCACCAGCAATACACCAGTGGCTTATTTCATGCAAAGCACTGGCATAATAGCCATGAGCGAAAACGACCTGTGCGAGACCTTCCGGATCGCTGGCAGGCAAGTATTCAGGTTCATCACTGCCTTTGACCAGAACTGTCCGGTATGCTTCCCGGAAAAGGTCATTAAACAGCATGATAAGATCATTTGGACTGTGATTCATTGGGTGGCTATTGTGCGACTTTACCGCCCCCAATACCAGAGGGAACTTTGACAGTCACGTCGTGTCCATGGCTGGCGTGCGCCGGCGCCGATTGCGGTGTAACAGTCGCAATTGAAAAGACTCTGAACAGAGAGACACCAACCGGGAAATCTTACAATCAATGATGGCTTTTGCTGCAGTAACGACGATAAAACGCCCATGGGCAAATCCTCTGGGCCTGATTCTGGCACTCGCCCTTGTGTGTTTGAGTTCCCCCTCCGCCTGGGCACTCGGCGGCAATGGAGGCTCGCTTTTCGGTGGCCAGGGTAGCGACTTTCTGCCCGTCGACGAAGCGCTGCCCTTCAGTTTCTCGACCGACGCTGACACCGTGGTTCTCTCCTGGAATATCACGCCCGGGCACTACCTGTATCGCGACCGGATCAGCATCACCGCGACAAATCCCGAGGTAAGCCTGGGCGAACCCGCTTTCTCGGCGCCAGGCACGGTGACCGAGGACGAATTCTTCGGAAAAACCACCGTTTTCTTTGATCCCGTTGACGCCCGTGTGCCTGTCGCACTGCCTGCTGGCCTTCGGGAAGCCGAACTTCAGGTAACCTACCAGGGCTGCGCCAAAGCAGGCTTGTGTTACCCGCCCCAGACCCGGGATGTACTCTTCTACCAGGGTAGCGGCGGATCCGGCTCACAGACCGCCGCAACACCTGGTTTTGCGTCAGGCGACAGTGTTCCCGTCGACACGGAAACCGCCACCGGCCTCGCCGGCTTTCTGGCCCAGCAATCCACCCTGGTCATTGCCGGTGTATTTTTGCTCCTCGGGTTGGGACTCACCTTCACCCCCTGTGTGTTGCCCATGGTCCCGATTATTTCCTCACTGGTTTCCGGCAGAAACACCCGGACAACCGGCCATGCCCTGCTCCTGTCCGGTAGCTATGTGCTGGGCATGGCACTCACATACGCTGCGGCCGGCGTGCTGACCGGCCTGCTGGGGGCCAGCTTCAATCTTCAGGCACAATTGCAGTCACCCTGGGTTCTGAGCGTCTTTGCGCTGATGTTTGTCGTTTTCGCACTGTCGATGTTCGATCTGTTCGAAATCCAGCTGCCTCGCTTTATTCGCGAACCACTCAATGATGCCAGTCACCGGCTCACGGGGAGTCGGGTATTCAGTATTTTCGGTATCGGCGCCCTGTCAGCGCTGATCGTATCGCCCTGCGTATCTGCGCCACTCGCTGGCAGCCTGCTGTACATCTCGACGACCCAGGACGCCGTAATCGGCGGGGTTGCCCTGTTTGCGCTCGGACTTGGAATGGGCATTCCTCTGATTCTGGTGGCGGTGGGTGGCCGGAAGCTCCTGCCAACAACTGGCCACTGGATGACCGCCGTGAAGCACTTTTATGGTGTGATGTTGCTGGCCGTCGCCATCTGGCTGGTAGAGCGCCTGGTGCCGGGGTGGCTGGCATTGACCCTGTGGGGCCTCCTGGTCGCCATCACCGGCGTTCAACTGGGGGCCTTTGACGCTGCCAAGGCGGGCTGGGAGCGCACTCGTAAAGGTCTGGGCCTGGTCCTCTTCGCCTATGGTCTGGCGTTACTGGCAGGCGCCGTGGGTGGCGCCAATGACCCATTAAAACCTCTGGCACCATTCACCATCGCCTCAGCATCGTCAGGCGGCATTGGGACCGCTGGCATTCAGCACGCTGATTTCGTGCGGGTCGAACGCCCAGCGGATATTCAGGCGATGCTAGAACAGGCTCGTGAGCAGGGCCGGCCCGTGCTGCTCGATTTCTACGCCGACTGGTGCATCTCGTGCAAGGTGATGGAACGCAATGTTTTCAGCAAACCGGATGTAATCCAGGCGCTCAGCCCCTTCACCCTGCTTCAGATCGACATGACGGACAACACGCCCGAGCAGCAGGCCATGCTGGACGAACTGGGTCTGTTCGGGCCGCCAGCCATACTATTTTATGGCAGCAACGGGCAAGAACTTGCCCAACGAAGAGTGCTGGGCGAAATGGATCGGGAGGAATTCCTTGGTCACCTGCAGACGCTGCAGCCGGAAGTCTGACTGACAAAATCGCTATTGTCCCCGGCGTATCAGGTAGATAAACAGATCATCCTCTTCCAGCTGTTTCACCAGTTCATGGCCGAGAAACTGGCAGAACCTCGGTATGTCCCGGGTGGTAGAGGGGTCTGTCGCCACAACCCGCAACACGCCACCAGGTTGGACATCGTTGATTCGATTATGAAGCATCATGACCGGTTCCGGGCAGAAAAGGCCCCGGGCGTCCAGCTCAAGGTCGTAGTCAGTTGCGGTCACACGTCGTCTCCTGTCAATGAACCTGATTTTTCGTAAAAACCTGCTAAATTATTGTTTATAACAGTTAAACCACTTGGAGGTTTCTCATGATCCGGGTTCTGATCGAACGCCATATTGCCGAAACCCTTGAAACAGCCTACGAAGAACGGTCGCGCAAGGTTCTGCAGCAGGCTGTCAGTGCCCCCGGTTTCATTTCTGGCGAAACCCTGCTCGATAGCCACGACCCCAATCACCGGATAACACTGGCGAACTGGCGCTCCGAAGCAGACTGGGATCGATGGTTTCACTCCGATGAGCGCCGTGAACTCATGCTGGAGCTTATCCCCATGATGGACGAAGAAGAGCACATTACAGTGCTGGAGCAAAGCGCCTTTTAACCCGTCCGCTCGATGAAACAGGTTATTTCTTCCCTGTCATGGTAAAGGTGGCGGGCTTTAAGGCGAAAACCGATGCCCGCCTCTTTCAAGCCATCAACGAGAATGTTCCGGCAAATCAGCCACTCGTCATAGCGCTTTTTCATAGGCAACTTCAGATTGAACACCGTGTAACGGCAAAGGCCTTCACCTAGCCAGGTCACAGCCAATTTTGCCGTTTTCCGGGGCTGATCCACAATGTCGCAGACCATCCAGTCGATGCCGCGCCTGGGCCGCCAACCATAACCATCCGCCTCAACATGCTCCACCTGCCCAGAGGCCATCAATTCAGGGTTCATTGGGCCGTTGTCCACTGCGGTTACCATCATCCCCTGACGCACAAGCTGCCAGGTCCATCCGCCCGGAGCGGCGCCAAGATCCGCGGCCTTCTTGCCACCACCAAGGTAGTCCAGCTCCTGTTCCGGAGGCAGAAACACCTTCCAGGCCTCTTCGAGCTTGAGGGCAGAGCGACTGGGCGCTGATGCCGGCAGCCGCAGGCGCGGGATGCCACCAACGTAACGTGCCCGGTTATCCGCCAGACTGAAACCGACGACCGCCGACGTAAAATCGGGGAGGAAAACCTCCAGACGCGCCGGCGCAGGAGCATTCTGGTCAGCCTTCAGGAGACCGGCTCCCCGCAAACCGCGGGAGAGCGGAGACACCCACTTTCGGGCAAAGTTTCCAAGGTCTCCATCCGCGTTGTTTTCGGGTAACCGGACTTCCAGCCGCGCACAACCCGGAAAACCGCGCCCAAGTCCACGGATTCCCTCGATAACAGCACCGACCCTGTCAGTCTCTGGCAGGCTGAATTGCCCGAGAACGACAATCCAGTCACGGACGAAGACCAGCTCCTCAAGAGACAGACGAGCCATCACATCATCGGCAGTTTCCGGAGCTGCCGGGTAGAAGCGCACCAGCCCCTGGTCTTTCAGGGGCTCGAAATACCCGAAAATACCTCGCTCCGTGGCTGAGTCGGTCATTTCACGGCCGGCTTCGGTTTCAAAGCCTGGCCGGCAAAACACAAGAATCTGTTCCATGCATTTCCTGAATCAGGGTCGGAGACCAACCCGTAAAAGTTGAAACTGTTTAACAGCTTAGATTGTCTTCTCTGGCTACACTTCCCGCTCTGATAACCGCGGGAAGCCATGAATGTCGTCCGTTTTGCGTTTGATTGCCATTCTCTGCCTTTTGCTGGCCCCTGCCCTGGCGCTGCCAGACACGGGTTCGATGGCGTCGGACTGCCCTGTCCTCGAGGCCACCGATACTGCTGCCCGCGCTTCCCTGATGCAATACGTTTGCTATTACAGTGCGCCGCCGGGCGCGCCCGGACATGAAGCAAGGAATCCGGACCAACTCCCCCGAAATATCGTTTGGACCCCTGCAAACGGCCGGGACCTGGTATTCAGCCACACCAAATCCGTTTACTGGGTACACCTGCACGTCAGGAACTCAGGCGCTGAGCGGGCCGCCTGGTATCTGAAACTCAACTACCCGCTGCTGGACGAAGTCACATTCTGGCAGACGGGGAATGATACTACAGAGACACTGGTTACCGGAGATCAACGGCCTTTCGGGTCCAGGGCGGTAGACTACCGGTACTTTCTGCTTCCCGTCACACTGGATGGCGGTGAAACCCGGTCCCTGACGATCCGGATCCACAGCAATGGCGCTCTGAACGTGCCGCTCAGCTTTGAAACCCCGGCGGAAGTCATTGCCCGCAGTAATCATCTGACACTGACCCACGGGCTATTCTACGGCGCGCTCCTGGTATTTGCGGTCTTCAACCTGTTGCTGTTTTTCAGCTCCGGCACCGGCTATTACTTCTACAACGCGTTTTACCTGGGAGCACTCGGACTCTTTCTGTTCGCCATGGGCGGCTTCGCGAACCAGTACTTCTGGCCAGACAACCCGGGCTTTGCCAATACATCCATCCCCCTGTCTTTGTCCCTTTGCGCCCTGGCCATGATCCTTTTCGGCCGGTCCTTCCTGGAAGTAGACCGCGGAACCATCTCGGAAACGGTCCTCAAAGGGCAGGCCTGGTTCTGCATTGGCTTCCTGGCACTGACACTGATACTGCCCTACAACAAAACCATTCTGCTCAATACCGTTCTCGCACTGACGGTTATTTCAAGCCTGTTCATCATCGCAGCGGTTCGTTGGAAACAGGGGTATCAGCCGGCTATGTGGTATCTGCTGGCCTGGCTGATCATGCTCGTTGGTGGTCTGATCTATGCTCTGGCGGCTTTTGGCTATCTGCATGACTTTCTTGCACGGGAGGCGCTGATGCAATCAGCAGTGGGAGGACAGGTGATCCTGCTGAACTATGCGATGGTGCAAAGGTGGCGTCTGCTTAACCAGAAGCTTCTGGACGTGGAACACAATGCAAGGACAGAACTGGAATTCAAGGTGCATGAACGTACCGCGCAGCTGCGGAACACCATGCGGGAACTGGAAAAGGCCAACCGCAAGCTATCGACACTGAGCCTGAACGACGCCCTGACCGGCCTTTACAATCGAAGGCACCTGAACAACATATTTCCGGAATTGTGCGCCGAAGCTCGGCGCACGTCCCAGCCACTGACCCTGGCGCTGGTCGATGCCGACCATTTCAAGAACATTAACGACACCTGGGGCCATGGTTTTGGGGACAGCTGCCTTCAGTTCATCGCCGAAATGCTGACCCGGCACGTGAAACGCCCCCGGGATGTTGCCATCCGATTCGGTGGTGAGGAGTTTGCGTTACTGCTGCCCGGAACCGATGCAAACGGAGCTTTGAATGTCTGTTCTGCATTGCTGCAAGACATCGCCAGGACGCCACTGCTCTCCCCAGACGGCACCAAAGTGAGAATAACCCTCAGCGCAGGTATCGCATCACTCGACTCCGGAGAGACCCAGAACCAACTGTTCGAGCGGGCCGATGAGGCCCTGTACCGTGCAAAAAGCAAAGGCCGCAACCGCGCTGAGCTCTCTGAGGCTGTCGGGGTGCAGTAGAGATGAGGCTCAAAGCCGCTCGTCCACAAAGATCCGGGTTTCCCGGGCAGCCGCCACGATCAGCTCCTTTTGGGTCTGTGGCTGGCTTTTCAGCGGCTGGAAATCATGATTACCCCCTTCCAGCCAGAGCAAACGGATTCCCTCCAACTCCTGCTCATGGCCAGCCATCTCGGACGGTTTCCCGAACGGATCCCTTGTCCCCTGAAGCACCAGCATAGGGCAGCTCACATCCTGGAAGTGCCCGGTACGCCAGCGGTCGGGCTTACCGGGCGGATGGAAGGGATAACCAAAGCAGGCGACACCATCAATACCTTCCCGACGGCTCGCCAGAATGCTTGCCATGCGTCCACCCATGGATTTGCCACCCACCAGTACCCTGCTGCCAGATCCGCAATCTGATCGAACCTGGTCGACCACCCGGGTAAAACAGTCCAGCAACACGTGCTCTCTGTCGGGCGGTCGCTTCTTTCCATCCAGACGCCTTTTCTGCATATACGGGAACTCAAAACGTACTGTCTCAATGCCCTCTTGCTCCAGCGCTGCCGAAAGCTCCTCCATGAAGGTCGAATCGGCCGGCGCACCCGCGCCGTGGGCCAAAATCAGTACAACTTTCGGCTCATTCCCATAGCCTTTGGTCTTAATCAACTCCACAGAATTCACCTCATCCAGTTAAGCGACTATTATTGCACTCAGGCAACACACATTCCCTTAGCTGAAACAACTCCAATAACGGCACTGAAAAGGAAGCCATGTTGCTGATTTCGGCGCATTTGACGGATGTCAGGACTTGACCTGAGTCATTGCAAACAGCTAATCGTTTCTCCATACTTGCGCCCGCATATTTCCCCACTTTAAACCCATTGGTAAGGCTATGAGCACAGTAAATGCAAACCTGACATACAACTACAAGGTGGTGAGACAATTCGCCATCATGACAGTGGTATGGGGTATTGTAGGTATGGCGCTGGGTGTGCTGATTGCAGCACAGCTGGTCTGGCCGTCCCTCAACCTCGACCTGCCCTTTACCCACTTCGGCCGTCTCCGGCCGCTGCATACCAACGCCGTTATTTTCGGCTTTGGTGGAAGTGCCCTGTTTGCTACCTCCTATTATGTCGTTCAGCGCACGTGCCAGGCTCGACTGATTTCGGATAGCCTGGCTGCGTTCACTTTCTGGGGCTGGACGGCGATCATTGTCGCGGCAGCCATTACCCTGCCATTGGGCCTTACCACGTCGAAGGAATACGCCGAACTGGAGTGGCCGATCGATATCGCCATTGCGGTCGTCTGGGTGACGTACGCTCTGGTGTTCTTCGGAACCATCATGAAACGGGCCACACCGCATATCTATGTGGCTAACTGGTTCTATGGCGCCTTTATCCTGACCGTTGCAGTGCTTCATATCGGGAATAACATGGCGCTGCCAGCCGGTGCGTTCAAGTCCTACTCTGCCTATGCGGGCGTTACCGACGCCATGATGCAGTGGTGGTATGGACATAACGCAGTAGGCTTCTTCCTGACCGCAGGTTTCCTGGGCATGATGTACTACTTCGTTCCCAAGCAGGCCAATCGTCCGGTCTACTCCTATCGCCTGTCGATCGTTCACTTCTGGGCCCTGATCGCAACCTATGTATGGGCCGGCGGCCACCACCTGCACTACTCCGCCCTGCCGGACTGGGCACAGACAGCCGGCATGGTGATGTCCCTGATTCTGCTCGCACCTTCTTGGGGTGGCATGATCAACGGCATGATGACTCTGTCAGGCGCATGGCACAAACTGCGCACTGACCCGATTCTGCGCTTCCTGGTGGTTTCCCTGTCGTTCTACGGCATGTCCACCTTCGAAGGTCCGATGATGTCCATCAAGACCGTGAACGCACTCTCCCACAACACTGACTGGACCATCGGCCACGTTCACTCCGGTGCTCTGGGCTGGGTAGCCATGATCAGTATCGGCGCGGTTTATCACCTGGTACCGAAGCTTTGGGGACTCCAGGGCATGTACAGCACAGCGATGATCAACGTGCACTTCTGGCTCGCCACTGTGGGCACCGTACTGTACATCGTTGCAATGTGGGTTAACGGCATCATGCAGGGCCTGATGTGGCGTGCGGTTAACGAAGACGGCACGCTGACCTACAGCTTCGTTGAATCTCTTGAGGCATCCTACGCTGGCTACTTCGTCCGGTTCCTCGGCGGCGTCATCTTCCTGTCAGGCATGCTGATCATGGCTTACAACGTGTACATGACCGTGCGTCAGAAAGATGCGGTTGCGCAAGATAACGCGGCAACTCAGCCGGCGTAACGGGAGAGAGATCAGATGAAACACGAAATTGTCGAAAAAAATATTGGTCTGATGATCGTACTGATCATCCTGACCATCAGTGGCGGCTTTCTGGCCGAAGTAGTGCCTCTGTTTTTCCAGAAAGAAGTTAACGAGCCGGTAGAGGGGCTTGAGCCCCTGTCAGCGCTCGAACTGGAAGGCCGGGACATCTACATCCGCGAAGGCTGCCATGTGTGCCATACCCAACAGATCCGCCCGTTCCGGGCGGAAACCGAGCGGTATGGCCACTACTCCGTTGCGGGCGAGTTTGTTTATGACCGCCCGTTCCTGTGGGGCTCCAAGCGCACCGGTCCGGATCTGGCCCGTGTTGGCGGACGCTACTCCGATGCCTGGCAGCGCCAGCATCTGTACGACCCGCGCAGCGTAGTGCCTGAATCCAACATGCCGGCATTCCCCTGGCTGTTTGAAGACAAGGTCGACCACAGCAAGACCGCTGCCAAGCTGGAGACACTTCAGACTCTGGGCGTGCCCTACACCGACGAGCAGATTGCCGAAGCAGCCGCTCAGGTGGAAGGTAAATTCGAAATCGAAGCGCTGGTCGCGTACCTGCAACAGCTGGGTACTGTGATTTCAGACAGACGGTGAACCATGGATATTAATGAGTTACGCGGCATTCACACACTTCTGGTAATGGCGGTTTTCCTGGGAATCGTCTGGTGGGCCTACAGCGCCCACCGCAGGAAGGCCAACGACGAGGCAGCTCACCTGCCCTTCGACGATGACGACGTGGAAAAGCGTACGCTCGAACAGGAAAAAACGGAGAAAAAAGAATGAGTACCTTTTGGAGCATCTGGATCAGTGTGATCGTGCTCGGTACCGTGTTCGGCTGCTGGTGGCTGCTTTGGGCAACCCGCAAGAGCCAGACAACCGATACCGAAACCGACCGCACCATGGGCCATTCCTTTGATGGCATTGAGGAATACGATAACCCACTGCCAAAGTGGTGGTTTTACCTGTTCCTGGCCACTTGTGTTTTCGCCCTCGGTTACCTGGCCCTCTACCCGGGACTGGGCAACTATAAGGGTCTGCTTGGCTGGACTTCCACTAATCAGTGGGAAGCAGAGGTCGCCGAGGCCGAGGAAAAATACGGCCCGATATACGCCCAGTACGGTGAGACTCCGGTTCCCGAACTGGCCGAGAACAGCGATGCCATGAAAATAGGCCAGCGTCTGTTCGCCAACAACTGTGCGGTTTGCCACGGCTCTGCCGCTCGTGGCCAGGTTGGCTTCCCCAACCTGACCGACGACGATTGGCTGTGGGGCGGAACACCGGAAGCAATCCTGGAAACCTTGCACAATGGCCGTATGGGTAATATGCCGGCCAAGGGCACCATGCCCGGCATGACCAACGAGCAGGTGGATCAGGTTGTGAACTATGTTCTGAGCTTCAGCGGTCGGGAAAAAGACGCCGAAGCTGCCAAAGCAGGCGAACAAGTTTTCGCTCAGGCCTGTGTGGCCTGTCATGGCCCCGAGGGCAAAGGCATGGAGGCCATGGGCGCCCCCAACCTGACGGACAACACCTGGCTGTACGGATCCAACTACGAGTGGATCAAGGAAACCGTGATGAATGGCCGTCAGAATCAGATGCCCGCTCAGCAGGGTCGCCTCTCAGAGGATCAGATTCAGATTCTGGCAGCTTACGTATACAGCCTGTCTAACTGAGTCACCCGGCCGGGGGTTGCCCCGGACCGGTCTTTTCAACCCTGTGTCTGCCCTGCGGGCACAGGCTTGAAAAGATCAGCAGTCCCAGGGCCTGTTGTCCCGCATTACAGTTTTTCTGGAGGTAACGATGAGCAGTGAGATCCCGGTCAAACAGGTTGACCCATCCTCTGATCCCTCCGGCGACAACAATAAATCCGGAACCGTCGAACTCTACGCCAGCCGCAAGAAAATTTACGTAAAGGAAGTTAAAGGCTCCTTTCAGCGAATCCGGAATGTCAGCCTGACCATGTTGATGGGCATGTATTTCCTGTTTGTCTGGATTACGCTTGACGGGCAACCACTGATTTATTTCAATCTGCCAGCCCGCGAATTTCACCTCTTCGGCGTTACCTTCTTTCCCAAGGACTTTATTCTGCTTTCGGGCACGCTGATTATCGCCGCCTTCGGTCTGTTCTTCGTCACAACTCTGTTCGGCCGGGTCTGGTGCGGCTATACCTGCCCGCAAACCGTCTGGACCTTTATCTTCATGTGGGTCGAGGAACGGATCGAGGGCAGCCGTAACAAGCGCATGAAGCTGGACAAATCTCCCCGATCAGCCGGGAAACTGGTCAAAAAGTCCGCCAAACACGCCGTCTGGCTGTTGATTGCCCTTGCCACCGGCCTGACCTTTGTTGGCTACTTCTACCCTATTCGCGAGCTGCTGGGCGACCTTTTCACATTACAGGCAAATGGCTGGGCCTACTTCTGGGTTGGTTTTTTCACCGTTGCCACTTACCTGAATGCGGGCTGGATGCGGGAGCAGGTCTGCCTCTACATGTGCCCATATGCCCGCTTCCAGTCGGTGATGTTTGACCCCGACACTCGCGTGGTTTCCTACGATCCGAATCGTGGCGAGCCCAGGGGCGGCCGCAAAAAAGGCGTGGATCCGGCCGAGGCCGGTCTGGGCGACTGTATCGACTGCGGCCAGTGTGTTCAGGTATGTCCTACGGGCATTGATATCCGGGACGGCCTTCAGTACGAATGTATCGGCTGTGCGCTGTGCATTGATGCCTGTGACGAGATCATGGACAAGATGAATTACCCGAGGGGGCTGATCCGTTACACCACGGAGAATGAACTTGAAGGCAAGACCTCCAAACTCCTGCGACCAAGAACCTTCGGTTATGGCGCGGTGCTGTCACTGATGATTGCCGCGATTATCTTCACCATCGCCACCCGTGTGCCAGCCCAGATGGATGCTCTTCGGGATCGCGGTGCTCTTTACAGTTTCAATGGCGAGGGGCGGATTGAGAACTCCTACACCCTAAAAATCGCCAACATGACCGAAGTTCCCCAAACCTTCACTCTGTCAGTGACTGGCCTGGAGGGGATCCGGATCCTGACGGACACTTCGGTAACCGTTGAAAGTGGTGAAAACCGCTCACTGCCGACCGTAGTCGACGTGCCGCCGGAATCCATCACCGAATCCAATAACGATATCCTGTTCAGGGCACAATCCGAGACCGATTCTTCGCTGAGCCTTGAAACTGAAAGCCGATTTGTCGGTCCAACGCGCTGATCGTCGATCGTGCAGCACTGACCGTTTGAATGAGACATTGATTTATGACTACTGAAACACCCGTAGCACCCTGGTACCGCCAACCCTGGTTCTGGTTCCTGCTGATTTTTCCGGGGGCGTCCATCATTTACTGCGCCGTTGCCATCACTATCGCTGTCAGCACAGAAAATGCGATGGTCACCGACGACTGGTCCAAAGAAGGGCGCGGAATTAACATGTCCATAGCAAGAGACCAGAAGGCGGAAGATCTCGGTATGGAGGCCCAGATTGATTTCCAGAGCAAAAATATCACCGTCAACCTGAACACCGTTGAGGGTCCGGCGGATTTCCCGTATCTGATCCTGAACCTGTTCCATCCAACGCTTTCCGACAAGGATCGCACTGTTCAATTCCAGCAAATCGCTCCAGGGCGCTTTGCCGGTAAGCTCCTCAATGACATAGACGGCCGCTGGTACTACGATCTACGGGGTCCAGCTAACGAGTGGCGATTAAAAGGCGAAGCCTGGCTGCCAGCTGAAGACGGAATTACAGTCAAGGCCGGGGGGTCTGCCCAAGGTTGACCAGGCTGGATTGCTTTCACTGCGGTGAGCCAGCGGACGGTGAGCCGCCCATCACCCTCGAGCTCGAAGGTTCTACCCGTCACTTCTGCTGCCAGGGCTGCAAAGCGGTGTGCCAGACCATTCGCAGCGAGGGTCTCGCCGGGTTCTATGATTTCCGGACCAAACCGGCCGTTACCCCAAAGCAGCTGACCCCGGCGGAACTGAACCGAATCAGAGAGCTTGATCACCCTCTGGTTCAGGAGTCGTTTGTTGCACCGGTAAAAGGCGCACAGGAAGCGCAACTGCTGATTGGTGGCATCACCTGTGCCGCCTGTATCTGGCTGCTTGAAAACCATATGAAGCAGCAGCCCGGTGTCGACTCCTTCTCGGTAAACCATACCACCCAACGTGCGCGCCTGGTGTGGTCCCCGGATCAGGTTCGGCTGAGTGACCTGCTGATCGCGATCCACGAGCTCGGCTACACCGCCCGCCCCTACCAGGCAGACGAGGCGGAACAGGCGCTCAAGGCCGAGCATCGGTCCATGCTCATCCGCCTCGCCATTGCCGGAATCGGTTCGTTCCAGAGCATGATGCTGGCGTTTCCCCTTTATTTCGAACTGGTCAGCGAGCTGTCGCCCGAGTTCGTCAGCTTCTTTCGCTGGTTCAGCCTTCTGGTCGCTACCCCCGTGGTGCTCTTCAGCGCTGCACCTTTTTTCCGCAATGCCCAACGGGATATCCGCAGCCGGCATCTGACCATGGATGTGCCGGTTGCCATTGCCATCGGACTCGCCTACCTCGCCAGCGCGTGGGTAACCGTCTTTGGCGGCGAGGAAGTGTACTTTGAGTCCGTTTGCATGTTCACCTTTTTCCTCCTGCTCGGGCGCTACATTGAAGTTCAGGCCCGCTACCGGGCAGGCCTGACAGGCAATGCGCTTGCAGGGTTTCAGCCGACCGTCGCCACACTGGTCCAGGGCGATACTACCGACATTATCCCTGCCCATAAGATCCGGCCAGGCGATATCGTTCGTGTGCGCCCCGGCGAAACCCTGCCCGTCGATGGCGAGATTGTGCGGGGAGAATCAACCCTGAACGAAGCAGCCTTAACCGGGGAATACCTCCCTGAAACCCGCCATCCCGGGGATACTGTCCACGCCGGGAGCGTAAACGGGGAAAATCCGCTCGATGTCAGGGTGGTCAAGGCCGGCACCCAGACACGGCTCTCAGGCATTCTGCGAGTGCTGGACCGCGTGCAGTCGGAAAAACCGCGCGTTGCAATGATGGCCGACAGGATGGCCGGAAAATTCGTCGGGCGGGTTCTGATTCTGGCACCAGTTGTCTGGATAGGCTGGTGGCTGGCCGGTGCCGACAACGCCTTCGACATCACACTTTCTGTTCTGGTGGTGACGTGTCCCTGCGCGCTCTCCCTGGCGACACCGACTGCCATTACCTCGGCAACAGTCAGGCTCCGGCGGCTTGGTTTTCTCCCGACTCGGGGGCATACCCTTGAATCAATGAACACGATTGACACCGTGGTCTTCGATAAAACCGGGACACTCACACGGGGCGAGCTCAGCCTGGCCGGCACCACAATCGTTGGCAGCATGGATGAGCAGACTTGCCTCAAGCTTGCCGCGGGCCTGGAGAAATACTCCGAGCACCCCATAGCCAAAGTATTTCACCGTCGAACCACTGCTGCGGTCGAACATGTGGAAAATCACATTGGCGGTGGGCTTTCAGGCCGGCTGGGAGACCTGCAGCTGTTCATCGGCCACAGGGGGTTTGTCGAACAACATACCACCGCGCCAGCGCCACAAAAGGATCCGCATCAGGGTATGGAAATCTGGCTGGCCTCTGACCACGAGTGGCTGGCCTGTTTCAGGCTCGACGACCAGCCCCGTGACGATGCCCGGGCAGCCATCAAAGCTCTTCAGGATTCCGGCATTCGCACCCTGCTCCTCAGTGGCGACCGTTCCGGGCATGTAAACCAGGTGGCAGACATACTGGGCATTGACGAGGCTATCGGACAAGCCTCCCCAGAAGATAAACTGGCTGTGCTGGAGAAGCTGCAAGCCGAGGGCCGGCAAATTATGATGGTGGGCGACGGTCTGAACGATCTGCCCTCTATGGCTGGCGCCGGAATTTCGGTGGCCATGGGCACGGCTGCCGACCTGACCCAACTGAAAGCTGATGCAGTACTGCTGAATGGTCAATTGCTGCAATTGGTCGAAGCCCTTAAAACCAGTCGCCAGACCCAGCGCATCATCCGCCAGAATCTATGGTGGGCTCTCATATACAATGTGCTGGCGCTTCCCCTGGCCGCGGCCGGAATGGTCCCACCCTGGCTGGCAGCAATTGGCATGTCTCTCAGCTCTCTGGTGGTCGTTCTGAATGCGCTGCGGCTTGGCAAGGCACCGAGTCGGAAGAGTCAGGACAATCTCGCGGTTGGCGCCCAGGCGTTGTCCTGATACCGTGAACTTCTAATCTTTTCTGCGAGGTTGCACCGTGCAAATCGTCATGTTTCTGGTCCCGGTGATGCTCATACTGGTGGCGGTAGGCGTCGCCCTGTTCACATGGTCGGTCAAGAACGGTCAGTACGATGATCTCGAAGGCCCGGCGCATCGGATACTTTACGATGACGACAAGGATATGATCCCGGACGACGCTCGCACCGACAAACCGGCTGCCGGGGAGCCAACCCCGGAGCAAACAGCTGAAGTCAGCGATACCGCTGATACGGGTGAGGATAAGTCCCAAAAAGGATGAATCCGGAACTCTACCTCAGTTACCCGAGCGCCTTCCTGATCGGATTGCTAGGCAGCACGCACTGCCTCGGCATGTGCGGCGGCATCAGCGCTTCCCTCTCCATGGCCCTGCCTGTGGGCCGGGGGTTCCGGTTCCGGCAAACGGTAATGCTTCTGGCCTTCAACTTCGGGCGCATCGGCAGCTATGTCCTGATCGCAACACTGGTTGCGCTGGCCAGTACCTCGGCCGCCAGCCAGTGGGCCTCTGCCGGCCTGGTGCTTCGGACCCTGGCAGGGCTGCTGTTGATCTTCATGGGTTTGTCCATGGGCCAGTGGTGGCAGGGAATTCGCTACGTTGAGCGGGTGGGTGCTCCAATCTGGGCGCGCCTCTCCCCGCTGACCCGCCGCTTCCTGCCCGTGAATCACGGCGGACAGGCACTTGCTCTTGGAGCGCTCTGGGGCTGGCTGCCCTGCGGACTGGTATACAGCACGCTCGGTTGGGCAGCATTGCAACCGACAGTGGGCTCGGCCGCGCTGACCATGCTGTTTTTCGGGCTCGGCACGCTTCCCTCCATGTTGGCCACGGGTTTCGCGGCCAACTGGATCCGGGGTTTACAGAGCCATCAACTGTTCCGGAAGGTGACCGGCGGCCTGCTTATCCTGTTCGGACTCTGGACACTGCCTTTCCTGCATCTGGCCGGACACTAGCCGGCTAGATATTCAGGACATCCAGGCGACCGAAGTCAGTTGCGGTCTCGGGTTCAGCCGTCTGTACGGCCTGGCGCTTGCCACCGAGGCGCTTGCCTTCCTTGAAATCGTAGAGATTGGTATCCGCCAGGTGCGAGGGTTCCACATTGCACATGGCCCGGAACATGGTTTCCAACCGTCCGGGATGCTGCTTGTCCCAGCTCTGGAACATATCCTTGATCACCTGGCGCTGGAGATTCTCCTGGGAACCACACAGGTTGCAGGGGATGATGGGGAATTCGCGGAGACCCGCGTAGCGGGCGATGTCTTTTTCCCGGCTGTAGGCCAGCGGCCGGATAACCGTGTTGCGGCCATCGTCACTGTGCAGCACCGGAGGCATGGACTTCAGCTTGCCGCCGTAAAACATGTTCAGGAACAGGGTTTCCAACAGATCGTCCCGGTGGTGGCCCAGGGCAATCTTGGTAACCCCATGCTCTTCCGCGAAATTATAGAGAATTCCCCGGCGTAGACGGCTACACAGGCCGCAGGTCGTCTTCCCTTCCGGCACTTTTTCCTTAACAATGCTGTAGGTGTCCTTCTCGATGATGTGATACTCGATACCCATGGAGGACAGATATTCGGGCAACACCTCTTCCGGAAAGCCGGGCTGTTTCTGATCAAGGTTGACGGCAATCAGCTCAAACGAAACCGGGGCGCTCTTCTGCAGGTTGAGCAGAATATCGAGCAGTGCGTAAGAGTCTTTGCCGCCGCTGAGGCAGCACATGACTTTGTCGCCGGCTTCAATCATCGAGAAATCGGCAATCGCCTGCCCGACTTCGCGGCGCAGACGTTTCTGCAGCTTGTTCAATTCCAGTTTCTGGCGGCGCTCCCGCTCTGGGTTGATAGACTGTTCGGAACTGGCGATCATTGCTTCGGACATACCAACTACGTTCATAAGGCAAGTGGACGTGGGATTATACGCGTCACATGGATTCAGGGACAGGATACCGACATGGATATGTTGCAATCGGGTGAAGAGATCACAGGCAAACGGGAACAGAACCGTATCCGGAACCGCAGGGCAATCCTGCATGCCGCCCGGGAGTGTTTTCGCGAGCGGGGGTACGAAAACTCAACCATCCGCGACATCGTTCGGCGAACGGGTCTTGCAGCCGGCACCTTCTACAATTATTTCTCAAGCAAGCAGGATATTTTCGCGGCCTTGCTTACCGACTTCCTGACCAATCTGAACAACAATCTCAGCCAACAGCGGCGGGCAGCCGACAATCCTGAGGATTTCATCCACTACGCCTACCTGGCCCTCTATACCGCGACCGCCCGGGATCCGCTGGTGTATGAACTCGCTCACCGCAATGACCGGGCACTTCGGGAACTGTTCGGTTCGGATATTCTCGGCCTGGCCATGTTATCTCTGGAAGAAGATGTTCGCGAGGCGATGGAACGCGGGCTTCTTCCCCGGATTGAGTACGAGTACCTGTGCGCCGCTTTTTTCGGCGTCGCCTACGAGACCAGCCTGACGCTGGCAAGGCGCGCCCACAGCAACCCGGAGTCGGCGGATGCGGAAGCGTTAACGGCGACCCGGTTCTCCACCGCCCTGTTCATGGGTGGACTTCCGCAGGTGGCCGCACTTCCCTGATGGGCCGCAGTGCCCTAACATGAGTCCTATGACAGACAGCCATTCTCCCATCAATGCTTCTCATCCCAGGACTGTGGATGATGATGACTGCCTGGAGCAGCAGATTCAGCACCTGCTGGTGGCCGTTGAGCACGAACTCAGATCGGCACCGGCGGGCTTGAATGAATTATCGCTGATCAAGGCGCTTCAGAGACCGCCCTGGGAACTGCTTGGACAGGTTGTTTTCAGCGAACCGGAAAAACTCTATCCGGTGCATTTTCTGTTGTTTCACGTGCTCTACCGTCTTCGTGACCAGTTATCCGAAACCGGCGAGAGCCTGAAAATTTCGCCCTTGAGCATCCGGATCGAGTCACAGTCGGTGGTCGGTGGCGAAGGGGTTCCGGACAGTGTCGACACACTTCGTCAATTCTATCTGGATCTTTCCCAGTACCGTCTGCCGGAGGAAGCCATTCAACAGATGATGAATGATTTCTGGGCAGGTGCTCCAGGCCAGGCACCGGCGCAATCCGAAGCCAGGGAAGCCGCCGAAGTACTGGGATTTCAGGCTGTCCCTACAGACTTTCCAACGGTCAAACAGCGATTCCGCCGGGCGGTCATGCACGCTCACCCGGACCGCGGCGGCAAGACCGAAACCATTCAGCATCTCAATCAGGCCTTTGCGGTACTGAAAGCCCACTTCCGTCACAGCATCTGACCGGCCTTTTCGATCTGGCCAGGGCCGATAAATACAGGAGACGATATGCCGCTCACAGCATTCCTGAAACTTTCCCTTCTCGTCGCGATTACGGCGACCGCCATCTCAGCCCGCGCTGACCTCGTTGTCCTGCAGTATCATCATGTCAGTGATTCAACGCCGCCCGCTACCAGCACGTCTGTGTCTCTTTTCGAGGGCCAACTGAACATGATCTTGGATCTGGAGCTGGACGTTGTGGATCTACAGCAAGGCACCGAAACAACGCTGGCCGGTACCGATGGGCAAGGTAATCACATCGCCATTACCTTCGATGACGCCTACGACTCCGTCTACCATACGGCGGCGCCGCTGCTGGCCGACAAGGCCTATCCCTACACGATTTTTGTAAATACAGAAGCCGTTGGCCGAAACGGCTACATGACCTGGGATCAGATTCGGGAGTTGGCCGAACGTTCGGGCGTAACGATTGCCAACCACAGCGCTGACCATGGGCATCTCGCCCGGAAACCGAACGAAAGTCAGAGTGACTGGCAAGCCAGGGTTACCAGCAGTCTCGACTCAGCCCAGGGGACCCTCTCCAGGGAATTGAAGGCGCCTGCACCCATGTTTGCGTACCCTTACGGCGAGTTTGACGAAGCACTGGAGCGCAAAGTGGCCGAGCGGGGCTGGTACGGTTTTGGCCAGCAATCCGGCGCCATCGGCCAACAAACCGAGAAAACCCGATTGCCGCGTTTTCCGATGGCAAACGCCTACGGACAGTTGGGGAGCCTTGAGAACAAACTTCGCAGCAAAGCCTTCCCTGTTGATACCGGCGAGCTGCCGGACGGGGTGATCTCGGAGAATCCGCCCACCCTGGTTTTCCCGCTGGTTGAACCCATTGATGCCAACCGGTTGACCTGCTTTGCCTCCGGTCAGGGACGTATCGACTTTGACGTGACTGATGGCAATGTGGAAGTAAAGGCCCCTGAGGCCTTCAATAGCCGGCGATTCCGCTACAACTGCACCCACCCTGCGGGCGATGGCAGTTACTACTGGCTATCCCAGCAGTGGCTGGACCTGAGCAAACCTGAAGACTGAACCCTCACTCCTCCACCTGCATCAGGCCAATTTCACCGTGCCTGATGTGGGAAATTTTCTCGGGGCCGGCACGGGTCTCTATAACGGTCTGGCCCTCCAGGTCCTGCTCTCGGGTAAACAGGACAAGCCAACGCTCTCCCTGGCCCGGAAAAGCAGGAACCCATGCTTCCAGATAGCCGCGCCGGTGCCAGTTCTCGGGGGTAAAATCCATAACCAGGTCTGTTACCAGCCTTAACGGCGCCATCTTCTCATCGAGAAACACCAGGGAGGGCACCACCACCCCGTCTTTGGCATAGGAGCGCAGGCGTATGACAAGACTGCCGTGCTTATCCGCGTCCGGAAGTGCAATCAGTTGATAGGGGCTGGTTCCGGTAAGAAACGGATATGTAGCTGAACGATCCGAGAGGGTAACGCCAAACTCCCGTCCCGATTGCCACCCTTGTCGACTGGCGGCATCCATGGAATCGCAACAGGTCGCTGAAAACCGGGCAAAGAAATCGTCTGTTGAAGCCTCAATGCCCAGGATGGCAAAGGCGTCCGGATCATAGCCCTCTACCGGAGCGTGGCCTGCGCCATCGGGACCTGCACGGTAAACGCTGGCTTCGGTGATCTGAACGGGTGGCTCCACCAGCCCTTTCTCAAGATCAGAGCGGATGTCCGGCCGGTAATAGCTGACCCGGACATTGCCCTCGGCGTCTCGCCAGGTGAAATAGGGTTGCCGCTCCCCCGGCCGAACGTAGCCATCTTTTTCAAGCTCGCCGGCATCCGGGTAGTTTTCGAGTGTGTACTCGGTGTTTTCCTGCGGTCCTGACTCCGGGCTCGCCCCACTATCTGACTGCACCGGGTGTTTCTCGGATTCCGGATCGCGCTGCTCTTCAGCTACCTCTTCAACTACCTCTTCAACTACCTCTGCAGACTCACGATTCAAGTCTTTCTGCTCGGCTCCGGTTATCGGTGAGTATCGAACCCTGCCCTGCTCGTCTACCCACGTGAAATAACCTTCCCGTTCCGACACCGTAGACCCGCCAATCTGGCAGCCTCCGAGAACTGCTGCCAGAGAAAGGCACAAGGCTGATTTCCGTAAAGAGCCGTTAATCACTGCGAATGACTACCCTCTGGTCAATGGCACCACTCAGAACTTGGTCCGGAAACTGAGGCCCGCCATCACAACCCGTAGCGAGGTTTTGACATCCAGGCCTGCATAGGGGTTGTAGATAATGTTGGTGATGTTGTCGCAGTTCAGATTACAGCTGGTGTCCGTGGGAATCGACTCCACCGAATGAAGATAACTGAGATTCATGTCGATTTCGGTGTCCTTATCCCACTGGTACCCCATACCGATGCTGTAGAGGTTTGCCCCACCGAATGGCGCCATAACCTGTCGCTGATCATCCGGGATAACCGAATCCCGTATTTCCACGCCAGCACGCAGGTCCAGACGGGAAGACGCATGAAACTCCATGCCAAACGCCCAGTTCCACTGGCTCTTGAAACCCAGGGGCAACCTCAGGGTATTCGGCGTGGCATTGTCCGGCGACAGGATCCGGGCCGCATTGAGAAACTCCAGATTACGATCAAACCGGAAAACAAAGGCGTCCCACTGTTTGTAATCGGTCCAGCCAATGTCGGCGTTGAGGGTCAGTTTCGGATGCACGTCAACACTGATACCAGTCTGGAAGTGCTGGGGATACACCAGATCCATACTGACGTTGCCGGATTCCTTGGGCGCACCGGACGGAAGACTCAGGATCGCCGAGGTAATCGCACCCAGCACCGATCCGTTAACTCTCTGCCAGAAGCCGGACCAGTCATCGGTGTACTGGATTTCGAAGGTGCCCTTCATGTTCATTTCAGCTTCAGAGGTATAGCTCGCCCCCCAGCTGAACCAATCAGTTGGCTCCCACATCACCCCTAGTGCATAGGTGGGTGACAGGGTTTCCTGAACGTTGATACTCAGAGCACCGATATCGTCCCAGGGACCGACATTACCGCCACAAAGCGCTAGCCAGGGCTGCAGGGGCTCGTCACCACTCTCGCAGTTGAATGCGTCCTGCAGAACTTCAGCCACCCCCAGCAGCAGGTTGGGCGCCCGCATGTACTGGTCTGCCGCGATTCCCATATGGGACAGGTGGATACCGGCACCCACGGACCAGTCGTCATTGATTTCATAACCGACCGTGGGTGAGAGATAAGTCGTGCGCTGCAGCGCCGTGGCCTGGGGCTGGTAACGGCCAGGGTCATCCTTATCACGGTAGAAACCGGCTGCCAACGGCAGGTAAAAGGCATTCCCGAAGGTCAGTTTGGAGCCCGGCGGGTTGATACTGATACCTGCTGACGGCGCCAGGGCCGGTCCCGGGGGCGCGCGGAGAATACCGTAACCCGGCAGATACAGGGCCACGTTGTTGGTATGGCTGCGGGTATTGGCAACCGGGTCCCGCTGCTTTCCGGTCAGTGGATCCGTTTCAAGGCCGTCGATACCGAAAATCTCATAGCCTTCCGGTGCCGTGAAATCCGCGTCAATGTCCAGATAGACGCTCATCAGATTCACTTCCAGCTGACGCCCGTCCAGTTTGGTCAGGCCAGCAGGATTGTAGTGAATCGCCATGATCCCGGGCGGATCGGCGGTCACGGCGTTGCCAAGTGCCAGTGCCTTGGGATGAATGGTCAGGTTCTGCGCCAGCTGGGCCTGGGCACCGCAAGAAAGGGTCGTGGCAACCAGTGCCGCGAGAATCTGACGGTTGTGGTTTCTCTGTCCCATGAAATCCTTCCCTTCCCGTAGATCGTCAACGACACCAATCACTCTTTGAGACCGGAGAAGTTAATGGGCAGGGAGACCCCCAGGGAGAAGTCCGGGGCATCCTCGGTAAGACCGATACCCAAACTCGTGTTTACAATGGTGGTATCACTGATACGGGTCCCCAGAGACATGCTCATAAACCCCGTCATCTGGTCCTGGGCGACGGCCTGGTCGCCATTCGTGAAGGTCAGGACGGTTTCGTCGCTGTAGCTGAGCTGGGCCGAGATGCTGAGAGAAATGTCGTAGGACAGGGAGTAGGCGAAACCGGCGGACCCGGAGAGCCCGAAGCCAGGGTCCACCTCTTCCAGAAGACGTGCACCACGCACCTGCTGCAGATCTTCAGCCGGCAAGTTATAGGTGGCGCTCACTGAGCCGAACACCACCACCGGATCCAGGACCTTGGACAGGCTCGCTCCACCCCCGATGGAATAGTAGCCACTGCCGGTGGACAGCTGCTCGTTGATGTCTATCTCGTAGGGGCTGACGCCGGTCTTTGTGGAGAGGGTTCCGAACAAGGTGGTCGACATCTTGCCTGGAACGTAGGCAAATGGCTGCCAGCGCCCGGTAAAAGAAATATCGCCAAAATCATAGATATTCAGCTCGTCCTGAGTGTCGTATTTGACGACCAGCGGAATACGGGTACCCACCGTCAGGTTGTCCAACAGGCCGTAATCGTAGGAAAAGGAATTGGTGAAGCTGTGGGTTGCCGACGGCACCACGTCCAGGTTTCTCACTGATCCATTGGTGATGGCCAGATCCAGCCGCTGGTCTGCCGTGTAGGAATAGTCGAACGAATAATTCAATGAATGGGAACCCTTCTTCTGCAGCGAATAGTTCTTCTCTGCAGCCTGGAACACCTCTTCAAGCTGTTGTGAAGCGTCCTCGTCTCCTTCCTGCTTGGCCAGCGCTTCCCGCGCCTGGTCCACACTCCCTTCCTGCGCCAGGGCCATGCCCGGAAGCAGACCTGCCGTGGAAACAAGGATAAAACCTCGCACAAACCAACGATTCATCCTGACTCCCTTATTTTATTTGTAGTGTTCCTGCCCCGGGGATTACCCGGCGAATTAGTTACGACGGTAGTGCAACTGCTTTCGGGTGTTTTCTACACTGCCGTCGGGATTGTTTTTCTGGCGTTCCAGCAGATTCTGGATCCGCCGCTGGGTGGATTCGTGAAACGCCGGTATCCGTTCCAGCGCCAGAAGGGTCATTGTCTGGTCATCCACGAAGCGAAGGTCTTCCTCCTTCAGCTCGAGGTTATCCAGGGGCTTGTCACTGCCCGGAAAGACGATGAAAAGCACGTTGTCGTCCCACTTCTCCTCGAACTGGGCCAGAGTAAAGGAGATATTGCCGACTGAAGGATCTGCCAGGTAGGCGCGCCCGTCGCGGATCGTCCGTAACACCACGAAATGCTTGAAGCCCGCGTGGTGGATGGGCACGATCGCCGGGTGATCGAGGTCCCTGAGGTCATCGATGGTGGCCCGGAAGCCGCCTGACGGGTAACCGAGTGCCGTCACCAGCCGCTTCATATCGAGCATGGAGAACGCGCGCCGCTCAACGATGCGCTCACTTTCGCCGTAGTGGAGCAGCCCCTCCATGACCTGTCGTTCTGACAAGGTCCGTCCGAGATAGAAGTTCAGCACCGTGGTCAGCGCCGCGCTTCCACAGCTGTAGTCATAGGCCTGACGCACGATATTCCGGAACTTCTGTTCAACCAGAGGCTCCACCCTGACGTCGGAGCGCAATTCAACAGGACTGGAATCCACATCCTGCTCAATGACGATCTGGCCCTTCTCAAAAGGCTCCACCACGGTCGCTTCCTGCACCATGGTGAATGTAAGAATGGATCCAGCGAGCACCAGCAGCATGTCAGACGAAGTCCCTGTTTTTATTGGCCACGTTATTAAGCGGGTTACATGTTGTTACGGTAAGATACCGAAAAGCCTGCGCCCTTAAAGATAACTGTGCCTCAAATCTGTCGCTGCAGGAGGGGCCTTAGGAAGGGGATTTGAGAACTGTTTCATGACATGGATGGGAATCGGGAAGCAGGCCCGGTTGCCGGGCCTGCCGTTCAAAAGGTAAAGACCACGCCGAGTAACAGGTAGCTCAGGGCAGTTACCACGACAATGCCCATCAGATTGAGAGCAAACCCGGCTCTGATCATGTCGCTGATCTGCATGTGACCACTGGAGAACACGATGGCATTGGGTGGCGTGGCCACCGGCATCATGAAGGCACAGCTGGCCGCGATGGCGGCAGGCACAGTGAGTAGTAACGGTGACACGCCCTGACTCAGGGCCAGCGCCCCAGCAACGGCAGAAACGCCGCCGCGGTTGCGGTATTGCTGGTAACTTCGGTCAGAAAGATGATGATACCCGCCACCAGAACAATCATGACAAGGGTTGGCAGGGCGCCGGCCATGCCCAGCCCGAAGTCGCGCCGGGTCAGCCACCACCAGGCCAGGGCCAGCATGACAACCGTCACTGGAACCCCCAGCAACATCCATTGGGCAAAGCCCACAGAAATACCCTGGTTTTCGCTCAGGTAGGCCGCCAGCAAGGCATTTGGCGGTGTGCCGATAAGTGTGGCAATACCACCGATACTGGCGGAATAGGCGATAGCCAAAAGGAGGGCCGTGGCGTAACGCCGAATGCCCTCGGGATTGTCATTGCTGTTCATCATCGCCACCACCGACAGACCAATCGGCAGCATCATGATGGCTGTTGCAGTATTGCTGACCCACATGCTCAAAAACGCGGTTGCCAACATGAACCCGGCAATCTGCCGCCGGGGTTTACTGCCAACGGCCTTCAGCGTCATCAGGGCGATCCGGCGATGCAGGTTCCATCGCTGCATCGCAAGCCCGAGTGTGAAGCCCCCCCCCAGGAACAGGAAAATGATCGGATTGGCATAGGGCTCGGTGGCTTCACCAACCGTCCCGAGCCCGAGCGCGGGAACCAGCACGATTGGCAGCAAGGCAGTGGCGGGAATCGGAATGGCTTCGGTAGACCACCAGGTAGCCATCAGCAGCATCAACCCCAGCGCCGCCCAGGCTTCCGCGGCCATGGTTTCCGGAGGTGGGAGTATGATGGTTGCCAGCAGAAAGGCAGCCCCGAGGATCAGTCCAATGACCTGGCTGCGGGGCAGCCCCTCGGCCTGTTTGTCAGCGTTGAGCTCTTCGGACATACAGTTCTATTCCATCATTCAGACATTCAACATCAGCAGGCGGGCGAAACGTCAGAGCGCCTGAAGCTGGCGATCATGAAAACGCCCGAGCAGGATAAGAGCCAGAATGGCGCCGGACAAGGCCCAGGCCATATCCGACTGGGTATCCCAGACGTAGCCCTGTGTGCCCAGAAAGGCCTCGGCCGCTTCGTCACTGAGCAAGGCCACCCACCATTCAATCAGCTCGTAAAAGGCGCTTAGCGCCAGACAGAAACAGACGATGAAAAACGCCGCCCAGCGGCGACTGGAGAACACGTCGAAGCGAATGACCACTTCCCTGGCAATGATTGCCGGTATAAACCCCTGTGCCAGGTGGCCAAGCTTGTCGTAGTTATTGCGCTCCCAGTCAAACCAGTCCCGAAACCAGTCGAACAAAGGTACTTCCGCGTAGGTATAGTGCCCTCCAACCATCAGGATGACGGCGTGGACCAGAATCAGGAAATAGACAAGAGGCGTCAGGGGATAACGGAAGAAACACCAGACAACCAGCACAAAACCAATGACAGCGGGCAGGACTTCCAGCGCCCAGGTGGCCCGATCCCTGGGTCCGATGGCAGACCAGACAAAGACTGCAAGAAAGACCACCACCCAGACGGCGGGCGCAAATCGCAGGTTCATAGGTTTCCTTTTGTACGTGGTTATCCAGACGCACCGGCGCGCAGGAAGTGGCCATAGCCAGGCTCCCGGCCCAGGGCAGCTTCAACCTCACCATCCGTTACCGCGGGTCGGCCGTTGATCAGCACCTCTCTGATACAACCAGGCACCCGGTTGACCATTCTCTCCAGTCCGAAGTTTTCCATCTCGGCCCACTCAACCTGTTCCAGATCCTGATCAAGGCCACGGGGGTCCAGTACCGTTATATCGGCCCGATCACCTTCCCTGATATGACCCGCATCAACTCCAAGCCAATCTGCCTGTTCGCCGGTCAGTCGATGTACGGCACGTTCCAGCGACATGACCGGCTCACTCTCCACATGGCTTTCCTAAACCAGCTTGAGAAACCGCAGAGGCAGATTGTAGAACGCCATATTACGGATGTGGGCGCCGGCATCGGAAAAGGTGATCAGGGCACCGGGATTGGTGACCATTTTCCGGAGCCGATCCTTTCTGTGGTTGCCTACCGTGGTGAACCAGCGCAGTGAACGGCCATGGGCAACCACCATGTCGAGAAAGAAATCGACCACATGGATGCCACGGTCGGCCGCCAGCTCAGCAAAGTTGCGGCCAACCACGCTTTTATCCGGGCAGTCGAGAATAACGGCATCGCCGAAATCCCTCTGCCATACCCGGGGCGAGAGCTTTTCCTTATAGAACTTCCGGAATTTCCGGCGGTACTGTTCGTCCTTGAGGAGATCGTTGCGCTCAAGCTGATCCCGAATATCCAGGGCCATTTCACCGGCACCGAATTCTTCGAACAGCACGATATCCATGCCATCGGCATAGACCGTGAACGGTGTCGGGAGCAGCTGCCAGCGAAAATTACCTCCAAAGCTGTTGGCCAGCCATCCGACCAGACTCGCCATTGGTTTGACCGTGGGGTTACCCTTGAGGTCGATCATCGCAATGAGGGTTGTTTTCAGCGGCTTTCTCAACCAGCCCAGGGTCTCTTTCAGGTACTGGGTCACCTGCAACGGATTGGCCGCATTCGGTGCGCCCTGGTGCACCCGCCCGTACCGGCGCAAAAGTGCATTCAGACGGCTGACCTCCCGCCAGCGGGCGTAAGTGCTTGGCAGGCTCTTGGACCACTCCCGGTCACCATCCACCTTGTCCCATTTCAGGCACATGGTGGAAAGACCGAGAAAGCCCTCCTGCAGAGCCTCCTCAAGGAGGGCTTCCATTTGTCTTTGCTCTTCTGATGTCGGAGTCACGCCCCGGTCGGTGGCGCGATGCAGCCCCATAACGGCAGTTCTCAGATCACTGTGGCCGAGAAAGCTGATGACATTGGGCCCCAGTGGATGCTGGTCCATGAACGCCACCCACGCTTTTGGTGTCTGCCAGGACTTGTGCTGCTTCAGAATGGGCAGCACTTTTTCCCTCGGGACCGTTTCCACCCGGGTAAAAATATCCGAGGCGTCCTCCGGATCGGAACAGACCATGCTCAGGGAACAACTGCCGATCAGCACCGTGGTGACACCGTGACGCACGGATTCAGACAGGGACGGCGCTACCAGCAACTCGGCATCGTAATGGGTATGGGTATCGAGAAATCCCGGCGTTACCCAGCAACCGCTGGCGTCAATCGTGCGCGTCGCAAGGCCGGGTTCGGGCTGCTGGTCAAAGACTTCGGCAACCCGCCCATCTTTGATGCCAACATGGGCGATGCGTGAGGGGCCGCCGGTACCGTCAAAGTAGCGGCCGCCGAGAATAAGCGTATCGAACTGGTTCACCGTGCCAGTCTCCTTTTTGTTTTTATGTGCCGTCAGTCTAGCCAGCCAAACGTGATATGTCCTCTCATTTTAGCCGGCGGACCGTGCAATGCAGGCCATTAACGAAGACGGATACGGCTGCCGTCTTCAAGCTGACGATCCGGGTGTCGGACGACGTTGTCTGCCTCAGTCAATCCTTCCTGGATAACTGTATGAAATCCGTTTGTGCGACCGACCGACACGTCTGTCAGAACCGCAATGTCATCGACAACGCGGAATACCTGGTGCTGCCCATCAGTGACAAAGATGGCGGATTCCGGAACCTGAAGGACATTGTCGGAACGCCAGAGCAGAAACTCGGCGTCTACCCGATAGCCGTCCCCCAGGCTTTGCCAGGCATCAGCAGGACTGGTGATATCCGCAACTACCTGTACCCGCCTTTCTTCCACACCCAGGGCCGACACGTCCTCGAATCCAACCGGCTCAACGCGCCGGACCGTAGCGTCCAGGGTGCCGCCACCCCACCCGGTGAGGCGCGTCACCATACCGGGTTGGAGATTCACGGCATCAAAACTCAATACATCCACAACCACCTCAAGCGCCCCGGGATCCCCCAGTTCCAGAATGGCTTCACCGGCCTGAATCACACCCTCGCTTTTTCGAACAATTCCCAAAACAGAGCCGTTTACAGGGGACCTGACCGGCACACGTTCAACCGCTCCATCGCCGTTCGCACGCGCGGCAGACACCTCAAGGCGCGTTCGGGCCGCTGCCAGTTCGTGGGCCATCACTTCTTCGTCAAAGCGCGCGGAACGCAGAATGGCCTGGGTTCTGGCCGCAGTGGCCCGGGCCTGCTGCAAACGCTCGTCGGAAACAAAACGATCATCACTGAGTGCCTGGAGGCGGGCCAGCTCACGCACGGCGAGGTCTGCTTCAGCCTCGGCCGCCGCCACTTTTTGACGAGTGGAGTTCAGCGCCGAGCGGGCCGACTGCACCTTGGCCTCCGCTTCGGCCCGACTTCGGGCATCAAGGGTGCTGGCAGGCATGGGGTCAACCTCCGTCAGCAGCTCTCCCGGAATCACCGGATCCCCCACTTCCAGCAATACCCTGTGCAGATAGCCGGCAACCGGTGATGAAACCACGTATCGGTCACGCACCCGCGTTTTGCCCTCCTCCTTGATAGTGATTTCCATGGGGCCACGGGTTACCGGCGCCAGATCCACCCAGACCGGATCGGGTCGGATCGTGACCACAACTGCAACACTGGCGAGCATTACGAACACCCCCCAGAACAACCATTTTCCGGCAAACCCTTTTTTCGCCATAACCTCAGTTCACTCCCCGGTTGCTTTCGCACCTATTCCCGTGTTTTCAACACCGCTACAAGATCCAGCCGTTTCAGGCGCCACCAGGCAATAACCCCGGAAGCGATCGCCGATACCACCACGACCAACGCGGACATGCCAAGTGTCTGGCTGGTGATCGTCAAGGGCACCCGATACAGTTCGGTTTGCATGGCAGTAACGATCATGAGCGCCAGACCCTGGCCAGTCAGCCAACCGAGGGGAATACCCAGAAACAGCAAGAGCGCAACCTCTCCCAACAATATATGCGCAACTTCATTCTGGGTGTATCCCAGCACTCTCAGGCTCGCCAACTCCCGACCTTTTTCCGCCAGTGAAATCCGGATCGTGTTGTAGACCACTCCAAAAGCGATGATTCCGCCCATCAGGCTGTTGAAAAAGGTGAACGTCAGGAAGGTTCTCGCCAGGGTGTCGTAGAAGCTGTCGAGCATGGCCTGCCGGATGCTCAGGCCAAGCACTCCCGGGGTTTCGCGAAGACTGTTATAAACTTCCGAAGCCTTGTCCGGGTCCAGGTTGATCAGGGCCTGATTGATCAGGGGCCCGTCCCCCAGTGCCCGGTTGAGGGCATCCAGATCCATGTAGGCACCAACCCCGAGAAACTCGCTGGTGATACCGGCGACCGGAACCATAACCGTTCGGCGGTCGCCCTCCAGGAGCTCCAGCTGCAGAACATCTCCCGGACCGACACCCAGTTCATCGGCCAGAAAATCGGTCAACAACAACCCCTCCCTGGGGAGCGGAACCGGCTGCAGGTCACTGTCGATGACAAATTGCAGGCGCGCCTCGGAGGGTATTCCGGTGACTGCGCTTCGCCACTCCCGATGGCCGGAAACAAGACGTGCCGGGACCGAGCGTCGCCCCTCCACGTAACGTATCCCGGCTTGCCGCTGCAAGCCGAACAACGCCGCGCTGTTCACCGGATCAATAAAGGTCGCGGACAGATCCTGTTGCTGAACCCGTGCAAACTGCGTGTGGACCATCAGGGACACCGAGTCGAACTGGAAGTTTCCCACCATCACGATGGCAGTGGCCATAGCGACCCCAGTCATGGATAACAGGGTCCGAACCGGACGACGGGAGAGCTGGCGCACGATCATTCGGGAGGGCTGGGCGAAACGGATTCCCGAGAGCAGCTTTTCCACTATGGTCACCCGGTACCTGGCGGGCCCCTCAGGCCTCATGGCTTCAGCGGGTGGCAGTGCCGCTGCCTGCCTGATGGCTCGCCAGGCACCGAGCCAGGCGACCACAATTGTCATCAACCCCAGCAGCACAACCCATGCGGGGTCAATGCGAAACAACAGCCCCGGAAAGCGGTAATAATCCATGTACAGTTCGCCGAGAGAGCGTCCAAGCCATAGGCCAAGGCCAAGCCCCGCCAGCAAACCGATGACGGCAATCACGATGACCAGTTCGCTGTAATGCCAGGCGATCTGACGGTTGCTATAGCCGAAGGCCTTGAGTACCGCGACGATATCCCGTTGGGTGCTGATCAGACGGCCAATCACCACATTCAACAAAAACATGGCGACACTCATGAAAATGAGGGGGAAAACCGTCGCCATGGTTTTCAGCTGATTGAGCTCGTCACTCAGAAAACGGTGGGAAAACTGGTCGTCCCGGCCAAAAGCCCCCGTTGCCCCATACCGGGCCAGCAATCGATCCAGAGCATCAATGACGGAGGCAGCAGAATGGCCAGGCTTGAGCGTCACCACCAGGCTGTTGAGAGCGCCCCGCATATCCATGGCGGATTCCAGGGACTCTCTGTTCATCCAGAGAACACCATACCGCTGATAGTCCGGCAGCATACCGCCCGGAGGAATGACGTAGATGAATTCCGGTGACTCAACAATGCCGGTTATCGTAAGAGCCTGCCGGCGGCCGTTGATAATGGCTTCAAACTGATCTCCCAGAACCAACTCATGCGCTTCGGCAAAGCTTCCGATAACTGCGATCTCCTGGCTTCGACCAGCAGCCGGGAGCCGTCCCTGGCGAATAAAAAGGCGGTTGACGTCAGGCTGACCTTCCGGCGGAACAGACACCAGGCGAGCCGACACCGGATCCGGAAACCCGGGTATTTCCAGTTTCGCAGCGCCTTCGACCCTCCCCTCGTACCTGGCGATACCAGGCAGCGCAGCGGTGTCCTTGAGAGTATGGCGTGGAGCCCGTTTGACCGGCGCAAAGACCTCGGCAAATTCGTGTTGTTCGTAATACTGGGCTCTGGTTGCCAACAGCGATGAATAGTTCACGAGAGACATCACGCACACGCCCACGCCTCCGGCAATAACCAGTGCGATGGCCAGTACCTGACCGCGCATCTGCCAGAGTTCCCGCCGTAACTTTACGTTCAGAACCGTGTTCAATCCCTTCGGGGACATCGCTGTTACTCTTCAGTACCGTTACCAGGACAGTGTACGGGGATCCTGGCGACGCTCATTAAGACGCTCACCGCTGATGTTGCCGTCCGAGAGCGTTATCACGCGATCCGCCATGCCGGCGATGGAAGCATTGTGGGTAATGATGACGGTAGTCGTGCCGGTCTCCCGGTTGGCTTTGTCCAGTGCCTCGAGCACCAATACGCCGGTGGCGGAATCGAGGGCGCCGGTTGGCTCGTCGCACAGGAGTACATCCGGTCGTTTGGCAATGGCCCGGGCAATGGCAACGCGCTGCTGTTCACCACCGGAAAGCTGGGCCGGAAAATGGTCAATGCGGCTCTTGAGCCCAACCAGTTCAAGTGCCTCTTCCGGCGTCATTGGATTGGTCGCTATCTCGGTCACTGCCGCCACATTTTCCCTGGCGGTGAGGCTGGGAATGAGATTATAGAACTGGAACACGAAACCCACGTGTTCACGGCGGTAACGGGTGAGTTCGCGGTCGCCGGCAGTACTGAGATCAAAATCCCGATACCGGACTTCGCCGGTCGATGGCACATCCAGCCCGCCAAGAATGTTAAGGAGTGTGGATTTGCCAGAACCGGAAGCGCCCAGCATGACGACCAGTTCGCCGCCATAGAGATCCAGATCTACGCCACGGAGGGCATGAACCTGAACCTCCCCCTGATCATAGGTTTTCGTCAGGCCCCGGGTCTGGAATACGGCCGAGCCGGTCGTGGATGCCTGCAGTGGCTCCATGGTGTCACTCAGTCTTCGGCACAATCCACGCAAACCGTGGTATAGGGCAGAACCTGCAAGCGGCGTGGGTCAATGGCCTCGCCGCAGGATTCGCATTCGTCACCCACACCGTTATCAATCCGAGCCAGTGCATGTTCAATCTGAGCGAGTTCGGAACGGGTTTCGGTTTCCAGCGAATCGACCACTTCGTCGTTCTGGGTCTGGGTAGCCTGCTCCTCGAAATCCTTGTCTAACGCACCCCCTTCCCGATGCTGATGCGCCTCATAACGGGAAAGTCTGGCCGTCAGGTCGGCTCTCAGTGTTTCAAGTTCGGATTTCCGGTTGGTCATATGGCGCCTCCTGCCTTGCCGGGAAAACATGTTCCTACAGTAAAGCATAAGCTGAACCCGGGATTGATGCTTGTCAAAATTGCGTCACGCAGGATGAGGCAGAATAGAATTCCATCAAATCCATACGCAAAGGAGTTGTGACCATGAACACCGAGCTTTTCGAAAAAGCGACCCGTCTGAACGAAACCCTGTTCGAGCAATTTGGCAAGGCTGCAGAAATGCAGATGAACGCCTTCCGACGTTATGCCGATGTCACCATGGAGCAGGCTAAAAAGGTGTCTGAGGTCCGTGATCTGGAGAGCCTGAAAAGCCTGACTGGCGATCAGGCGGAGACCCTGAAATCACTGAGCGAGCAGTTCACCGCAGACTGGAAAGCCTGGCAGGACTACTTCAACGAAAGCAGGGAGCAGATTCAGAAGGTGTTCGAGAAAGCACCCGAGGCATCGGCCAAGCCCGGCCCGAAAACCGCCAAATAAGGGATAGTTATGTTCGGTCTCGATACGCTCGGGAAAGCCGTAGGTCAGCTCGTCAACGGCTTCGAAACCAACGTCCGCCAGGGACAGCAGCAACTGGAGAAAGCATTGGGAGATGCTGGCGTCCTGGATGCGGCAACGCTCTCCACGATAACGGAAATGTCCGATGCCTACCGCACAATGGCCGAGGACCTGCTCCTGCACCCGCTCCGGTTTGCAGGAGCGGAACTGGATCTGGCCCGCAAACATGCCGCGCTGGGGCACTACACCCTTGCACGGCTCGTGGGCAAGCATAAGCAGCCCGTTGTCGAACCAGAGGCCGACGACCGACGCTTCCAGGCCGAGGAGTGGCACAAGCATCTGCCTTTTGATGTCCTCCACCAGGCCTATCTGATCAACTCACAGGCCTTTCTGAACTGGGCGGCCGGCATGGAAGGGATTCCCCCGGCAGGACGGGACCAGATGCTGTTCTACGCCCGACACCTGACCAGCGCACTGTCGCCATCGAATTTCCCCGCCACGAATCCGGAAGTGCTCAGGATTACGTGGGAACGCAAAGGGATGAACCTGATTGACGGTGGACGGCAGCTGATCGAAGACCTGCGGCAGAATCCTTCCCTGTTCAATGTTGGGATGACAGATCGCTCTGCCTTTGAGGTAGGACGTAATCTGGCAACTACCCCTGGCAAGGTCGTGTTCCAGAACGAACTGATGCAGTTGATCCAGTACTCGCCAACAACAGAGACCGTCAGCAAACGCCCGTTGCTGATTGTTCCGCCATGGATCAACAAGTACTACATCCTGGACCTCACCGCCAGGAACTCCTTTATCCAGTGGTTGGTCAACCAGGGACAGACTGTTTTTATTATTTCCTGGCGAAATCCCGGGCCCTCCCTGAGGGACAAAGGCTGGGAAGACTATATGGAACTCGGGCCACTAGCGGCCATGGATGCGGTTACCGAAGCCACCGGCGAAGACCAGATGAATCTGATCGGCTATTGCATCGGTGGCACCCTGCTGGGCTCAACATTGGCCTGGCTCAAGAAAAAAGGCCGTGATCCGGTAGCCAGTGCTACCTATCTGACGACACTTCTGGACTTCTCGGACCCTGGCGGAATCGGTGTCTTCATTAACGACCACTCGATCCGGGGTATTGAGAAAATGCTGGAGCGCAAGGGCTACCTGGACGGCCGCGCTATGGCGTTCACGTTTAACCTGTTGAGAGAAAACGAGCTGTTCTGGTCGTTCTGGACCAATAACTACCTTAAAGGCCAGAAGCCCGCGGCTTTTGACCTGCTCTACTGGAACACCGATGGCACCAACCTGCCAGCGCGAATGCACAGTTACTATCTGCGACAGATGTACCTGAATAATCGTCTGGTGAAGCCAGATTCCCTGAATCTGCTCGGCGAGTCCATCAACCTGTCCGAAATCGATGTACCCTCTTTTTTCCTTTCCGCCAGACAGGATCACATCGCCAAATGGAAAACCACCTACAAAGGGGCGCTGGCCCACGGCGGTGATGTCCGCTTTGTGCTCTCCGGCTCCGGCCATATCGCTGGCGTGATCAACCCGCCCTACAAGGAAAAGTACGGCTACTGGACCAATGACACCCTGGTGCCGGATGCAGACGCCTGGTTCGAGAAGTCCGAACACCATCCGGGATCCTGGTGGCCTCACTGGCTCGAGTGGATTGCCCGTTTCTCAGACGGCGACGTGCCGGCTCGCATCCCCGGCGAAGGGAAACTTCCTGCGATTGAGGACGCACCCGGCAGCTACGTCAAAGTCAAAGCTGCGGAGGCCGTGAAGCAGTAGACCTCTGCGTGGCCCGCATTCCTGCGGGCCAGCGTATCTCGCCCCGCTTCCGCCGTTGTGGCACTATGGCCCGCTTGATGAACGGCGGAGAACCTCCCGATGTTTTATACCACCCTCGCGGCGATCGTGGTCGCCATGATCCTGTTTGCCTGGCTCGGACTGAGAGCCCGTCTCGCCGACGGCGGACTGGATGACTATGTAACGGCAAGAAACAGTCAGGGAGCCAGGGCCCTCGGACTGTCTTTCCTCGCTTCCGGCATGGGCGGCTGGATACTGTTTGCCCCGCCTGAGGTTGGCGCACTGGTCGGCCCTCTGGCTCTGGCTGGCTATGCCCTGGGCGCCGCCTTGCCGTTTATCGTGTTCGCTTTCTGTGGCCCCGCTATTCGCCGCTTCCTTCCGGAAGGACGCAGCATCGGCGAATTCGCCAACGCCTGTTATGGCAATGGCGTACGCCGCTACGTTTCGACGATCTCGGTGCTCTACATGCTTTGCTTTCTCACCGCGGAGCTTACTGCCATTGGTGCCATAACGTCGCTGCTTTCCGGTATTGATGGCGGCATTGTGGTCATTGGCGTTGCCATAACCACGCTGGTATACACCGCTGTCGGTGGTCTCAGGGCCAGCATCGTTACCGACCAATGGCAGGCGCTGTTGCTGATCGGCTTGCTGGCTATCGTCAGTTTTGTTGCCGTAGGCAAGCTTCCGGACGCAGCACCCGCAGCGCTACCGGATATCCCCGCGCCGGCGGCCCTGAGCGTGGCGCTGACCCTGGTGATTGCCGTCACCGCCGCCAACCTGTTCCACCAGGGATACTGGCAGCGTTTATGGTCGGCTCGTGATACGGACGCCCTGAGCCGCGGCGCGTTGCTGGGCGGCGTGGTCACCATCGCCGTTGTCGCCGTGGTTGGCGGCCTGGGAATACTGGCGGCCATGAGCGGCGCCGACCTTGGCAGCCCGCCGATTCCGTTTTTTGCCTTGCTTGCTGATGCGCCGGCCTGGCTCGCTTTACCGGCCCTGATCCTGGCCATCACACTCGTGGCATCCTCGGTGGATACCCTGCAGAACGCACTTGCGTCGCTGGCGGTTACCGAAAAACAGGGGTTGTCCATTGTCAGTGCCCGATGGTTTACCGTGCTGCTGATGATTCCTGTGGTTCTGGTGGCACTTCAGGGGATTTCCGTGCTGCGGCTATTTTTGATCGCAGACCTGCTTTGCGCCACGGCGGTTCTGCCTGTACTGATGGGGCTCTGGGGAAAAATGACCACGAGGGCGGCGATCCTGGGCTGTCTGGCGGGACTTTTCGGCGCGATTCTGCCCGGATGGATTACCGGTGGCAGCCTGATGGCCGGATTGGAAGCTGCCAGCTTCCCCGGCAGCATTCCCACCCTGATGCCTTTCGTTGGTGCCCTGGTAGGCTCCGGACTGGTCAGTGTCGTGATCGCGACCACAACCCGGAAACGCTAAGCGGCATCCTTGCTGTCCAGCGCCCTAGCTGGACAGCAATTCGATCGGATAACGGATCTTGGTTTGATCAACGCCCGGTCGGGCCCCGAAATCCACCAACCTCAGACGATTGCAGATCTTGCTCTCCAGCGCCGGCTCATTGAGTGTAGATTCCACCACCGAACAACTCGATACTGCACCGTTCGGCTCAATGACCAACTCTGGGGTAACACTTCCCTGCAGCGACGGTTTGCGCCGAAGCTCCCGGTTGTAGATGCTGTAGATCGCGGATTTGTTGGCATCCATGGTCCGGCGCAACTCTTCCTTGCTCCGGGTTCTGGCCGCAGTTTCCTGCTGTTCCTTGCGTGTCGCCTCTTTCACCGCAGCAACTCTCTCTGCTTCGGCAACTTCCGCGCGCTGACGCTCGGCCAGGGCGACCTGACCGGCCTCCCGGTTGAGCGCTTCCTCGTTCACCCCACTGCTCTTCGCGCTCGCGGTCGCGCGCGAGGCCAAAGTATCACCGGTTTTGCGGGCAATAGGTTCCGCTGTATTGGCAACCGGGCCATCCAGCTTGACCGACTCCGCCAGCGAACTGAGTTTCTTCAGTTCGTTCCCCATTGCGAGAATACCGGTATTCTTTGCCTTCTCCCTCGCCTTGGCGACCTCTTCAGGCTTGGGTTCTGGCTTGGGCTCCGGTTTTTCGGCTACCTGAGGCTCCGGCTCGGGTTCCGGCATCACCGGTTCAGGAACCGGCTCCGGCTTGGGCTCTGGTTTGGCCTGTTCCACCGGCTTTTCCTCAGGCTTCGGCGGTTCGGGCTCCGGCTCGGGCATCACCGGTTTTGGGGGCTCCTTTTTCTCGATGATCAGCTTGGCCAGCTGAGGCGGCAGAGCTTCCTGTTCCTGCCTGTCACGTTCTGGCAGCTCTACCCAGCTGACATAACCTGCAATTGCAAGGAACAATGGCATCACAAAAACAGCGGCAGCCAACAACCGCTTACGTTCACCACGCTCCTGATTCCAGGGCAATCCGTACCGATAATCCATCATGGTCAGGCTCCCTGTTCCGCACGCTGATTAACCGCCAGGGAAATACTGGCGTAACCGGCGTCCACACAGGTGGACATGATTTTTTTCAGCAGCTCGTAGGGCAGTTCGCGGTCTGCGAGAATGGTAATGGGTCGACCCGCATCCGGGGCAGGTGCCGACGAGCGACTGGCCTGATAGTCCAGTTCCTGCTTCAGGGCAGGCTCCACCTGTCCGTCAAACGTCTGGAAGGCGTCGCGTTTCACTACCAGCCGACCGTTCACCAGGATATCCCGGTCCGTGACGGTCAGGGCCAGGACGTCACCAGGGGGTTGCTGAGCGGTGGAATCCGGCAGTTTGATAGTGTTGTTCTGGTTCAATACCTGTACGTCGGAGGAGGAGTTCACCATCAGGAAGAACACCAGGATGGTGAAGATATCCATCAACGAAACCAGGTTCATCTTTCCCTGGCTTTTATTGCGCCGGTAATGGCGTTTCTGGCGGCGGGCCTTGGCAGATTCTTTCATGAACTCACCTCCGCGGATCCCGAAGGCTGTGCGGGCGCATCGCCGAGAGAGATCTCGGGGAACAGCTCCGCTTCAACCACACTACCAGCCACAACCGCCTCGTATGAGCGCACCGTGTCCATCACCGAGACAAGAGACTGATAGGACGTCTGCCGGGACGGCATAATAATCACATCCTTCTTGTCCGGCACACGGCTCTTGATTTCCTTCATGACATCCTTGAGCAGAACGAAATCATACTCGCCCTCGCGCTGGGGGATGTTCTTGATCACGCCGCCCTGGTTATCCGCAACGACCAGGCGATCCTCATAGATCACCACCTGGATCTGCAGCTCTTCCGCCTGCTCGCCCGACAGGCTCTCACCGGTCGGGAAGTTGAGTTCCAGAACGCTGGTGTGGGCGAACACCATATTCAGCAGCAGTACCGGCACCAGCACAATCATGAGATTCATGAAGGGCGTGATGTCGAGATCGGCCTCACTTTGTAGGCGACGATGTTTCCGTCTCATGGCCTGACATCCTTCTGGCTGGTTATCAGGCCGGGCTACCGGCCGGAGTCGCTACCTGTGCCGGCGCAGCGGCATTCTGTCCCTGTGGTTGAGCGGCGGTCTTACTGCCGGAACCATCGCTGAGGAGGTTCAGGACCTTGATGCCCGCCATCTCAAAGCTGTCGACGATCTCATTGGTCTTGGTCTGCAGCAGTGAGTGGATCAGCAGCATGGGAATTGCAGACATAAGGCCGAAGGCGGTGGTGTTCATGGCAACCGAGATACTCTGGGACAGAAGGCTCGCCTTCTGGGCCGGATCCGCTGCAGCTACCGCCGTAAACGCTGCAATCAACCCGATAATCGTACCCAGCAGGCCAAGCAGCGTGGCAATGTTGGCCAGCGTTGCCAGATACTGGGTGCGCTTTTCCAAACGCGGCATCACATCCAGCAACCCCTCTTCCATCGCGTATTCGATCTCTTCACGACCCTGGCGGCGGGCCAGGCGCTGAAGGCCGAAGCCGATCATGGTCGACATGGCACTGCCGGATTCCTGGGTGTAGTTCAGGGCGCCCTTCAGGTCACGCTTGGCGATCATCTGATGCAGGCGGTTGAAGTCCCGACGGTTGGTCAGTTTCTGGGCGGAAAGGTAAACGTAACGTTCAATGGCAACAATGAGTCCGACAATCAGCACAACTGCAATCGGAAACATAAAAAAGCCACCTTCCTGGAAGAAGCGAACGGCGGTATCGATCATTTTCTGGGCACTCCATGGTCCGGTTTTCAGATCAGTCTAAGCGCGTCACTCCCCTGCAAGGGTAAGTTCGCGAAAGTCTGTGTGAGGGTTTGTTTAATCTTGCGCAGGAACACACTCATGGCGTGACAGGCATCACACTCTACTGCCCTGTGCTGGCCTGGGTCTGTTTGATAAACGCTTCGTGGTACTTGATAAAACGCTGGAACTCATAGCGTTCCAATGGCCGGAGACCCTGATCAACCATCAGGCGTTCTTCTGGCGCACGCAACTCGTCCACTTCCGGTGGCTGCCAGGGCACCAGATACATCACCGTAGGCACTTCCTGATCGCCACGGATTCGCGTGCCCTCAATGGTAACCACACCCGGGGCGTCCTGGGCGAAGACCATCGGCGCCGTGGGCACCAGCGCGGAAACTGCCAGAGCGATTAGCGCGAGACGTTTCATATCACATAGTCCACATCAGATTCTGTTTTTGGCATCGAAGATCCAGTCTTCCAGTCTGGGGTGCGGCTCACTGGCCGCGGACTGATAACGCTCATAAAGGTCAACCGCCTCGGCAGGTTTACCCAGGTAGATGTCAAGCAGGAAGGCCAGATTAAGGATAGCAGGCGCGTAATTCGGATCAGCAGACAGTGCCGCGCGATAATACCGTTCTGCTTCGTCGAATTCTCCTGCGTTCCGGGCAATTACTCCCAGATGATTCAGCGCCTGCACATTTTCAGGATTCACCGCCAGCGTGCGTTCAAACCAACTTTTCGCGGTCTCGGTATCCTCTTCGTGGAAAGCAATAATGCCAAGGTTGGCCATGGGGCCGGCTTTTCCGGGGTAGTCGCTCGCCAGTTGCTCGAATCGGGTTTTGGCCTCGGCGAGATTTCCCTCCTCCATGGCACTCACGGCCTTGGCGAATGACGCTTCCAGTGCAGTCTGCTCAACTTCTGCCTCAGACTCCGGCGGCGCCGGCGCCGTCACACACCCCGAAAGCGAAAACATCACGAAAAGACAGAGTCCGCAGGCCTTAATCGAGCCCATAGACAACCCCCTGGGTAACTTCTTCTTTCCGATAACGTCCGGGCAACAGGGCTTTCAAGGCCTCGTAACTGCGCTTGACCCATTCATCGAAAATGCCCTCCCGGGCCCGCCGGATATTCTGCTCGTGGATATCGATGGCGTTGTCCTCAAACGGGTAGGCCTGCTCTTCCAGGAGAAGCTCGTACTGAGCCAGTTCAAGCTCGCTCAATCCGGTGGGCCGCTCCGAGTCCATGAGATCGGCACCGAGGCGTGCATAGATGTGGGCGATCTGGTAACCAGCCTCGGTTGCAAATGATGAAAGGCCATAGCTGGCCGTCTTCTTGTAGGCGTTGACCGCTCGTTCAAGCGCATCGGTCTTCGCTGTCATGCTTTGATTGAGTGGCAGAGTCAGCCTGATGCCGTCATACCGGGCAAGGGCGTCGCGGGCGAGGATTGCAGAGGCTGACGCCGCAAGGTACCGCATGCGATCGTCCGCGGCGTCCGGGTCCCGGTCCACCGTTTCCATCTGCTTTCGCAACCAGTAATCCCTGCTTTCGGCATCCCCGTCTTCCTGATAGAGCTCAGCCAGCCGATTGGCCGCTTCCATGTAGACGTCCGTCGGCTCGGGGTGGCTGTTAGCGTAATTTCGCCAGGTATCAATCGCCTTCTCCTGGTTGCCGGCCTGATCGTACAGTTCTGCTGCAATCAACAGGTTTTCCCTTCGCTCTTCCGGCGTCTTGGCGAGGGAGACCATTTGCTGGAGTTCGTCGGCGGCTCGCTCCCACTGCTCCGTTTCACGGTAGGCCAACGCCAGTTTTGCAGGGACTGTGTCAATCAGCTCGTGATTGGGGAAAGACCGCCTGAAACTGGTCAGCACACCGATGGCCTGCTCCCAGAGATTGGCAGTGATAAGAAGCGAGGCAGCATCGTATTCGGCGTTTGCCCGCAGAGCGGATTCTGGAACGGCCGTGCCGACTCGCAGGAATTCGCTCACCGCAGCCTCCACATTTCCGGCATCAGCTAACTGCTCCGCCTGTCGATAGACCGCGGCTGCCAGATTTTCACGAACGCCGCTTCTGCGTTCATCGTCTTCGGCCATTGTTGCCAGGGCGTCACGATAAGCCTGTTCCGCCTCGGCGTATCGGGCCAGTTCGGAGAGGCTGTGCCCGGATAACAGCAAAGCTTCCGTCGTCAATTCATCCGGGGGCGTGGGTTGCCAGGTAACAAGTCGGGCCGCCATATTGACGGTCTCTTCCCAGTTGTTCAGGTCAAATTCACGCTGCAGCGCAATGTAATACACCGCCGGCGCCCGGGCGTCGCCGGGAAACGCATTTGCGAACCGCAGCCGGTTCAGTTGTTGCAGCTCCTGATAGGCCATCCGCTCCGATACCGGTTCACTCTCCCAGGTTTGCGAGTACTCCCGGAATGCCAGCACCGATGCATACCCGGCTTCAGCTGCCCGATCGGCTACTGTGTCTTCCGGATAGTCATAGGCCACGCGTTCGAAAGCTGCGATTGCTGCCGGCCAGTCTTCCAGCTCCAGGTAAGTCTCACCCAGAAGGAACAGCCGCTCCGGTGTACGGGGGTGGTCCGGGAAGGTAGCCGCAAATTCGGCGTAATAACTGGCGGCTTTGCGGTAATGATCGTCCGCCTGCTGATCATCCTCCGCCTCCCCTGCCAGCAGGTACTGGCGGTCCGCCAGTTCCGGCAACAGTTGTTCCAGTTGTTGCTCGATAAAGCCAATTGCATCGGGGCCAGCTGACTGCCAGTAATCGCTGTAGATTCCGTAAAGGCTGACAAAGCCGGCCTTTCGTTCAGGGATCGTACGGGTGAAACCGGCCAGCTCAAGGGTATCAATGATCCGGATGTGGTAGCGCGGCGCCCAGGGACTCTCCGGATGGTCTTCTATGTAGGCTTCGAAGACATCGATGGCATCACTGTATTGCTCTCTCTCGAGCAAGAGCTCGCTGTAGCGGTCGTAGACCAGGATTTCGTAGGGGCGACCACCCGTTTGGCGGAAAAGCGCCTGGAGGGTTTCCGCTCCGTCAAGGTACGACAGGGACAGCCCTACCACCCTGAACAGATCTTCGATCAGTGTCTGGCTTCGCTGATCCACGTCCGCCACCGGCCTGCCCTCGGGCATGACAAGATCAAGCACTTCAACGTAACTGAAGAGCGCTTCCTGGTATTGCGCCTGCTTGAACAGACTCCAGCCCTTCATGTAATGCGCGTTCACCAGGAACGAGGGATCGGCCATGCGTTCCTGGCTCGCGAGGGTAACCTCGTCGAAAGCCTGTTCCGCTTCCCCGTATCGACCATCGATAAACAACAGATCGCCGCGGCGGAATTGAGCCTCAACCCAGTATTCTGAATCCGGGTAGCGGCGAACCAGAGTATTCAGGGCTTCAAGCTGCTGCGGCGTCGCGCCTCGAAGCTCCCAGGCTCTGGCAAGCTGATAATAGATCTGGTCATTGCCCTCACGCTCTGGATATTCCGACAGAAGACGCTGGTAGGCATCGATGGCGCCGGACAGTTCATCGACAGCCGAATCCGCCATTTTCCGCTCCGCACGCTGGAATTCCAGATCGGCCAACCGATGCCTGATGGTAACCTGCTTGCGGGGATCCTCTACGAGTGGCAAAAGCGCCTTGTAACTGTCCATTACCGTTTCAATGGAAACATCTTCTGCGGGGTCGCTGACCGCCGCTGCATCTGCACTTTCCTGCCGCGTTTCGATTGCCGGAAGCGCAGCCAGTGTGCCCTCACGGACTCGCGGCATTTCTTCGCCACCGGCAGGCATCATCGACTGCAACATCTGGCAGCCACTCGCCATGACAAGGGCCCCAACCATGAGGAGGCCTTTAACAGTCCTGCCGGCCATCCGATTATTCATCACCGGCACCTGCATTTTGCGATGCGCGGAACAACTGGTCCGCCAGCCTCGCCTGGGCGTGGCGAGAGGCCAGCAGGTATCCATTAAGCTCCTGTTGCTGGGCAGCCAGCATCCGATCAACCTGCGCCAGGAGTGTTTGCCGGGCACTGCCTAATGCCTCGGACACCTCTGTTCCAAGAGTCGCGAGTTCCCGTTCGCTGGCAGCGATCCGCCGAGCCAGTTCCGCATGGCGGGCATCATCGGCCATCAGGCTTTCAACCCGTTGCCGCTGGGCCTGAAAGCTTTGCATCTCGCGATCCAGTTGCATGAGCTGTTTTTGCGCCGCCCAGCGATTGATTCCATAGTCATCCGCAATCCACCAATCGAAGTAGGCACGCATCCGCCGATACGTCGCACGCTGCCTGGCGGTCGTCGCGTCGTCAGGCAAATCCGCCAGAGTTTTCTCAACCTCAGCGAGCTTGTCTCTAAGCGCTTTTTGTTGCGAGGTCATGAAGAATCCCGCATCTTCGTCTGCCAGCGCCGAGGAAACTCTGTCCGTGAAGTCCTCGTGCAACTGCTGCCACTGGTCTGCCTGTTGGGTTTCGAGTGCCCGACGGGTCTCGGCAATACGAATCTGCCGTTGCTGCTCACGGGTCTCCAGCATGATCCGGAACGATTCAAACCTGGACTGCCGCTCGGCGATGAAGGTCTGCATTCGGTAGAGTTCGTTCAATTCGGCAAGCGCCTGCTGGAACGTTTCCGAAGCCAGCACTTCCGCCATACCAGAATCGAGGGGCTGCACGCGCAGCCGGCCATAGGAATCTGTAAGAATCCCATCGCTGTCACGGCTGAACTCAAGCTGGGCCATCAGACTTTCTTCATTCAGCCGATCCCGGATATTGTCGAGCTCCCTGATACGGGCCTCGTAATGGTCGGCTGCCTTTTTAAACGCAGGCAATGCACGCTGTGGAGCGTTCATCTGCTCAAGAACATAGGCGCGGGCAAAGGGAACCTGCTGGCGCCAGGGCAAAAACAGTTCACGGTTCGCGAGAGTATCAAGGGCGTCGAGAGCCCTCTCCGGCCTGCCCTGGCCCGCCGCGGCAACGGCGTAGTCAAAGAGAGCCTGATCGGCGAACACGCCGGTCAGTGGCATGGCTCCCAGGACCTCCAGAGCTGCCTCAAACTGGTTATCACGCAGGTACAGGCCCGCAAGCGAGAGGCGAGCGCGGCCCAGCAGGCCCTCCCGTTCGGCATCTGGCTCGACGGAGTCAATGGACTGGTCGAGGATGGCGATGAGCTTTTTCAGTTCCTCTTCGGCGGCAGCTACGTCTGCCGCATCGAGAGCGGAGACCGCGGAATTGTACCGGAGGTAAAGGGACCAGATGTCCGTTTCGTCCAGCTGCTCCCGAAGCGAAGCCAGTTCGGGTTCATCATCAGGGCGGGCAGACATCATGACCAGCCGGGAGCGCAGATAAATCCATTCGCGGAAAAGATCGTGGTCGGCCTCGGCCAGTATCTCGCCATCCACACGATTGAGGTTCTCACGTGCGAGCGCCTGATTCCCCTCGAGGTAAAACACCTTACCGAGATAGAACCAGGCCTGGTTGCGAACATCAGGCGACAGATTGCTGCCGGCGCCATCGGCCCCGAGTAGCTGCGTAAACAACCTGCTCGCCTCTCGGGTCATCCCCCAGGACAGCATGAGCCCGCCCTCGACGAGAGCCGGATGATCTCCGTGTCCCTTGATGCCGCCCCGTTCGCGTGCCACGGCCAGCTGGGTCAAAGCCTCGAAGGCGTTACCCTGATGGTATTCGTACAGCGCCCAACCATAACGAAGGTCCTTCGCCCGCTCGGGTTGCGCCTCATCGGCATGGATCGGGGTCATCATCAGCCACAGTAGGGCACCCGCGTAAATGAACGGGCGTCGACCTGAGGACTGGCTTGCTTTCAATCCCACGACGCGCCTTACTCCCACTCCACAATGGATACGGAGGGTTGGTAGTTGGAGGAGCGATCTTCAACGCGGATTTCCAGAGCGGCCGTTCCAGTGCCCTTCTCAAACTCCAGGGAGGCCGCCTGCTTGTAAGGCCGCTTATCCGGGCCGATTCCCTCAACAAACGCCGTCATCTCATGGACGCCGGTTTTCAGGTTGCCGACGTATAGCCGCTGCATGCCGCCGCGTTCAAGGGCAGTCACCTGTCGCTCCGTATACAGGTGGGAAGCAACAATCTCGTCGTCGACTTTCAGTTTGACCGCATCCAGCTTCAGAAACTTCCCGGCATCAACGCTGAGAAACACGGCAACCTGGGTATTGGCTGGAAAAAGCAGATCTTCCTCAAGGATAAACAGGTCACGATTCAGGCGTATCACTTTCTTCTTGAGCGCCTCCACCTGCTCGGCGACGGCTGTATCATCTTTCTCCGCCCCGGGATTGGTCTGGGCAAATGCGGGGGCTGTCAGGGCGAGGGTCAATGCCGCTAAAAGCACCGGAAATCGGGAGTTCAAGCAAGTGGCCATGGTCGTTCTTCCTGCATGCTCAGTATTCAAGAATCAACGACGCCCGGGTTACGTAGGCATCGAAGGAATATAGGGGTTCTTCGCCGGGGAGAAAGTCACCTGCTGCGGTGACATCCCGGAAGTTGTCATATTCAAAATTCAGCCAGTCCACCAGTAAGCTGAACTGCAGGCGATCGATGCCGGGAAGCGACGTCTGCTTCCATTCGTAGACCGCGCCCACCGCCAGGGTTGTCCCGGATAGGGAGCTGAGTTCCTTGTCACGGGCCAGGTGTGTCTGGGAGTTCTCGAACGGGAAAAGATCGCTGTAAAAGTCCGCTTCGCTCTGGCTGTAGTAACGAATGGAACCTTCAAGGGTCCAGTGCTGGTTCAATCCGTGCACGTATCCCAGTTCGACCGTGTGGGCGTTGATGCCCCAGGTATCGGAAAAATAACGGTATTCACCGCGAATTGAGGCGCGATATGGCAGATAATAAAGCGCTCGCATGGCCACGGAGGTACTTGTTCGGGTTTCCGGATAACGCTCCGGTTGGTACAGGAACGCTGTGGAATCGTTCGGGTCGATGTAGCGGTTCTGTCGGTAAGGGTTCTGCAGGAAGCCCTCATCCGTAACCACCTCAAGATCCAGGCCTACCAGGCTGTTGCGGGTGACGACCTGACTCAGTCCGAGCTGATAGTTCCGACGATCAGCTTCCTCGCTGAAGGAATCGTTGCCAACCCGGCCCACTTCATCCCAGCCGCTGGCATAGCCCATGGTTACTGTGGACATGCCCCCGAAAAACTCCTGGCTGAGCGAGAAGTAAACGGTGTTGGCTTCGTAATCGTTTTCGGAACTGTTGGTGAAACCCAGACTCAAAATGGACTTATCGTGCAGGTAATCGACACCAAAGGTGTACTCGTTGCGTTCTTCCTCGTAGGGGCTCGCCGTGGCCAGAACGTCCACAGAGGCAGCCGAAACGGAGTCAACATAGTACTGGCCGGAAAACGAAACCGACGAGCCAATACCCTTGCGCACCAAAACTGAGGGGCCATCGATGACCATGCCACCACCGTCATAGCGGTGGTAGAGAACATCCACGTTATCCACTGGCAAGGTCGCCGCAATCGCCTGTTGCCCGGCCAACATCAGCACGAACAGAGCGCAGACGGAGCGCACTAACCTTTTGCCGTCAGTTACAGCCACAGCCACCCCCAGAACCGCCTTCTGCTCCCCGCGCAGACTCCCGGACCTGATAGACGTGATGCATGTAGGAATCCGCCTTGCCATGGCGGCTGAGACTCATGACCGGATCCGCCAGATTATCCCGTTCATAGGGTTTTACCCACGGCTTGATTGAGCTGCATCCAGAGATCGTGAAGGTCGCGACCAAAAGAGCAGAGGCAGTGAAGATCGACAAATTACGCATAAACGTTCCGTCCGAAAATTATTCGCGCACCAGCTCGCGAATCTGCTGTTCGTACTCGTCTTCGTAACCCGGCTGATAGCCGTAGTGGAGATACCGGGCATTACCATCGCGATCGATCATCACGGTCGTTGGCATAGCCTGGACTTCATAAAGCTCGCTCACCGAACTCTCCGGATCGTAGAGGATCGGGTAATTCACGGGTACCTTGTCCAGGAAGCGATGGGCCTCTTCCCGATTCTCATCCACATTGACCGCCAGAATCGTGAAGCCGAGATCCTTGTATTGGCTGTAAAGCTCATCCATCAGCGGCATTTCCTGGCGGCAGGGACCACACCATGATGCCCAGAAGTTCAGCATCACCACTTCACCACGATGGTCCTCCAGCCTCAGGTTTTCGCCGGAACGGCTTTCCAGGGTGAAATCCGGAGCTGGCACATTGATGGCCTCGGCGCCCGCCATGGGGCTAAGACAGGCCAGGACGCCCGCCACCGCCAGTGATTTTATGGATGCTTTCATAACCATTGCTCCTGTAATCAGAAAAAGACCGACAGGCCAGTGCTGACCTCTGTGTTCATGGAGGTTTTCTCGGCCCCAAGAACATCTATTCGGTAGTAGTGCTGCCTTACGCCAATCTGAACTGCAACGCTGTCCGTCAACAGAACCTGGTAGCCCGCGCCGGCATTCAGGGTAAACCGGGTGTCACCCGCAAAATCGGTAGCGCCGGCACCCGCAATCAGATAAAAATTGGTGTTGAACGCGTAGTTCTCGGTGAGGAAGGCCTCGCCCGGAAGCACGTTGTAACCCAGGTTGATGTTGTAATAGCTGTAATCCCGCTCGCTGTCGGTAAGCACCTCCACGTTACCGGCCAGCTTCTCGAAACTGGTTTCTCCACCCTCCGCGAAGCCGACTCCGGCCTCGAAAAAGAAGGACTCGCTGAGGTGGTAGGTGAGCTTGCCGCCATAAAGCAGCGACGACTCGAAGTCCTCGATATTGAGCACGCCCACAAAAGCGCCAATTTCAAAGTTCTCGGTGTCAATCAGCGCCTCGGTGACCGGCACCGGGGTAACATCCGGCTCGATCAGCGGCCGATCATCCTGGGCCTGGGTTGCTGTGGCTATGCATAGCCCTGCCCCGAGACACAGCGTTTTCAGAAAAAGATGCTTAGTCCGATTTTCCATTCTGTCGCTTCTTCGTTGGTGGACCGGGTAGTGAACACTTTGTAGTCCTTCACTTCGGCACGGATGAAATATCGATCGGTGATGTAGGCGCGGATGCCAAGCCCTGCATGGCCAATGCTGTTATCCCGTTCTTCGGGCTGAGCCAGAGTGGCCTTGGGATCAACCCAGATGTGCCCGACCCCCAGGGTAAAAAAGGGTGATACCCGCCAGTCAGGAAATGGCTGATGCACCAGATTCGCATTAACCATCCTAATTTCCGAGGCGCTGCCCAGAATCTGAGAAGCCCAAAGCTCGGCGGACAGGTTTCTGGTCATCCAGAAGCCGCCGTAGCCTGCCGTGACAGCGGCACCGTCAAACTCCCCCATCATCAATCCGGCTTCCACCCGCCGGCTTTCAAAAGCCTCAAAATCCGGCACCTGAAGATCCACACGATTACCCGTGGCATCCACCGTCTGCGCAATATCCGCAACCGCTATCCAACCCTCCCGGCCACGGGTATCCGTCACTTTGATCCAACTTGTCTTGCGCTGGAGAATGGTCAGCCATTCCCCCTTTTCGCTGGTATGAAAAACCGGATAGCCCGTTGCCGGTCCGGTTCGCCAGGACACATAGGGCTCCGCCACCTGCACTTTCAATGCATCGTCTTCAGCCTGCCCCCACAGCCAGCCGGCCCAGCTCTGGGCCGGCAACAACAAAAGAAACATAAGAATGGCGATGGGCATGGTGCGAATTTCAGTCCTTGGATCAGTCTTCCGGAGCGTCGAACGGATTGTTGAAATACTGGCCGCCAATATCCAACCACTCTGCAATCAGTCGCAGTTCGGCGGGCGAGAGGAAATCCCTGTGTGAACCGTCGTCGGCGAATACGTCGAAGAAACGACTGGCACGAGCACCGTTGACGGACATTGAAGCCTGCACCGGCACAGTTACCAGGATGGGTTGTTCATCTCCGTTGGCGTCCAGAATGGGATTGCCTTCTTCGTCCCTCAAAACCTCCCCGGAGTCCACGAGCACATCGATCAGAGCGCCGTTCACCAGTTCCTGCTCACTGTCCGGGAAAAGCAGTTCTCTGTAGGCGTTGAAGTGTAGCGGTTCATCGGGTGACGGGCCATCGCCCAGATCCAGTTGTCCAGCCGGCACTTGCTGAGCGTCCGCCGCATCGGTGTCCGTATGGCAACTGGTACAGGTGTAGTCATCCACGACCGCCATGGTGTCCGGGTCCAATACCTCCCGATTGACGCTCCACAGCGGATGAATATGCTGCTCGTAGTTGATCACAATCCGGCAATTCGGCGCCCAGTCGGTTGCACAAACGCCGGATATCGGCGGCGGTGTCTGCAGATCGGCATAGGCGTAGGCAAAGCTGTCAGGCTTGGGATCCACGGCATCTCCGGACCATTCATCGGCATAGACCACATCCGGCGTCGGCCGGCGAATCTCGTTGATGCGGGCAAACACCTGAGCCATGGTTTCACCCATGTCGGCAAACAGAGCCGGGTCGGTATTCGGGAACGGAAGGCTGGTGGTTGCGGCCCCACCCCACACGGACGCTGGACCGGCATCCGGTCTGCCATGGGGTGTCGGACTGTTCGGGTTGTGGCACCCTGAACATTCAAGGGTCTCGCCGGGGCGCACCGTGAGCCAGTTCTGGTGCCGGTTGCCCATAGCGCCACCAACACGCTGGCCTTTCTCATCGAGAATACTGATGGCAAATGCAACATTGGCGGGCACCGCCACCTTCACTGACCCATCGGGCTCTATCGGCACGTAGCCCAGTATCTCCCGCATCAGCTGAGCCCGGCTGCGGCCAAAGGCGCTGTTGTCGAAATCCCGGACGTTCTCATCGGGGATGGCCACGGGCTTTTCCAGTCGAAGGAATCTTGCCGGGCGATCTTCCGGCGGCGTTTGCAGCGGATCAGCCATTGCAGCAATACCAGTCGGCGTGGTGTCCACTCCATCGATATCATAGACGCTTCGAATGTGCAGGACGCCGTAGCCGGCATCGCCGAGGGCCCCCTCATCACCCGTGAACTGGGATTCCGGGATGAACCCTTCCAGAGGCCGCTCCTTCATCAGGACCGCCTCATCAAACTGAACGCCCTCTACCGGCGGGACCACCGGCCGCTGGGTTTCGCTGTTGATATCCAGAAGCCACAAACCGTAGACGGGCTCTGCGGGTTGATAGTCTTCGGATTGCAGGCGATCTTCCGTGCAGTTCACAATCCGGTCGGTCGCTGTTTCACGCAACCGGCAAGGTGTCCAACTGACCAGGTAGCGGTTGGTACCATCAAGCAGCGGTGAAACCGATGCATAACTGCCTTTCAGCGACAGTTGGCCATCCAGGCCCACGCCGGGCACAAGCGAGCGCTGGCCCGAACCTTCGGTGCCATCGAGACGAAGATTGGCCTCAACAAATTGGTCAACATCGACTTCCGCCAACACAGACGCGTAATCATCTGTTTCAAACGGCCTTAGCTGCACCAGCAGATTGCCGCTGTCTGATTTGCGTGGCTGCAGGTACTGTATGTCGTTCGCTTCTGGAACCGAATCGTGGGAGTGACGACCGAAAAGATAATTCAGGCCAGTGCCGTCAGGGTTGACGCGGTAGAGGTTTACACCGTTGTTCCGGGTTTGGCCGGCATTATCCCAGCGGCTGAACACAATGGTGCCATCATCCGCCACCATGGGGTCGAGGTCGTGGCTCTGATTGAAGGTGATCTGTTCAATGTTCTGACCATCGTCGTCCATCACATGCAGAACAAACCCGGGGCTATCACCCTCCTCGTCCAGACCGGAATACTGGGGTTTGCCTTCATCAAGCAGCACCGCCTTGGAAATCCGCTGACGGGTTGACGAGAAAACGATTCTGCCATCAGGCAGATAGGCTGGCGCAACGTCCTGCCCGGCCCGGGCGGTAACGTCCGATTCGATGATCCGGCGCAGGATGTCGGTACTAACGTCGTATTCCCAGATATTCCAGGTTGGCTGATCCTCGTCGTCTGCGTCCTCGATTTCCGGCGCACGCATGGCAAACAGCAGTCTGGAGCCGTCGTGGGAAACGTGGAGATCTTTCACGTCGTAACGCAACTGACCATTGTCATCAAGGAATTGCGGCCCCGCGAATGCTCTGGAGGCAATATCCTGCGTCTCGGCGTCCGCAGTGGCACTGGCCTTCAGAAACAGACGCGCTCCGGGGCGGAAAGCGCTCGGGTCGGCCAGGTTGTCCTCGACCAGGGCCCCGGTGTTTTCGTCAAAAAGTAGAGCCCGTTCGACATAAGCCACAGGGTTCTCGACGACAACCGGATCCGCCTGCTGACTGTCGCTGCTCGAAAGACAGCCAGACAGAGCTGCAAGCGAGCCGAGTGCGACAGCCAGGCGAGTACCGCGGGAGATGTTTAGAGTGGGCGACTTAATTTCCAACGTGAGAAACCCTGTTTCGGATGACATTCCATGACATAAATTAAGTCGGTTCCGCTGGCAGGCTCCAAGGGTTTTACGTAACGCAATGTAATAACGTGGCCTACGACTCAAAACGAAGGATATAGCAAGCCGTAAACTTTTAACAATTGTCAAAAAGCATTAATGTGCACATGCTAACGATCACCGAGGGAAAGGACATGACCGCCCGGAACAGGATCAGAAGCCTGCTTTGCAAGGCTTGCAGTACCGCAGTTCTCGTCGCATTGGTGTCTGGACAGGCCAGCCTTGTTCAGGCTGGCCCCAGGGAGCAGGCCAAAAGAATTCACGATCGGGTCGCCGGCGTGCCACCCTCTGAAGTCGTCCTTGACGATATGGCGAGCGACATAGAGTCCGGCAGAGCTATTGATGCCGCCTTCACGGCCATGCAAGACAGCGCTTTCTACGACGTCACCCTGAAGAATTTTGCAGCCCCCTGGACCAACGAGGCGATGTCAAAGTTCGTGCCCCTTAATGATTACATTGCCACGGTGATTGGCCTGGTGCGGGACGGGGAAGACTTCCGAAAAGTTCTGTATGACGATGTTCTTTACATCGGGAATGCATCCCTGAACCTGCCAAACTACTCTACCAGCAACAACAACCACTACGAATCCCTCGAGAACAGTGGAGCCAGCCTTAAGGACAACCTGGAGCGGGTAAACCAGTCGACCTACACGGGCCTTCCTCCCTCGGCCACCGCCGGCGTCATTACATCAAGAGCTTCCGCCCGGGCTTTCTTCAGTGCCGGCACCAACCGGGCGATGTTCCGCTTCACACTGATCAATCACATGTGCAACGACCTGGAGCAGGTTGCGGACGTTACCTTGCCCACGGACCGCATTCGCCAGGATGTTTCCCGCAGCCCGGGTGGTGACAGCCGGGTATTCCTGAACAACTGCGTTGGCTGCCACACCGGCATGGACCCCATGACCCAGGCGTTTGCCTACTACGACTACGAGTATGACGCCAACACCGACCCCGATGGAGAACTGGGCAGACTGGTCTACAACGCCATTGGCGAAACAGATCCAGAAACCGGCTCCAGGGTTCAGGCCAAGTACCACATCAACTCTGCAACCTTCGAGCAGGGCTATGTGACACCTGACGACAGCTGGGATAACTACTGGCGCCAGGGCGCCAATCGCCGACTGGGATGGGATCCCTCACTCCCGGGTTCCGGCAGCGGTGCCAAGAGCCTGGGTATGGAATTCGCGAATTCCGAGGCCTTCGCAGAGTGCCAGGTCAAGAAGGTGTTCGAGAATGTCTGCCTGCGACCTCCCTCCGACAGCGCAGACCGTTCGCAGGTAAGCAGTATGGTTGCCAGCTTCGCAAGTCAGGGTTACGACCTGAAGCAGGTATTTGCAGAATCCGCCGTGTACTGCATGGGGGAGTGAGGACGCTATGAAAACATTTAAAGGAATTTCCATGAGCTCCCTCAAGTCGGTCCTTGCTGTCACTGGCCTGGCGCTTCTGCTTTCAGCCTGTGGTGGCGAATCCACGGAACAACTGCCGAATACCTCCCAGAATTCCGGCACGGTTACCTACAATGGGCCTGCCCCCTCGACGGATGATGTAGCCAACTTCAAGCGCACCGTGTGGGACAACCTGGTCACCCAGGATAAATGCGGCGCGTGCCACGGCTCCAATGGCCAGGCACCCACGTTCGTCAATGAGCAGGACGTTAACCTTGCTTACGCACAGGCGAATTCTATTGTTAACCTGTCTGATCCATCCCAGTCCACAATGGTGACAAAGGTAGCAGGTGGCCATAATTGCTGGCTCCAGAGCACGTCAGCCTGTGTGGACATTCTCACCACCTATATTTCCAACTGGGCAGGCGGGTCAGAAGGCTCTGCCAAAACCGTGGAACTTCGCGCTCCTGCGCTCAAAGAACCGGGTGCCACGGTTGCCCTTCCGACTGACACTGGCCTGTTTTCCACCACGGTATACCCCGAACTCAGACAGTATTGCAGCGACTGCCATGCTGATGGTGGCCAGACCCCTTACATTGCCAGCGCCGATGTCACCACTGCCTACGATCAGGCGAAAAGCCGTATTGATCCTATGAATCCGGGCGCATCCCGACTGGTCGAACGTCTGCGCTACGACTTCCACAACTGCTGGGACGACGACTGCGAAGCCTCAGCCGATTTGATGGAACTGAAGATTCTTGAAATGGTCCAGGATCTGAGCGCCCAACCCGTGGACCCGGCAATCGTTGCCAGCAAGGCACTCAACCTGCAGGCAGACGGCCTGCTCGCAAACTCCGGCGGCCGGTTTGAAGACAACGTGATTGCCCTGTACGAATTCAAGTTTGGTGAAGGCCAGACTGCCTTTGATACCAGCGGCGTCTCGCCTGCACTGGATCTGACCCTGAGCGGAAACGTTGACTGGGTTGGCGGCTGGGGTATTGACCTTGGTCCGGCAGGCGAAAACGAGCAGGGTTTCATGATCCCGGCGGGCAAGGCCCAGGGCAGTACCACCGCAAGCCGGAAGCTGCACACCCTGCTGACCGCCTCCGGCGAGTACAGCATCGAGGCCTGGGTCGCCCCCGGCAACATCACCCAGGAAGATGCCCGCATCGTGACCTACTCGGGCTCATCCACCACTCGCAACGTTACGCTCAGCCAGTCGCTCCAGCGTTACGAAGTGCTGCATCGCAGCACCACCAGCGATGAGAATACGCCTTTCGCGACCCGGGACGCCGACATGCTCCTGCAGGCAACCCTGCAGCACGTGGTGGTGAACTACACCCCGGCAACCGGGCGCCAGATCTTTGTAAATGGTGTCCCAACCGGGGATGTCGACCCGGACGACGGCGGACTGCTGACTGAATGGGACGACAGCTTTGCCCTGGTGCTGGGCAACGAGACCGATGGTAACTCGCCCTGGCAGGGCGCGATCCGCATGGTCGCCATCCACAATCGTGCGCTGACACCGGAGCAGGTCCAGGCCAACTTCGAAGTGGGCGTTGGCCAGAAGTTCTATCTCCTGTTCGGTGTCTCTCACCTGATCGACGTGCCCGAGAGCTTCATCGTGTTCGAAGTCAGCCAGTTCGATAGCTATGCCTACCGATTCACCAGTCCCTTCTTCATCAGCCTTGATGACTCGGCCGAACCATCGAACATCCCGCTGCGCGGCATGCGACTGGGCATCAACGGCAAGGAGGCAACTGTTGGACAGGCCTGGGCCAACCTGGACGTTGTCCTGGACAGCGGCAGTTATGAGCCCGGCGCCGGGCAACCGCTCTCCTCTCTGGGCACCATCATTGCGCTGGAAAACGGGCCAGGGAACGACGAGTTTTTCCTGACCTTCGACCAGCTGGGCGGTAACAACTTTGCCCGCTCCGAGCCGTCGCTGCCGCCTCAACCGGCGCCATCAGACCAGGAGCCGTCATCGGAGATCGGCTTGAAAACTTTTGACGAGATCAACGAGTCCATGTCTCGGATGACCGGTGTACCGACCACGCATTCGAAGGTTTCCGAGAAATTCAACACTGTTCGGCAGCAACTCCCGACAGTGGAAACAATCGAGGGCTTCCTTTCGTCTCATCAGATGGCGATTACCCAGCTGGCAATTCAGTATTGCGACGCTCTGGTTTCCAGCGACAACCTTCGGCAGGAGATTTTCGGCAATTTCAATTTTGCGGCACCGGCAAACACCGCATTTGAAGGTGGCGGAGAGGATCTCATAGTGGGAGCGCTCCTCAGTAGGTTTGTCGGAAACGATCTGGCATCTCAGCCTACAAATGAGACAGTCGCTAATGAGCTCAGCAATCTAATCAATGGCTTGACCAGCTGTGGTGCAAGCTGCGGCCCTGACCGAACCGAAACGGTCGTCAAGGCAAGCTGCGCAGCTGTGCTTGGCAGTGCCACCACCTTGGTTCAGTAAAGGAAGTCGATCATGTTTATACGCAAATCACGAAAGAAGCCTCTGGCCAATGGCAGTCCACTACTCCATGACGACCACGGCAAGCCCAGGACACGTCGCGAGTTTATCGCGCAGGGTCTTATGGCAGGCTCGGCTACTGTTTTCGGTGCATCTCTTTTCAGCCTGTTCGGTAACCCGCGGATGGCGTCCGCCGCGCTTTCTCCAGACCTACAAACCTTGAAAGAAAGCTGTGGTATAGCGCTGCAGGGCGCAGGCAAGATTCCATTTATCTGCTTTGATCTAGCGGGCGGAGCCAATATTGCCGGCTCCAATGTACTGATGGGTAAATCCGGTGGGCAAATGGACTTCCTGAGCACCGCAGGCTACAACAAACTTGGTCTTCCCGGTGACATGTTGCCCAACGATCCGGCGTTCGTGAACACGGAGCTGGGCCTCGCATTCCATTCAGACAGCGGCTTCCTACGCGGGATTCTTCAAAGTACTAGTCCCGGCACCCGGGCGGCAACAGACGGAGCCATTATTGCAGCTCGCTCGGAAAACGACACCGGCAATAACCCACACAACCCGATGTACGGCATCCATCACGCGGGTGCCGACGGCTCCCTGCTCTCTCTCATAGGGTCCCAGAGTTCGGAATCCGGCGGTAACTCGCTGGCACCGATGAACCTGATCAATCCGGAGGTTCGCCCCACCAAGATTGACCGGCCCTCAGACGTTACCGGCCTGGTAGATGTGGGCGACCTGATCGGCATTCTGGATCAATCAGACGCGGTCGCCGTGATGGAATCCATTCAGCGCATCAGCGACGCCAAGATGAACCAGGTCAACACCGGCATCTCTACAGACGACGTCGTCAAAGATCTGGTTCGCTGCGGCTACATCAAGAGTGCAGACCTGGCAGACCGCTTCGGCGATCCGGCAGAACTGGATCCAGAGCTGGACCTCGAAATCGTGGGCCCTACCGGCATCTTCACCCGCGATGAGTTCAATAATAACCGTGAGTTCCGCAAAACTGCGTCTGTCATGAAGCTGGTGCTGAACGGCTACGCTGGCGCCGGCACGATCACCATGGGCGGCTACGACTACCATACGGGTGAGCGCGGAACCGGCGAACGTCGTGATGAACAGGCCGGTCGGTGTATGGGCGCCTGCCTGGAATACGCAGCCCGGGTAGGAATGCCATTGATGCTCTATGTGTTCAGTGACGGCTCGGTGTCGAGCAACGGCCGAATCGACGATTCCATGGACGGTCGTGGCAAGGGCGAATGGACCGGCGACAACCAGCAGACGGCCGCCTCATTCTTCCTGGTTTACAACCCGGCGGGCCGCCCCACTCCGATTCGCAGGCAGATCGGCTTCATGCGCTCTGATGCGTCGGTGGAAACTGCCTCCAGTCCTGCGGCCAACAACGTCAACCAGTTGGTTCAGACCGTGCTGCTCAACTACATGGCATTGCACGGGGAGCAGGGTGACTTCGGCACCCGTTTCAACGGCCACGGGCTGGGCAATGGGACATCTCAGGACAGCCTGATTGCGTTCTCGAATGTCGTGAACGGCACTATCGGAAATTGACAGAAACTGCTCGTTCCGCCCCTAGTCTGATTGGGGCGGAACGAGGCCTTCTGAAACATGCATCATGCGCTGATCATCGATAACCACAACATCGATACCCTTCAAACGCTCAATCATCTCCAGTCCCTTTTTGGGCCCGAGCACGAAAACCGCCGTGGAGAGGCCGTCGGTTGTTAACGCATCCTCGCCGATAATGGTCACGCTTTGGACACCCTGGACCGATTTGCCGGTCTCAGGCGACAGGATGTGATGAACCCTTTCTCCCGCCTCATCCACGAAGAACCGCTCGTAGTCGCCGGAGGTGGACACTGCCACATCCTCGAGCGGCAAAACCACCGCGTTGCGCCCTTCTGAACGGGGGTCCCGAATGCCCACGTACCAGGGCCGGCCCCGCTTGTCCCCTAACAGTCGCATGTCGCCGCCAGCACTCAGCCGGGCATGGCGAATGCCAAAACTGACCAGACGCTCGATTCCCAGATCCACTGCATACCCTTTGGCGATGCCACCGAGGTCTACCAGAATCCCTGCCTGCCGGTATTCGACCGTCTGATCATCCTCATCAAGAATCACATCCCGAAAATTCACCCGCGGCAAGCCGGATCGAAGCTCCTCGTCCGTGGGCTTTTTGCCGGCCCTGAAGTCATACAGGTAACCCACTGAGCCAAAGGTGATGTCGAAGGCGCCCTGGCTGAGTAGAGAAACCTCCCGTGCTTTTTCAATCACCTCGAACAACCCGTCACTGACTTCTACTGGCCCGTCGGGTGCATTGAGGTTGAGCCTGGAGACCTCCGACTCTTCCCGATAGCGACTCATCTGTTCATCAACCTGATGAAAAACCGCCAGCACCTCTTTGCCAACCCGGTTCGCCAGCTCTTTATCCTCCGCCCAGAACTCCAGTTCGATAGGCGTGGTCATTGCAGTATCCGAAAACCGATACCACTCGGCGCTGGCCGACATCGGGACGATGACAAGCCCCATTGCCGCCAAAAGAAACGAGAGAGTCGATCCAAGTCCGAATTTCCTGCGCTTTATAGTTACCAAGACCCACAAAACTCCATTGGCTGCAGCGAAGCCCACACCGGGCAATTCCGGAAAGTATATCCATTTCTTCGGCTGCAGCCGAACCGATTCATGGGAACAACATAGGCCAGACAAGATGCAGATCACTAACCTACAATTTGTTACCCAAAATTCCACTTTTGTCCCATTGTTGGCCTCATAATCAGCAGAGACACTAGCGTTGCTTAACAAATAATCAAAACAATGATTGGCAGCCCTTTTCCCCATTGGCGCTGCAATTCCGGAGGCCAACCTGAATGAACGTCAGAAAAGTACTCTTTTCTGCTTGTCTGCTGTTGCTGGCGAGCACTACTGTGTATGCCGAAACCCTTAAAATCGGCCTGAACTACCCGCAGACCGGTCGTTACAAGGATCAGGGTCTGCAACAACGTCTGGGCGCCTTTCTGGCGCTTGATGAAATCAATAAAGCCGGTGGCGTGATGGGGCGTCAGCTGGAGCTGGTGATCAGAAATACCCGCGGTGACCCTGCCCAGGGCGCAAAGAACACCGCAGAACTCATCGACCGTGAAGGCGTCCAGATGGTGTTCGGCGGTGTGTCCAGCGCCGTTGCCATTGCCTCAGGCAAAGCTGCTCGCGATCGCAACCGGATCTACTTCGGCACGCTGACCTACTCGAACGCCACCACCGGCGCCGAAGGGCATTCATACATGTTCCGTGAGCCCTACAACGCCTGGATGACTGCAAAGGCGCTCAGTCAGTATCTGACCACCAATCATGCGGAAGACGATTACTTCTACATTACCGCCGACTACACCTGGGGCTGGTCTGTGGAGGAGTCTGTTCGCAAGTTCTCGGGAACCGAAGACACTGACCGCCATCAGGGCGTGAAAACCCCTTTCCCCCGGGCACTGATTACCGATTTCAGGGAGGCGCTGGAGCAGGCAGAGGCCAGTAACGCCAAGGTTCTGATGATGGTCCTGTTCGGCGACGACATGGTGAGAGCACTGAATGTTGCCTACGAAATGGGCCTTACCAAGAAAATGCAGATTGTTGTGCCCAACCTGACCCTGGGCATGGCTCGGCAGGTAGGTCCCACCATTATGGAGGGCGTTATCGGCGGCTCGCCCTGGGTATGGAACGTACCCTACGAGCTGAACTATCCGAGAGGAAAGGAGTTTGTAGAAGCCTTCTCAAACCGATATGAAATGCGACCATCCACCGCTGCGGCCTCGGCCTACAGCATTATTTATCAATACAAGGATGCGGTGGAACGTGCCGGTACCACCAATACCGCCAGCCTGATCCGGGCCCTGGAGGGACACAGGTACACTTTCCTAAAAGACGAACAGTACTGGCGCGAATTCGATCACCAGAATGTCCAGACGGTGTATGTGGTTAAGGTAAAACCGCGCAACACAATCATTGCTGACGAATACAGTTCCGATTATTTCAGCATCATCGATTCAATGCCGGGTGACCAGGCGGCGCAGACCCGGGAAGAATGGGAAGAGCGGCGCCGGGAGGCTGGAAAACCGCTCAGGCTCTAAACAGTCCCTTAGGGAACTGGAGAAAAATGTCTGGAAAAACATGACTCCGCCTGCCGCAACTTGAGGATCGCGTTGCGGCAGGCATTGTGATTCCGAAAAGCGACTTGCCTTAGCGCGCCTCTTCCCAGGTTTTCAGCAGCTCATCATAGGCAACGGTTTTGCCCTGCGGCTTCTCGTTAGCCAGCTTCGGCTTGGGTGCACCGGGCTGGTCAAGCCAGTATTGCGGGTCGCGCGGCTCGTTCAGCTTCGGACCACAGGTCGGTTGAACATTGGCACGCTCAAGGCGCTCCATGACCCGATCCTGAGCCTGAGCGAGGCCGTCGAGGGCTTCCTGAGGAGTGGCTTCACCACTGGCCGCCTGGGCAATGTACTGCCACCAAAGCTGGGCGAGTTTCGGATAGTCTGGCACATTGGTACCGGTCGGTGACCACTGCACACGAGCCGGGCTCCTATAAAACTCCACCAAGCCGCCGAGCTTCGGCGCCATTTCAGTCATCGCCTCAGATTCAATGTCGGACTCGCGAATCGGCGTCAGGCCGGCAATCGTTTTCTCCAGAGAGACGGTCTTGGATACGGTGAACTGGGCGTACAGCCAAGCTGCAAGGCGACGTTTCTCAGGCGTGGAGTCCAGGAAAGTCCAGGAACCTACGTCCTGATAGCCCAGCTTCATACCTTCTTCCCAGTAGGGCCCACGGGGAGACGGTGCCATCCGCCATTTGGGGGTGCCATCCTCATTTACAACGGGCAGGCCGTCCTTGATCATGCTCGCGGTAAAGGCGGTATACCAGAAGATCTGCTGGGCAACGTTGCCCTGTGCGGGAACGGGACCGGCCTCTGAAAAGGTCATGCCCTGAGCTTCGGGGGGCGCGTACTCACGCAGCCAATCCACGTATTTCGTAGTGGCATAGACAGCCGCAGGCCCGTTCGTTGCACCACCACGGCTAACGCTGGAGCCGACCGGGTGACACTCTTCAACCCGAATCCCCCATTCGTCCACCGGCAAGCCGTTGGGCAGGCCCTTGTCGCCAGCACCCGCCATGGAGAACCAGGCATCAGTGAAACGCCAGCCCAGAGACGGATCTTTCTTGCCGTAATCCATGTGGCCGTATACTCGCTCACCATCAATTTCCTTCACGTGAACCGAGAAGAACTCGGCAATATCCTCGTAGGCAGACCAGTTAACCGGCACACCCAGGTCGTAGCCGTAAATTTCCTTGAATTGCTCTTGCAGATCTTCACGTTCAAACCAGTCGGCACGAAACCAATAAAGGTTCGCAAACTGTTGCGAAGGCAACTGATAGAGTTTGCCATCCGGCCCAGTCGTAAAGTCGAGCCCAATGAAATCATCAAGATCCAGGGTAGGCAGGGTAAGATCTTTACCGGAACCGTTCATGATGTCCTCAACGGCCACCACCTTTCCATAGCGAAAATGGGTACCAATCAGATCTGAATCATTCACGTAGCCATCATAGATATTTCTTCCAGACTGCATCTGGGTCTGGAGCTTCTCGATGACATCCCCTTCCTGAATCAGCGTGTGAGTCAGGTTGATCCCGGTGATCTCGGAGAATGCCTTGGCAAGGACATTGGACTCATATTCGTGAGTCGCTATGGTTTCGGAAACCACGTTGATATCCATGCCACGGAACTGCTCAGCGGCTTTGATGAACCACTCCATTTCCTTGAGCTGCTCTTCCCTGCTCAAGGTAGAGTTTTTGAACGCTTCATTGACCCACTTCTCAGCCGCTTCACTGTACTGATCGGCGCTGGCATGCAGGCTCAAACCCATGCAGGCGACACCAACGGCGGCGCTGAGCAACAGGGTCCTCGGATATTTGTTGTTGTTGAACATATCCAACCTCGTTCGACATTTAATGAATGGAACGAAACAGCCGTGTTTCGTGTCCGCAGTTATAGCGCTCTTTCTGGTCGCTATTCTTTTTTGCCGGAATCTATCGTGATCGATTCCGATCATTCAAACAAAATTAGTTCGTTTTCGAAATCATTACAAGAAGTCCTGAATCTTTTTTAGGACCAGGATTTTCGAAAAAACACCATACGAACATCCCTTGTCGATACTCACCCCCAACGCAGCAAAACCAGGAGCCAAACCACAGAGACAGCGAGCGCCACCCAAAGGGTGATATCGCTGACCGCCAGGAAGCTCAGATGTATATATGCTGCCGAAAGCAATCCAATAAACAACCGATCCCCGCGGGTGGTGGCTATCGGCAGAAACCCCTTCCTCTCGGTGCACGGGGAGACAATTTCGTAAACCGTCATTACCGCCAGAATTCCCGCAATCACGGCAAAGAAGATGGCGACGGTCGGAGTCCAGTTCATCCAGGCAATCATAAAACGTCTCCTTACACGCGTCCGAGGGCGAAGCCTTTGGCAACATGGTTACGAACGAACCAGATCACCAGCAGGCCGGGAATGATGGTTAGCGAACCGGCGGCAGCCAGAACACCCCAGTCGATACCGCTCGCCCCTATCGTTCGGGTCATGATCGCCCCGATCGGCTGGGCATCCACGGACGTTAGCGTCCGGGCCAGCAGCAGCTCCACCCAGGAGAACATGAAGGCAAAGAAAGCCGTCACCCCGATCCCGGAACGAATCATCGGCAGGAACACCTTCACGAAAAATTTCGGAAAGCTGTAGCCATCAATATAGGCCATCTCGTCATACTCACGGGGGACACCGGACATGAACCCTTCCAGAATCCAGACAGCCAGGGGCACGTTGAACAGGCAGTGAGCAAGCGCCACCGCAATATGGGTGTCGAACAGGCCGATAGATGAATAAAGCTGGAAGAAAGGCAGCAGGAAGACCGCCGGCGGCGCCATCCGGTTGCTCAACAGCCAGAAGAACAGGTGCTTGTCACCCAGGAACTTGTAACGGCTGAACGCATAGGCGGCAGGCAAGGCCACAAGCAACGTGATCACCACGTTGATGGACACGTAGATCATCGAATTGATGTAACCGTTGTACCAGCTGGGATCCGTAAAGATCACGGCATAGTTATCCAGGGTGAAATTCTGGGGCCAGAGGGTAAGCCCCCCGAGAATTTCCTGATTGGTCTTGAACGACATGTTCAACAACCAGTAGATCGGAGTCAGGAGCAGCAGAATAAACAGCGTAATCCCGACGTTTTTTGAACGTGTCTGTCTCATCACACTCTCCTTATTTTTCTTTGTCGGCGTGCGTAATGGCGGTAAAGAAGAGCCATGAAATCAGCAATACAATGAGGAAGTAGATCAGCGAGAACGCAGCCGCGCGACCCAGATCAAACTGCCCGATTGCCATGGTTGTCAGTGTCTGGCTCAAGAAGGTTGTGGAGCTGCCCGGGCCGCCACCGGTAAGCACAAACGGCTCAATGTAGATCATGAAGCTGTCCATGAACCGCAACAGCACTGCGATGATCAGAACACTCTTGAGCCTGGGCAGCTGGATATACCGGAACACCGCCCATTTCGAGGCACGGTCAATTTCCGCCGCCTGATAGAAGGCCTCCGGAATCGCCCTCAGCCCGGAGTAGCAGAGCAAGGCGACCAGCGGCGTCCAGTGCCAGACGTCCATCAGCAGAACCGTCAGCCACGCATCGAGGGTGTCGCCAGTATAGTTGTAATCAATCCCCAGCTGATTGATGCCCCAACCGAACAGACCGATGTCGCCCCGGGCGAAGATCTGCCAGATGGTGCCAACTACGTTCCAGGGAATCAGCAGCGGAATGGCCAGAAGAATCAGGCAGAGCGAGCCCTTGATGCCGGATTTGGGCATCATCAGGGCGACTCCGATACCCAGAGGTATCTGGATCAGAAGTACCGCACCAGAAAATATGAACTGGCGAATCAGGGAGTCCTGCAGGCGCTCGTCGGTCAGCACTTCCTTGAACCACTCCGTGCCCACGAAGAACGCCTGGCCCGGGCCAAAAATATCCTGGACCGAGTAATTCACCACGGTCATCAGGGGAATCAGCGCCGAGAAGGCAACGAGAAGAAATACCGGCAGCACCAGCCACCAGGCTTTGTTGTTTTGTACCTTTTGCATCACTGTTGCTCCTGTACCAGGAATTCATCCACATACAGCTTCAGCCACTGCTTCGGGAACGAAAGATGAACCCGGCTGCCGATCGATGCGGCGAAGTCCTCGCTCTGCCGGACTTTCATGTTCTCGTGATCAAGCTGAACGGTAACAATCTTGTAGGTGCCCAGATCTTCCACATCCAGAACTTCGGCCTCGAAGGTGTCGTCCGAGGCAACCGGTGACACTTCCACGAATTCAGGCCGAATTCCGATCTTGATGTTGGTGGATCTGGTCCGCTTCAGGACATCAACCTGCCAGGGCTGAAGTGCTACAACCGTGCTTCCGAAGCACACACCCCGTGGGCACCGCTGAACCTCGACGAGATTCATGCCGGGGCTACCGATGAAGAACCCCACGAATGTGTGATTGGGCTGCTCGAATAGCTCGGTTGGGGTACCGAACTGAACAATCTGCCCGCCGTACATCACGGCAATCTTGTCGGCAAAGGTGGAGGCTTCGAGCTGGTCGTGGGTGACATACACCATGGTGATGTCGAACTGTTCATGAATCTGCTTTAGCTTGCGGCGCAACTTCCACTTGAGTTGCGGATCGATAACCGTCAGTGGCTCATCGAACAGAATCGCAGAAACGTCCTCCCGCACGAGGCCACGCCCCATGGAGACCTTCTGCTTCTCATCCGCGGTCAGATTCTTCGCCTTCTTGTAGAGCTTGTCCTCGATTTCCAGGACTTCGGCGATCTCATGAACGCGGGCTTTGATCTTGGACGCGGGCACCTTGTTGTTCTTGAGGGGAAACGCCAGGTTGTCGTAGACAGTCATGGAGTCGTAAATGACCGGAAACTGAAAAACCTGGGCAATGTTCCTGTCTCGTGGGGACAGCTCGTTAACCCGCTTGCCGTCGAACAGGACATCGCCCTCGGAGGGCTGAACCAGGCCGGAAATAATGTTCAGCATGGTGCTTTTGCCGCAACCGGACGGCCCCAGCAGTGCGTACGCCCCACCCTTGTGCCAGACGTGGTCGAGCTGACGGATGGCGTAATCATCCGGCCCTTCCGGCCTGTCACTGTAACTGTGGGCAAGTGACTTCAATTGAATTTCAGCCATCAGACAGACCCTCCTGAAACCTGGGACGGTGTGTGCACCAGTTGCTCGTTATTGTCGAAGACGAACAGTTTGTTGATCGGCAGGTACACCTTGATGGGCGAACCTGTGTGGTACTGATGCACGCCCATCAACTGCAACACCATTTCGAAGTGACTGTTCTCCACATGCATGAAGGTTTCGGATCCACTGATCTCGCTGAGCTCCACCTCCATGGACATTTCCAGATCATCATCGCTGGTGGGAACCAGGCCAATATGGCTGGGACGAATCCCGAACCAGTAATCGCCGGGTTTCAGCTTCGCCAGCTCCTGCGTGAGTGCATGGTGGGAGTACTCGTCGAAGGTCACCTCGGTTTCGGACACCCGGCCTCGAATCATGTTCATCGGGGGTTCACTGAACAACTGTGCAGCAAGCGTGTTCACAGGTGCGCGGTAGACATCCATCACCGGCCCGGTCTGAACCACCTGGCCCTCGTGCAACAGTGTGGTAGTGCCACCGAGTGCCAGGGCTTCATTGGCCTCCGTGGTGGCGTACACCGCAATGCACTGGCGCTCGCGGAACAGGTCCCGCAGTTCCGCCCGAAGCTCTTCTCGCAGCTTGTAGTCGAGGTTAACCAGGGGCTCATCGAATAGCACCAGGGTGGCATCCTTTACCAGGGCCCGGGCCATGGCGGTCCGCTGCTGCTGGCCACCCGACAGTTCCAGTGGGTAGCGCTTGAGCAATGGATCAATCCGAAGCATGGACGCCGTTTCCTTTACCCGGCGATCAATCTCGGACTCCGCCATCTTCGCCAGCCGCAGCGGCGAGGCGATGTTTTCGTAGACGGTCAGATTTGGGTAATTGATGAACTGCTGATAGATCATCGATATGTTGCGGCTCTGCACGCTCTGCCCTGTGACGTCCTCACCGTTGTAGATCAGACGGCCGTTATCGGGCTTGTCCAGCCCGGCCATCAGTCGCATCAGCGAGGTCTTTCCGGCCAGTGTCCGGCCGAGCAGAACATTAAAAGAGCCTGCCTCGAAGGTGAGGTTGGCATCCCGTATGTAGTCGACGCCGTCGACCTCACGGGAGAGATTCTCCAGTGTTAAGGACATAGGCTTTCCTTTTTGTTCTTGTGGAAACGCGCTTCGAGACCGACGTAAATCAGCCGCGCAAATTCGATTTCGAACTCTCTACGCAAAGGACATACCACATTGCGCAAGCAAAGAAATTGATTCGCTTATAACGTTGTTTTAAAAAGCTTTTTCTCTACATGCAAATTTCTCATTCGAAAACCAAAATGTTCGTTTAGCAATATTGTGTTCAAACTGAACATTGACCTGAACAGCATTTGCACAGATTATTGAGCATCAGCTTTGGCACAATTGCCCGCGTAAGCTGCTCGAATGTCGACCAAAACAACGAACGAATGCTTGAGTGACGACTGATGAGAAAAAACGAATATGCGGATTACCGGAGCGTTATTGCCGATTCTTGGAACCGTTGTATTGCCTGGGGCCTTGAACACGACCATGAGCCAACACCGCTTATGCCGGAATCTGCCCGACTGGAGGAAATAAACCGCCAGTACAGCGAATTGCTCTCGGTGACCGAGGCTGAGGTTCTCCCCTACTACCGGAACGTACTTTCCAGCAGCCGATGCCTCATTCTGCTTGCCGATCAGCATGCCACGGTACTGAACAGCTGGGGTGATGAACGTATCACCGAGACCCGCCTGAAACCCTGGTTCCAGGCGGGTGCGAACTGGCAAGAACAGAATTGCGGTACGAACGCCATTGGCACCTCTATTGCTGTTAGTGCGCCCGTCCAGATTCAGCGAAACGAACATTTTCTGAAAACGAACCGGAGCATCATTGGTTCTGCGGCACCCATTTTCGGTGCTCACAGGCAGATTGCAGGGGTTCTCAGCGTATTCAGCGACGCTTACCTGCCACAGGCCCACACCCTCGGCATGGTTCGGCTACTTTCACAATCTGTCGAAAATCGTCTCATCAAACGTCAGTTTGGCCCCGATCATTTTCAGATTACCCTGAACACCACGGCGGATAACTTTGACAGCCCCTGGTCGGGCATCCTGGTTTGCGATGATTTCGGAAAGATCATTGCAAGCAACCAGCGAGCGGACCAGTTACTGGGAATGAATACCGTCGAGGCCCGCCTGGATGAGTTATTTACGAGCCGCCGGCATCAAATTCTTGAGCATCCAGAAACTGAAACCTTGCAACTGACCACTCGCAGCAAGGTGCGACTGAGCGCCAGGATCAAACGCCCTACAAGGGTTAACGAAAACCCGAATCGGATCGATCGGTTATCTCAGTCGAACGAGGGCTGCTATTCAGATGAGCTGCTGGGTATCGACAACCTGGAGTTCGGTGATTCGGCAGTAAAGCGTTGCGCTACACAAAGTCTCAAAGTACTTCAGCGGGGTGTCCCGGTTCTTATCACCGGCGAGACAGGGGTCGGCAAGGAAGTGCTGGTCAAGGCCCTTCACCGGGCATCCCACCGAAAGGATCAACCACTGGTCGCGGTTAACTGCGCGGCCATTCCGCCGGAACTGGTTGAGTCGGAGCTGTTCGGTTACGAAGCCGGCGCCTTCACCGGCGCCCGGGCGCAGGGTTCGCTGGGCTTTATTCGAAAGGCCCACAAAGGCATCCTGTTTCTTGATGAGATTGGCGAAATGCCCCTGTCGGCCCAATCCAGGCTGCTACGGGTACTCCAGGAACGGCTGGTTACGCCAGTGGGTTCTACCGACAGCGTTCCCGTTGATATTCTGCTGGTTACCGCAACCAACCAACCACTGGGCACACGTATCGAAAGCGGCCATTTCCGGGCGGACCTTTACTACCGGATCAACGGGCTATGCGTGGAACTCCCTGCGCTCCGAAACCGATCCGACAGGTCGCTGCTGATACAGAACCTCTATTCCCGACACCGTGACCCTGGTCAATCGGAACAGCTGTCTCCTAAAGTGCTTTCGGCCTTTGAGAACCACCCTTGGCCGGGTAATATCCGCCAATTGGTGAACGTGTTGCGGGTGGCGATCGCCATTGCTGACGGGGAAGATGTGCAGGTATGGCATTTACCGGAAGACTTTCTTGCAGAATTCGAGACCGCCGCAGGCGAGGAATCCGATCCACGGATAGCGGAACCACGAGCCCCGGGCGTTGAGGTTGAACAGGAGGATCCACTCGCCACAACTCTCAAGGTGTACCGCAAGTGCACTGGCAACGTGTCACAGGCAGCGAGAGAGCTGGCCATCAGCCGAAACACACTATACAAGCGTCTTCGGGAATTAGGGGTTCGCTAAACCGCGTTTCCGCAACATCGTATCGTCAAAGCTTCTGAACTGCCTGGATCCAGCCATCGTAAAGCTTGTCCCGGTTCTGCTTCGTCATGACTGGTTCAAAATTCCGGTCACAGCACCACAGATCCGAGAGTTCCTCAAGAGAGCCATAGACTCCGGCTTTCAGGCCGGCTAGGTAGGCAGCGCCCAGCGCAGTAGTTTCAACCAACGACGGGCGATCCACCCTCGCACCGAGAATGTCAGCCAGAAACTGGAGCACCCAGTTGTTGGCCACCATGCCACCGTCAACTCTGAGGTTGACCGGGCGAATGCCGTCTTTTTCCATGGCTTTCTGCAGATCCTTGGTCTGATAGCAAACAGACTGCAGGCCCGCCGTGACAATCTCTTTTATACCGGTATCGCGGGTAAGACCGAAAATGGCGCCTCTTGCATTGGGATCCCAATAGGGCGCGCCGAGTCCTGTAAATGCTGGCACCAGATATACTCCGTGGTCCATGGGCGTACCCTCTGCGAGCGGCTCTGTTTCACAAGCATTCCGGATTAGCTGAAGTCCGTCTCGCAGCCATTGAATGGTTGCGCCCGCGATAAAAATACTGCCTTCCAGGGCGTAGGTAGGCTTACCGTTCAGCCGATAGGCCACCGTTGTGAGCAAGCGGTGTTTCGACTGCAAAGCTTTGTCCCCAGTGTTGAGCATCAGGAAACAACCGGTTCCGTAGGTGCTCTTCGCCATGCCAATGCCGAAGCAGGTCTGACCAAATAGAGCGGCCTGTTGATCTCCAGCAATACCGAGCACCGAGGTTCCGTTAAGGGCTCCACCCTCTGTGATCTCTCCGAACTGATCGGCAGAGTCCATCACCTCCGGCAACAGCGATTCGGGAATGCCGAAAAGCTCCAGGAGCTCCGGATCCCATTTCTGGTTGTGAATGTTGAACAGCATCGTACGGCTGGCATTGGTCGCATCAGTGCGATGCTCTCGGCCACCGGTTAGTCGCCACAACAAAAAGCTATCGACGGTACCGAATGCGAGCTCACCGCGCTCCGCTCGTTCCCGCACTCCGTCGACATTTTCCAGAATCCAACGGATCTTGGTGGCCGAGAAATAAGGATCAATCAGCAAACCGGTCTTGCTGTTGACCCAGGGTTCGAGCCCTTCACGTTTCAGGGACTCGCAGTAGGAGGCGGTTCGCCGGTCCTGCCAGACGATAGCGTTGTATACGGGCTCTCCGGTATTCCGATCCCAGACTACCGTGGTCTCGCGTTGGTTGGTGATGCCTACGGCAACCACTTTACCGCAATCACCACACTCTTCGGCCATTACCGCGTCACAGGTCTGCTGAACCGATGACCAGAGATCCTCCGGATTGTGCTCAACCCAGCCGCTTGCCGGGAAATGTTGGGGAAACTCTTGTTGGCGGATAGCGTGTATGTTGCCCAGTAGGTCAAAGAGTATGGCACGGGAACTGGTTGTACCTTGATCGATGGAAAGTATGTACTGACTCATGGTATTTCGACCTGGGTTTCTTATTTTTTCGCATTTTTGCTTTTTTGAACATAAATTCCAAGTAGTTTTCACTTAAAGCGCGCGTCCAACTCGCCGAACCTTTTAAAGAAGCTGCATAACCCGCTGAAAACTACTAAGCTTTAAAACTGTTTTCGGACGCACAGTATTTCGCATGAGAAAAATGATAAAGCGGAGGAGGCTTTCATGGCACAGCGTCGCCGACAGGATCTTATTATGGAGCTGATCCAGCAGAACGGTTTTGTCACGACCGAACAGCTGGTGGACCAATTCAAGGTAACGCCCCAGACGATCCGCCGGGACCTGAATGAACTCGCCAAGGAGAAAAAGCTCCGCAGACACCATGGCGGAGCAGGCATTGACTCCAGCACAGTCAACACCGCCTACCAGGCTCGAAAGATAATGGATCTGGAAGCCAAGGAACGAATTGCACAAGCGTTGGTGGAGCTCATCCCTGACAACTCCTCCATGTTCATCAATATCGGCACCACCACCGAGACCATCGCTAAGGCTCTGCTTGAGAAGAACAACCTACAGATAGTTACCAACAACCTGCACGTTGCGTCCATTCTTTCGGCCAAAGAAGATTTCCATGTAATCATCGCTGGCGGAGAGGTGCGCAACCGTGATGGCGGAATTGTCGGTGAAGCTACCATGGACTTCATCAATCAGTTCAAGATGGACTTCGGCATCATTGGAATCAGCGGTATTCACAATGATGGTTCCCTCCTCGACTTCGATTACCGCGAAGTCCGAGTCGCTCAGGCAATCATCGCCAACTCCAACCAGGTCCTTCTTGCTGCCGACCACTCCAAGTTCGGACGAAATGCCATGGTCCGTCTCGGTAACATTTCCCAGGCCGATCATGTGTTTACGGATCAGCAACCTCCCGTAGAAATCCGTCAGTTGCTGAACGAACACAACGCTCAGCTCCATATCGTTTAATAGTTTTTCGCTTGTTCCCCTCTGCGAAAAGGTGATCGCGCTACGTTTTTCGTTTTTTTTCTATTTTTTCCTTTACGAATATATATGCCTTTCGCATAATAGCGATATACCGCATATTGAACACTGAAAAGTGCGCATCGCAACAAAGCGCCTTTTCAGAGTCGTCAGGAGATGACCAACAATGGCTATGGAGCATGAGCAGTTTGACGTTATCGTCGTTGGTGGCGGAGTCAACGGCACGGGCATTGCCATGGATGCGGCGGGACGGGGACTGAAAGTTCTGCTTTGCGAAATGAATGACCTGGCCTCAGCCACCTCATCAAGCAGCAGCAAGCTGATACATGGTGGGCTGCGGTACCTGGAACATTATGAATTTCGCCTGGTCCGGGAAGCCCTAGCCGAGCGCGAGTCTCTGCTTCGCAACTCACCACACATCATGTGGCCCATGCGTTTCCGGCTGCCTCACCGCCCTCACCTGCGGCCAGCCTGGATGATTCGCACCGGCCTGTTTCTCTATGACCATCTGGCAAAACGGGAAATCCTTCCGGGCTCCCGCTCGATCAAATTTGATGAGAAGGACCCTCTGAAGCCCGATATCACCAAAGGCTTTGAATACTCGGACGGCTGGGTAGACGATGCCCGTCTCGTGGTGCTGACCGCAAAGAAAGCACAGCAGTTTGGCGCACAGATACTGACCCGCACCAAATGCGTCAAGGCAGAACAGGGCTCAAAGGAATGGGAGGTCACACTTCGTGATATGACCAACGAAACCGAAAAAACGGTATCGGCGAAGGCTATTGTGAATGCCTCTGGCCCCTGGGTAAGCAAACTGTTCGGTGAGACTCTTTCAATGCCGGCGCCCAAGATGATTCGCATGGTGAAAGGCAGTCATATTGTGGTACCGCGCATGAACAAGGGCACCGAGGCCTATATCCTTCAGAACGAGGACGAGCGGATCGTTTTCGTCATTCCCTACGAGGACGAATTCTCACTGGTGGGCACCACCGACGTCGATTATGAAGGCGACCCGAAAAAAGCAAAGATCTCACCTGAAGAAACCGACTATCTCCTGAACATCGTAAACTCCCATTTCAAGCGGCAACTGGAGCCTTCGGATGTGATTTGGTCCTACTCTGGCGTGCGGCCCCTGATGGACGATGAACAGGAGAATGCCCAGAAAGCGTCACGGGACTACTCCTTTGAGGTCAATAGTGAAAAAGGTAAGGCGCCGCTGATTTCGGTATTCGGAGGCAAGATCACCACCTATCGCAAACTGGCCGAAGCCGCCACGGACAAGCTGTGCCAGTTCTTCCCGGAAGCCGGCGGTCGCTGGACCAAGACTGGTGTTTTGCCGGGCGGAGACTTTGCCAATCATGAAGCACTGGAAGAAACCCTCAGACGTGATTTTCCCTGGCTCTCCGAGAAGGTGATCAGTCGCTATGTGCGTACCTACGGCACAACCAGTTACGACATTCTCCATAATTGCCACTCAATGGACGATCTGGGCGAACACTTCGCAGGAACCCTCTATCAACGGGAAGTCGAGCACCTGATAAAGAACGAATGGGCGATGACCTCGGAGGATATTCTCTGGCGTCGTACTAAACAGGGACTTTATTCGAGCGACGCGGATGTGGAAGCACTGGACCGCTACCTGATGAAAAGCGCTTGTGCCGACACTCGCAAGACTTCGCTCCATCACAGCGCCTGAACCCCTCCGGTCACTGTTGCTCCGGCCCAAGAAGCAGGGCAACTCTTTGTTGCAGCTGGGGCACAACCTCGTCTTCGAACCATGGATTCCGACGCAGCCAGAGGTTATTTCTTGGGCTGGGGTGAGGCATTGGGACTATCTCTGGCCAATACTTCTGCCAATGCTCAACATTGGCCGTTACGGACTGACGACAGTCCGGCAGATGCCAGGTGTGCGCATACTGCCCGATAACAAGAGTCAGACCTATGTCTGGCAGATGATCCAACAGTAAATTGCGCCAGGCTGGCGCGCACTCCGGCCGCGGCGGAAGATCCCCGGATTTTCCGGTACCCGGATAGCAAAACCCCATCGGCAGGATCGCGAGCTTCTGCTCGTCATAGAAGGTATCCCGGGTAACCCCCATCCATTGCCGAAGCCTATCGCCGCTGGGATCGTTGAAGGGCAGCCCGGTTTCATGCACGCGCCTGCCCGGAGCCTGCCCGACTACGAGAATTCTGGCGCTTTCAGATATCTGTATGACAGGCCTCGGCCCGCGTGGAAGGACGTCGGCGCAAATCGTACACGCCCGCACGCGCCGAACGAGGTCATCGAAGGGAAGCCGGGAAAGGTCCTCTGTCATGAGTGTTCCGTTATCAGGGTGATTGCATATACCGTCATTTCCCGTAACGATAGAGGCACAATCACGACACAACAAGTCTCGAAGGACACATCATGAATGCGAAAGCAGGCTCTCTCCCGCTGCCGGAAATCGATATCGAAGAGTTCCGGAAAGTTGTTCGCACGCGCCGCTCCATCAGGCGCTTCACCGATGAGCCGATTCCTGAGGCCGTGCTTGAGGATTGCCTGGAACTGGCAACCCTGGCTCCGAATTCCAGTAACCTTCAGCCCTGGGAATTTTTCGTTGTCCGCACGCCGGAGCTCAAGGCAAAACTCGCCCACGCCTGTCTTGGCCAGAATGCAGCGAAAACCGCCGCTGCGCTGATCGTAGTGGTTGCCCGACCGGATAGCTGGCGGGCTCATGCACGGCAAGCTCTTGAGGATTGGCCAGAAGAAAAACTGCCGCCCATCGTCGAAAAATACTACCGTAAAGTCGCCCCCATTCATTACAACCAGGGGCCGCTTGGTATTCTGGGTTTAGCGAAAAAAGCGGCAGGCCTTGCGGTGGGAATTACCAGGCCGGTGCCCCGGGGGCCCTACTCCAATTGCGAGATGAAAATCTGGGCTACCAAATCCACAGCCCTGGCTGCCCAGAACCTCATGCTTGCGCTCCGCGCCCACGGGTATGATTCCTGCCCCATGGAGGGTTTTGACGAGCATCGAGTGAAGAAGCTGATTAATCTGCCCGGAAAAGGACTGGTAACCATGGTACTGGCAGCCGGCCGACGAGCAGAAAACGGCGTCTATAACCGCCAGTACCGTTTTGATCAGCGCCAGTTGGTGCATTACCTCTGATCCGGCAATGGCAATCCGGCCTCAGACCTCCGGATTGCCCAGTGCCTCGGCAGCCCCCAGCAGGCCGGTGTAGGGCTCGGTGACTACATAGACAGGTGTAAACTCCAGCAGCGGGCGCATTCTTCCTTTATCCTCAAAGCCATTTCGGAACGGGCTTTCGAGAAAGAACTCGAGGAAACGGGGCAGGATTCCGCCACACAGGAAGACACCGCCCGTGCTACCCAGGGTCAGAACGCCATTGCCGGCTACCCGACCGAGAATTTCACAGAAATGGCTGAGCGTGTGGCGGGCCAGCCTGTCAGTGTTTTCTACCGCAGCCGCGGTGATTTTCTCCGGCGCATCCAGTGGCGCCGCAACGCCCTGAATCTCTGCATGGGCCTGATACAGGTTCAACAAGCCCTGACCGCACAGAATCCGTTCCACGGAAACCCGGCCAAACCGGGCCTTCAGAATCCGCAGCACAGACATTTCGGCATCGTCCGTGGGCGCGAAATCCACGTGGCCACCCTCGGTCATCAACGGCACCCAGCCATGCTCGATGGGCACTAACCCTGAAACACCGAGCCCGGTTCCCGGACCCATCACCAGCCTGGGGCGCCGGCTGTCACCGGGGCCGCCGCAAACATGCACCAGATGGTCGTTCGCAACGTGAGGAACGCCGAGGGCCATGGCGGTAAAATCGTTGATCACCTTGAACCTGGACCAGCCAAACTGTGCCCGAACTTCTTCGGTATCAAAAAGCCAGTGGTTGTTGGTCATCCGAACCTGGGTCCCGCGAACCGGTGAGGCAACAGCCAGACAGGCCCCGTCGACCTCCGAAACCCCAACCCTAGCCAGGTAATCCCGCACTGCGTCATCGAGGTTCGCATATTCTCCGCAGGGCAAAATCTTGATGGCGCGAGGCTGCACGGTTCCCTCTTCTACCAGTGCAAAACGCGCATTGGTGCCACCAATATCACCGACCAGTGAATAGTGTGTTGCTGTCATGCCTCGTGATTCCAGAAAAAGCTGGCCCCTTCCTCGGGATTGCTGGCAGCGCGACGCATCCAGCCGAACAACTCCCGACCGTAGCCGTGATGATATCCGCTCAAGTCCGCTTTTTCAGATTCCCGGCTGGCGAAGTCCTGATCATCCACGCGGATGGCAAGAACACCACTTTCGGCATCCAGACAAACCATGTCGCCATTCTTGACCTTGGCCAGCGGGCCACCGTCCAGCGCCTCCGGGTAGACATGGATCGCCGCAGGTACCTTGCCCGACGCACCGGACATACGGCCATCCGTCACCAGACCAACCTTGAATCCGCGATCCTGCAACACGCCAAGGTAGGGGGTAAGCTTGTGCAGCTCTGGCATGCCATTGCTCTTGGGACCCTGGAAACGGACGATCACAATACAATCCCTGTCCAGATCTCCCGCCTCAAAGGCTGCCTTGAGTTCGTTCTGGTCGTTGAACACAACGGCGGGCGCTTCAACTTTACGGTGCTCCGGGGCAACGGCAGAGACCTTGATAACGCCCCGACCAAGGTTGCCATCAAGCACCCTCAGCCCACCATCGGGTGCAAACGGCTCGGCAACCGGGCTGAGCACATCCGGGCGAAGGCTTTTTTCCGGCGCTGGCTTCCACACCAGTTGCTCATCCGACAACTCCGGCATCTCGGTATAGCGCTCAAGGCCATAGCCAACCACTGTGTTCACATCGTTATGCAGGTATCCGCCGCTCAGCAGCTCCCTGATCAGGAACGGCGTTCCGCCAGCCTCGTGGAAAGCATTCACGTCTTCCTGCCCGTTAGGGTAGATCCGGGTCATGGACGGAACCACGGAGGAAAGCTCGGCGTAGTCGTTCCAGTCGATGATGATCCCCGCCGCCCGGGCAATCGCTATCCAGTGAATGGTGTGATTGGTGGAACCGCCAGTAACCAGCAGCGCCACCAGAGCATTGACGATGCTCTTTTCATCCACCATATCGCCCAGACCCAGCTCGCCACCGTGAGGCTTGGACAGCCTGATCACCTGCTCGGTCGCCGCCCGGGTAAGCTCATCACGGAGCGGCGTATTGGGGTTCACAAACGCCGACCCCGGCATATGCAGGCCCATGACTTCCACCAACAGCTGGTTGCTGTTGGCGGTGCCGTAAAACGTACAGGTGCCGGGGCTGTGATAGGACTTGCTCTCGGCCTCCAGCAATTCTTCCTTGCCAACCTTGCCCTCGGCGTAAAGCTGGCGGATCCGCTGCTTTTCCTTGTTCGGGAGCCCTGAAGGCATCGGCCCTGCGGGGACCAGAATGGTAGGGAGATAGCCGAAGCTCAGCGAGCCGATCAGAAGGCCAGGCACAATCTTGTCGCAGATCCCCAGAAGCAGCGTGGCATCGAACATGTTGTGACTGAGGGCCACGGCCGTACTCATGGCAATGGTGTCCCGGGAGAACAGACTCAGCTCCATACCCGGCTGGCCCTGGGTTACGCCGTCACACATGGCCGGCGTACCCCCGGCCACCTGAGCCACCGACCCCATTCCACGGGCCGCCTCCCGAATAATATCCGGGAACTTTTCGTAGGGTTGGTGGGCCGAAAGCATATCGTTATAGGCCGTTACCATGGCCACGTTGGCCTTGTTCATGAATTTCAGGGTGTCTTTGTCGCCCTGATTACAGGCCGCGAAACCGTGGGCCAGATTGCCGCAGGACAGAGAGCTCCGGTGTGGAGACTGGGCTTTGAGGGCATTCATGCGGTTCAGGTAATCCTGCCGCGTTGGGCGACTGCGCTCGATGATTCTCTGGGTAACCTTATCTACGGTCGGGTGCATGGTGGGCTCCATTGCGTAATTTATTAGAGTGGTCGTTTTTAGACGTAATTTTACTTCCTTTTTTTGGCATTTCCACCGGTTAATCGTTCATTTCTTCTTTTTTTGTTGTTATATTTACTACATTACTGAGGTAAAACGAACAAAAAACGACCACCCAAGGAGTCAGACAATGACGATCCGTATCGCAATCAACGGTTTTGGCCGCATCGGTCGCAATGTTCTCAGAGCATTGTATGAAAATAACTACCGGAGCCAGCTACAGGTTGTTGCCATTAACGACCTTGGCGACGCCGAAACCAACGCCCATCTGCTCAAGTATGACAGTGTTCATGGTCGATTTGAGGCCGATGTCAGCCACGACGCCGAATCCCTGACCGTCAACGGGGACAGGATTGCCATTACCGCTCTCCGCAATCCCGAGGAACTGCCCTGGAAAGATCATCGTGTTGATGTTGTTTTCGAGTGTACCGGCCTTTTTACCAGACGCGACAAGGCAGCGGCGCACCTGAAGGCCGGCGCCCGCAAGGTCATCATCTCGGCGCCCAGCCCCGATGCGGATGCAATGATCGTTTACGGCGTAAACCACGAAACACTGACCGCCGACCACGACATCATTTCCAACGCGTCCTGCACCACGAACTGCTTGGCACCGGTTGTTGAAGCCCTGCAAAAGACCATTGGCATCGAGAGTGGCCTGATGACCACCATCCACTCCTACACCAACGATCAGAAGCTGAGCGACGTTTACCATTCCGATCTCTATCGGGCACGCTCTGCCACCCAGTCGATGATTCCAACCAAGACCGGCGCTGCTGCCGCCATTGGCAAGGTTATTCCGGAGCTTGAGGGCAAACTCGATGGCCTGGCGGTTCGGGTACCCACCATTAACGTATCACTGGTGGATTTCGGCTTCATTGCCAGCCGGGAAACAACTGCAGAAGAAGTGAACGAAGCGGTCAAAGCAGCTGCCGAGCAAAATCCGGTTCTTGGCTATAATGTCGAGAAACTGGTGAGCGTGGACTTCAATCACAATGCGCTCTCCAGCATTTATGACGCCAACCACACACGGGTTCTGGGTCGTCACGTAAAAGTCATGGCCTGGTACGACAATGAATGGGGTTTCTCGAACCGGATGCTGGATAATGCCCTCGCACTGATCAATGCCGGCCAGTAAATCTGGCCGTTCCGGCTGATTCCGCTACTCTGTTCGAGACCATTTTGAAGAACCAAAGGACACCAACCATGCTCAGGCGTACCAAGATTGTCGCCACCCTCGGCCCCGCCACCGACTCACCGGAATCCCTCGCGGCCATTATCGCCGCCGGTGTAGACGTTACCCGACTTAACTTTTCCCACGGCAGCGCCGAGGAGCACATCGGCCGCGCTCGCCGGGTTCGCGAAGCAGCAGCGGCCCAAGGCCGGTTTGTCGCTTTGCTGGCCGATTTGCAGGGCCCCAAGTTGCGCATCGCACGGTTCTCGGAGAACAAGGTCACCCTCAAGGCAGGCCAGACGTTTATCCTGGACGCTGCCATGGACAAGGAGGCGGGTACCGAGGAAAAGGTCGGCATCGACTACGAGCAACTGATCGAAGATGTGGAACCGGGAGACATTCTGGTTCTGGACGATGGCCGCATTGAGATGGAAGTGCAGTCGGTCAGCGACCACAGCATCACTTCCACCGTGCTTATCGGAGGCCCGCTCTCGAATAACAAGGGCCTGAACAAGCGCGGCGGCGGCCTGTCCGCCGAGGCGCTGACGGAGAAAGACAAACAGGACATCGTGACGGCCGCCAAACTGGGCGCGGATTACGTGGCGGTTTCGTTTGTGCGTACTGCCGAGGATATGCACATCGCCCGGCGCCTGCTGAAAGAGGCCGGCTCCGACGCAGGCCTGGTCGCAAAAATTGAGCGCGCGGAACTGGCCGATGATGTGGAAGCCCTGGACGCAGTAATCGAAGCATCCGATGCGGTCATGGTTGCCCGCGGCGACCTCGCCGTTGAAATCGGCGACGCCCAGTTGGTGGGCGTACAGAAGCACATCATCTCCCGCGCCCGCGTTCTCAACCGCGCGGTGATCACGGCCACGCAGATGATGGAGTCGATGATCACCAGCCCGATGCCAACGCGAGCCGAAGTCTCAGACGTTGCCAACGCGGTGATGGACTATACCGATGCAGTGATGCTGTCTGCGGAAACGGCCGTGGGTGATTATCCCAAGGAAGCAGTCGAAGCCATGGTGCGCATTTGCCTGGGCGCAGAGAAGCATCCGTCGATGCATCAGTCCAAACACCGCATTCACGAGAGCATGGAGGAAGTTGATGAAGCTATCGCTCTTTCCGCCATGTACGCCGCGAACCACCTTGAGGGTGTCTCGGCCATTATCTGCATGACCGAGACGGGTGCCACGCCGAGGTTGATGTCCCGCATCAAGTCGAGCCTGCCAATCTTTGCGTTTTCGCGCCATCACTCCACCCAGCATCGGGTCGTTATGTTCCGTGGCGTTCAGACGGTGCCTTTCGATTCAGCCAAGATTCCGAACGAGCGGACCAATGCGTTGGCGGTGTCGGAGCTGGTGAATCGCGGGGCAGTCAAGGATGGTGATCTGGTGGTGATTACCAAGGGTGACTATGTGAATGCCCAGGGTGGGACCAATACTATGAAGATTGTTCGGGTTGGTTCTGATATTCGCTGATTCTCTTTTTCTTTCCAGCCCTCTGTCGCTTGGCGCTTGACCTTGTAGCCTGAGGGTCTGTGCCGGCGGCAGTGGGGTTCCCCTTTCCAAAAACCGCTACGAGCACATCCATGTGCGCTTGGCTGTGGCCATCCTTGGCCACAGACATTTTTGGAAAGGGGAACCCCACTCCCTCCTTCAGAATTTTCCAGTTATCTCGGTCTGACAGCTTCTCGAATATTAAGAAAGCAGGATGTAGATCGGATTAACCGCAGGCGTTATCGGAAGGTATGACAAGCACTTTGGGGCAGGGTTTCCGGGAATGTCGCTGGCCAAGGATGGCCAGCGCCAAGCGCACATGGATGTGCTCGTAGCGTTTCCCGGGAGCCCTGCCCCAAAGCGCGTCCACTCCAAAACTTCCAGTCTGGGAAACCAAGTCGGAAGTCAGAGATCAGCCAGACTCCCCCGCGCAATCTCCGTAATCTGCGACCAGTCTTTGGCCGCCACCACGTCCGCTGGGGTCAACCAGGTGCCACCAACGGCCTGGACGTTGCCGAGGGCCAGGTAGTCGGCTGCGGTGTTGCGGCGTATGCCGCCGGTTGGACAGAAGGTGACGTCCGGGAATGGCCCGCTGAAGGCTTTGAGGGCCGGGATGCCGCCGGCGACTTCGGCGGGGAAGAATTTGAATTCGCGGTAGCCGAGGTTATAGCCAACCATCATTTCCGAGATGGTGGCAATGCCTGGCAACAGCGGGGCCTCGGAGGTCAGGCCGAATTCCAGGATGGCTTCGGTTACGCCCGGGGTGATTACGAACTGGGCGCCAGCGGCCTCTACCTGTCGGTACTGGGCAATGCTGGTAACGGTGCCCGCCCCGACCCACGCATCCGGGATGGCTTTGCGGACTTCTTCGATGGCTTTTAGGCCGTGTTCAGTGCGCAGGGTAATTTCGAGGACGTTGATGCCGCCATCAACGAGAGCCTGGCAAAGGGGCACGGCGTCGTCGAGGTCCTGAATGGCGATGACCGGCACCAGGGGTGAGGATTGCAGTACTGCCCTGACGCGCTCGCGATGGTAATCGGAAAGTTGGCTCACGGTTTTCTCCATAACAAATGTCGGGCGTTTCAGGGACTCCAGAACACCTGGAGGCCTGGTTTCAGGAAAGCTCTGATTGGCATCTCGAGCACCTTGTCCGGTTCAGACATAGCACGGTCCAGTGTCTGCAGTTTGTCCTCGCCCTTCAGATGCAACGCGGTGAACCGGGCATCTCTAAGGGGTGGCCAGGTCAAGGTGATGCGTTTCTGCGGCTGCGACGCGGGCGTGGCGGGCGCAACGATTTCCTGGCATCCAGGATTCATCGCACTTTCCAATTCGGGTGCGTCGGGAAACAGTGAGGCGGTATGGCCGTCGTTGCCCATACCAAGAATCAGCACGTCGATGGGCAGGGCCAGGTTCGCGAGCTCGGCCTTCACTCGCTCAAGACCCTCTGAGGGTGTCGCACCAGGCTGTTTGAGCGACAGGAACCGGGCCGAGGCCGCCTTATTCTGCAGCAGGTTCTCCCGAACCAGGCGGGTATTGCTGGCGTCATCGTTTTCTTCCACCCAACGCTCATCCGCCAGCAGAACGTCTACCCTGCCCCAGTCCAGATCCTTGCCGGACAGCGCTCTGAAAAATGGCAGCGGCGTGGAACCGCCGGATACCACCAGGCTCGCCCTGGGCTCTTCTCTCAGGCGGGCCGTCAGAAATCCCGCCACGGCAGCAGCAAGATCCAGGGCCACGCCATCAGCCGTTTCACCTGAACGGTCGCTGACACCCTCGGGCAAACGCAGATCACACATCTTCATACCAGCTCCTGCCATCCCGGGTAATCATGGCGATGGAAGCAACAGGGCCCCAGGTTCCCGCCGCGTAACGTTTTGGCGGCTCGCCGCCATCCTTCCAGTTCCGAATAACCTGATCGACCCAGCGCCAGGCATACTCCACCTCGTCACGGCGCACGAACAGGTACTGGTTACCCTTCATTACCTCCCAAAGCAAACGCTCGTAGGCATCGGGAATCCGATCGGTAACAAAGGTCTCAGAAAAGGTGAGCTCCAGAGGGCCTTGACGAAGTCGCATGCCCTTATCCAGGCCCTGGTCCTTGGTGAGGATCTTCAGGGCCATGCCTTCGTCAGGCTGAAGACGGATAATCAGCTTGTTGTTGGCGAGGTGCTTCTGGTCCGGATCAAAAATGTAATGCGGCGCAGGCTTGAAGTGGATGATGATCTGGGACAGCTTTTCGGGTAGGCGTTTACCAGTGCGAATGTAAAACGGGACACCCGACCAGCGCCAGTTGTCGATCTCTGCTTTCAGGGCAACGAAAGTTTCAGTAGCGCTGCCCTTGTTTGCCCCCTCCTCCTCCAGATAGCCGGGCACCGGCCTGCCGTTACTGGTGCCGGCGGTGTACTGGCCACGCACCACGTAACTGTCCATCATATCGGGCGTAATGCGCTTCAAGGCCTTGAGAACCTTGACTTTCTCATCCCGGATGCTGTCGGCAGACAGGTCCGAGGGCGGGTCCATGGCGATCAGGCACAGCAGCTGAAGTAGGTGATTCTGGATCATATCGCGAATCTGGCCAGCTTTGTCGAAATAGCCCCACCGCCCCTCGATGCCAACGCTCTCGGCCACCGTGATCTCCACGTGGGAAATGTGGTTCTGGTCCCACTGGGAGGCAAACAGGTTATTGGCAAAACGCAGAGCGATCAGGTTCTGGACCGTTTCCTTACCCAGGTAATGATCAATCCGGAACAGCTGGTTCTCGTTGTAGACCTCGCCAAGCTCATCGTTGATCACCTTCGACGACTCCAGGTCGTGACCGATCGGCTTCTCGACCACCACCCGCGTCTTCTCGGTGCAGCAACTGGCGGCCCGCAGGTTTCGGGCTATGACGCCATACATGGACGGCGGGGTGGCCATATAAACAATAAGCTCATTATTGGCGTCATCACGCCACTCGTTGAGCACAGCAAATGCATCGGGTTCGTTAAAATCCAGAATCTGGTAATCGACCCGCTTCAGAAAGGATTCGGCCAGTCCAGCATCGAACTCTTCCGGCTTTACGTACTGCTTCAGCTTGTCAAACAACTGCTGGCGCACGGTTTCGGTATCGGCCTCCGTCCGGGCAATAGCCAGCACCCGGCTGCCGTCGGCCAGGAGGTGGGCTCGCTCCAGCTGGTACAGGGCCGGAAACAGTTTTCGCTGGGCGAGGTCGCCCAACGCTCCGAATAGCATCAGGTCACAACGGGTATTGATCTTGTTGACCATTGGTTCCTTCTCTCTGGTGGGCAGTCCGTCGCAAAAACTCGACGACCGGACTCGATGTAGTAATTTTAAACAAATAATGACATCCAAAAATCGTTTTTCCAAGAAAAAACTGCGTTTCGTGATACTTTTACTACCCCAAAACCGGTAAAAAAGCGGTATAATCACCGCGTTTTCAAGACAACGACCGCCCATGATTCAGGGAGTACCATTGATGGCCGCGAACCAGGCGCACCGTGACGACAATCTGCTTGAGGACATCCAGTCCAGGCTGGAGACCCTTAACAAATCCGAGCGGAAAGTGGCCGAGGCCATTCTCCGTGACCCAAGCGCGGCCACCCGTTACAGCATAGCTGCCCTGGCGAGAGCCGCCGACGTCAGCGAACCCACCGTTAACCGTTTCTGCCGGGGTTTCTCGGCAACAGGTTTCCCGGATTTCAAGATTCGCCTCGCCCAGAGTATCGCTACCGGCACCCCCTATATCGGCCAGAACGTGGAGCCCGACGACACCGTTGCCGAATTCGCAGACAAGATCATGCTCAGTACCATTGCCAGCCTGGACAAGGCTCGGCAAGCGCTCGACCCGAAAGCCCTGGCAACGGCCATTGATTACCTGATCCAGGCCAAACAGATCAATTTCTTTGGCATGGGCGGATCTGCTGCTGTGGCTATGGATGCCCAGCACAAGTTTTTCCGCTTCAATATCCCGGTCATGTCCTACGACGACGCCCTGATGCAGCGCATGGTGGCGGCCGGAGCAAACGTGGGCGATGTTATCGTGCTCATTTCCTACACGGGCCGCACCCGGGAAACCGTGGATATCGCACAACTTGCGCGGGCCAACGGTGCTACGGTGATCGGTATCACCAACCCCGATTCCCCCCTGGCGGAAAGCTGCACGGTGGTGCTGGGCGTCACCGCGCCGGAGGACACTGAGGTCTATATGCCAATGTCCTCTCGGATCATTCATCTGAGCGTTATCGACATTCTTGCAACCGGCGTAACCCTCAAACGCGGCGCGGATTTCCTCGGGCACCTCAAGAAGATCAAGGAAAGCCTCAAGCCCACCCGCTTCCCACCGACCTGAGCCTCAGTGCCACAATAGAAGAGGTCAGCAGATACAAGAAAGCCCGGGCATTCGCACCGGGCTTTTCGTTGATCGCGGGGCGCCATTCGGCGCCTTTTTCATGAGGCGGATATCAGGGTCTCTCGACCTCCGCCCGGTTTCGAAGGAACTGCTGGTACGCAGCGTATTCCCTCTGGCCTTCGAGAGATGCCAGGAATTCCCGAAGCTGGTTCAGTTCGGTGCCATCTTCCGAGACCTGCCCGTCCGTGACCTCGTCCAGCGCGATCACCGCGGCAGAATTGGCCATCACAGCCTTGCCAAACCGGGCGCCATCCGCCGGGCGCGGCAAAGAAAACACCTGCTGGAGAATGGCGGGACCTGCCTCGGACGCGTTCCGTGCCAGCCCTTCATAGCTGGACCACTCACCAATACCCTCGGGGCTCTCACCTGACTCAAGGTCAGCGATAATCGCGTCAGCCCTTTCAGAAAGAGCTTCCCGCGTCTTGCGCTGCTCCAGCGTCGTCCGGATCTGATCGCGAACCTGATCCAGGGGCAGCTGCTCGGCTTCATGATACTTATTCACCCGGGCAACGACAGACACGTTGTCACCCACATCGATCAACTCGGTGTTGTAACCCGCGTCGAGGACATCTTCGGAAAACAACTGTCGTACCAGACCGGCGTGGTCAAACGGCGCCTGACCACCGTCACGGGTAACGCCGTTGGCCTCCCGCACCTCAAGCCCGAGCTCTTCGGCAGGGCCGGCCAGATCATCGGCGGCATACGCGGAGTCGGCAAGCTCTGCCCGGACTTCAGCAAACTGCTCACGAGCCTTTTCACGGGCCAGCTCACGACGGAGCTGGTCTTCCATTTCATCCAGAGACGGCACCTCGGACTCCCTGACATCCTCGAGGCGAATAAGATGAACCCCGAACGATGTCCGAACCGGCTCGGAAACTTCGCCTTCCTCAAGGGCAAACAGGGCTTCCTCGAAGGGCTCGGCGTAAATGCCACGACCGGCATAGCCCAGGTCGCCGCCGTCTTCGGCCGAAACGGTATCAATGGAATACTCCCGCGCCAGGTCAGCAAATGACTCCCCGGCCGCCAGGCGCTCCTGGATCGTTGCCATGGTTTCGTCTGCGTCACTGCCCTCTTCGATCAGGATGTGGGACGCCCGACGCTCCTCACTGGCCAGATCGGCAGCCTGCTGCTCGTAATAGGCCTGAAGCTCCGCATCGTCAACTTCAATGCTCTCAGCAAGGGCACCCAGCGAAAGCGTGATGTAGGCAGCGTCTACACGCTCCGGCTGCTGAAACGCACCCGAGTTTTCTTCATAAAAGGCTTCAACGTCAGCATCAGAAACCGATACCGCGTCCGCCACTGAGCTGGCAGGAATATCCAGTACCCGGAAACTGCGTGTCTGGTTCTGAATCTGGAGCAGCTGCTCGGCATTCTCATCCGCCACCAGGCCACTCTGAACGATACCCGCACGGATCTGGTTCACCACATATTGCTTGCGCATGGCTTCCCGAAACTCGCCCACGCCCATGCCCATATTACGGACTGTGGCCACAAAGCGGTCGCGATTGAACTGGCCATCCACCTGGAACTGCGGCATCTGGGTAATCAACGCATCGATATCAGCATCATTGAGCTCCAGTCCCTGAGCGTTGGCATCCTGGATCAGGACCTGCTCCTGGATCAGGGAATCCAGAACGTCTGTGCGAATCTGGTCTTCGTCAAGCATCGAGGGATCCGGGTTTTCCATTCTGGATAGCCGGCGCTGGCTCTCCATCTGGACCACGCGGAGAAACTCCCGCTCGGTAATATCCTCGCCGTTGACGGTTGCCACCTCAGGCTCGCCGGAGAAGCCGCCGACAATGGCGTCCATCCCCCAGATGGATAGCGACACAATAAGAAGACCAATGATGACCTTGGCGATCGTGCCCTGGGCATTGTTCCGAATATCTTGAAGCATGTTTCTCCCGGATCCCTGTTCAAGGTAGTGCAGTTTTATTCGTTTCAGCGCGCGGCGAAGGGCGGACCTAACGTAAAAAGGCGCACCCGGTGTGGAATGCGCCTTGAATTCTTCTTGGGTGGCTTCCTGCGACAGAAGCCACCGGAGAAAGAACCGTTACTTAACGGCGTCTTTCAGGGCCTTGCCTGCTTTGAACCCAGGCACTTTGGAGGCCGGAATCTTGATCTCGGCACCAGTCTGCGGGTTACGACCGGTACGAGCAGCACGCTCTTTTACGGAGAAGGTACCAAAACCGATCAGAGTTACCTGATCGCCTTTTTTCAGGGCACCGGTGATTGAGTTGGTCATTGCGTCCAGAGCACGGCCAGCGGCGGCTTTGGAGATATCTGCGGACTCTGCAATTGCATCGATAAGTTCGGACTTGTTCACACTAAACCCCTTCGATTTCAGGTTGAAGATGTTATAGGTTGGTTTGTTTTTTCTCGGACGTTCTCGACTATCGCATAAGCGGTCGGAGAATTCCATTCTTCACTTTTCTTATTCCTTTCGGCTTTATACCGGCATTCGGAATAGGGACTGACTGCGCGGGAGCCCTTGGTATTGGCTGCTTCACGGCGAAACAGTTATACCAATGGGCTCTCAGGCATGTCAACAACTCATCAAGGCTTTAATGTGTATTTATGCGCTCTGACGCGTCGCCTTCTTCGTCACGCGGCTTGCCAGAACCCGTTTCCGGAGATGAATCTTCAGCCCTGGGCTCGGGTGGATAGGCCAGTGCAATATCCAGCACTTCGTCGATCCACTTCACAGGACGAATCTCCAGCGACTCCTTGATGTTTTCAGGTATCTCCTTGAGATCCCTGACATTCTCATCCGGAATGATCACCGTCTTGATGCCACCCCGATGCGCTGCCAGAAGCTTTTCTTTCAACCCACCGATGGCAAGAACACGTCCACGCAGAGTGATTTCACCGGTCATTGCAACGTCGGCGCGAACCGGAATCTTGGTCAGAGAAGAAACCAGCGCTGTGCACATACCGATACCGGCACTGGGACCATCTTTCGGTGTCGCACCCTCCGGTACATGCACGTGCAGATCGTGCTTCTCGTGGAAATCATCGGCAATTCCAAGACCGGGTGCCCGGCTACGTACCACCGTCAATGCCGTCTGGATGGACTCCTGCATGACATCACCCAGGGAACCCGTCTTCACGACCCGGCCCTTGCCAGGCGTGAGGGCGCACTCAATATGCAGCAGTTCGCCACCCACCTGGGTCCAAGCCAGACCGGTCACCTGACCAATCTCGTTCTTTTCCTCGGCGAGGCCGTACTTGAATTTTTTGACCCCCGAGTAATCTTCGAGCATGTCCTGCGTGAGAGTGACAGAGACCTTCTCTCCGCTCTCCACATGGTCACGCACCACCTTGCGGCAGATCTTGGCAATCTCGCGCTCCAGGCCACGTACACCGGCTTCACGGGTGTAGTAGCGGATCAGGTCGCGAAGGGTGTCCTCTGGCAACTTGAGCTCATCCTTGCGCAGGCCGTTGGCCTTGATCTGCTTCGGCAACAGATAACGCAGCGCAATATTGACCTTCTCGTCCTCCGTGTAACCCGGGATACGGATGATTTCCATCCGGTCCAGCAGGGCGGGAGGAATGTCCATGGAGTTGGAGGTACACACGAACATCACATCGGAGAGATCGTAATCCACTTCGAGGTAGTGATCGTTGAAGGTGTGATTCTGTTCCGGGTCGAGGACCTCCAGCAGCGCTGAGGCCGGATCACCACGATGATCCATGCCCATCTTGTCAATTTCATCGAACAGGAACAGCGGATTCTTCACGCCCACCTTGGACAGCTTCTGAAGAAGCTTGCCGGGCAACGCACCAATGTAGGTCTTCCGGTGGCCGCGGATTTCAGCTTCATCACGCACGCCGCCCAGGGCCATCCGGGTGTACTTCCGGTTGGTCGCACGGGCAATGGACTGACCGAGCGAAGTCTTGCCCACACCGGGAGGACCAACCAGGCAGAGCACAGGACCCTTGACCTTCTTCACACGGCTCTGAACCGCAAGGTATTCGAGAATACGCTTTTTGACTTCATCGAGGCCATAGTGGTCCCGATCGAGAATTTCACGGGCTTTTTCGATGTCGTGACGGACACGGCTGCGCTTCTTCCAGGGAATCGCCAGCATCCAGTCAATATAACCACGGACGACGGTCGCTTCCGCAGACATCGGAGACATCATCTTGAGCTTGTTCAGCTCCGTTTCAGTCTTTTTGCGGGCCTCTTCCGGCAATCCGGCTTCTTCCAGCTTCTGCTCAAGCTCTTCGAAGTCGTTGTTGCCTTCGCCCAGGTTACCCATCTCTTTCTGGATAGCCTTCATCTGTTCGTTCAGGTAGTACTCGCGCTGGCTGCGCTCCATCTGCTTTTTCACGCGGCCACGGATGCGCTTCTCAACCTCGATCAGGTCGATTTCGCCATCCAGCTTACCGAGCAGCAAGTCCACCCGCTTGCGGATATCCAGCGCTTCCAGCAGTTCCTGCTTTTCCGGAATACGCATTTCCAGGTGAGCAGCCATGGTGTCGGCCAGGCGTTCAAGCTCCTCAATACCGGTGAGAGCATTGGAGACCTCGGAAGGGACCTTTTTGGAGAGTTTCACGTACTTCTCGAAGTCGTCCATCAGGGTCTTTATCAGGACCTCCTGCTCGCGCTCGGGCAGCCCTTCTTCATCCATCAGGACAGCGCCACCGGACAGGTACTCACCCTCGGAGATATCGCTGATGGTGGCTCGGGCGTTGCCCTCTACCAACACCTTGACGGTGCCATCGGGCAGGCGAAGCATCTGCAGAACCGTTGCCAGCGTGCCCATCTCGAACACATCCTTCGGACCCGGCTCATCAGTAGAGGCGTCTTTCTGGGCTACCAGGAGGATTTCCTTGCTTCCTTCCATCGCGGCTTCGAGAGCCTGAATGGATTTTTCTCGGCCCACAAACAGTGGGACCACCATGTGCGGAAACACCACTACGTCACGCAGCGGAAGCAGCGGGTACTCTTGCACGGCATCTTCGGGTATACGGGTCATTGGGAATCCTCTGACGGTATTTCTTTCAGCATATCACCCTTCATTGGGGCGCCCGCAAAAATTGCAATCTTTTTACCAAACGAAACAGGGCAGGAATATCGCGATACAAAAACGCGAAAAGGGGCGTTGCCGCCCCTCTTCATTTCAACCGCTAACCTAGACTCAATCCTCGGGCACAGCCTTGGCGTGATCACTGCTGGCGTAAATCTTGAAGGGCTCGGAGTCCCCGCTGATCACGCTCTCATCGATCACCACTTTGGTCACGTCATGCTCAGAGGGAATCTGGTACATGGTGTCCAGAAGCGTCGCTTCCATAATGGAACGCAGACCACGGGCGCCTGTCTTTCTCTCCATGGCCTTGCGGGCAACAGCCCGAAGCGCATCTTCACGAAAATCAAGCTCGACCCCTTCCATATCAAACAGCTTCTGGTACTGCTTGGTCAGGGAGTTCTTGGGCTCGGTCAGAATCTGCACCAGCGCTTCTTCATCAAGTTCGTTTAGGGTTGCCACTACCGGCAAACGACCCACAAACTCCGGAATCAGGCCGTACTTCACGAGGTCCTCGGTCTCCACATCCTTGATAACGTCGCCGGTGTTCTTGGCATCGTCCTGACTGGCAACCGAAGCAGAGAAACCGATGCTGTTCTTCTCGGTACGCTCGCGAATTACCTTGTCCAATCCGGCAAAGGCGCCACCGCAGATAAACAGCATATTGCCGGTATCAACCTGCAGGAATTCCTGCTGCGGATGCTTGCGACCTCCCTGCGGCGGGACCGATGCAACGGTACCCTCGATCAGCTTCAACAGTGCCTGCTGAACACCCTCACCGGAAACATCCCGGGTAATGGAAGGGTTGTCAGACTTGCGGGAAATCTTGTCGATCTCGTCAATGTAGACTATGCCCCGCTGAGCCTTGTCGACATCGTAATCGCATTTCTGCAGCAGCTTCTGGATGATGTTCTCGACATCCTCACCAACGTAGCCGGCTTCAGTCAGCGTGGTGGCGTCGGCGATCGTGAAGGGCACGTTCAGCATCCGCGCCAGAGTCTCGGCCAGCAGAGTTTTACCACTACCGGTTGGGCCAATCAGCAGAATGTTACTCTTGCCTAGCTCGACATCACCCTTGCCTTCGCCATAACGCAAACGCTTGTAGTGGTTGTAGACCGCCACCGACAAGACGACCTTGGCCCGATCCTGACCAATCACGTATTCATCAAGGGTATTGCGGATCTCGGCCGGTGTAGGAAGGCGATCGCTCGGCTCTTCCTGTGCATTCTCCTGGATTTCCTCCCGGATAATGTCATTGCACAGGTCGACACACTCGTCGCAGATGAACACCGAGGGCCCTGCAATGAGCTTTCGGACTTCATGCTGGCTCTTTCCACAAAACGAGCAGTAGAGCAACTTGCCGTTATCGTCGCCCCTGCCGTTTCTTTCATCTGCCATTGAAATACCTCTGATCTCGTTTTGCCGGCGTCACTGCCTGATACGCCGGCCAAGTATGATGCGATTACTTCCAGTATTATTTATTCGGTACGCGCTTATCAAGTATTGAATCGATCAGCCCATACTCTTTCGCCTGAGCCGGATCCATGAAGTTGTCACGGTCCGTATCCTTGGCGATAGTCTCCAGATCCTGACCGGTGTGATGGGCCAGGATCGAATTCAGGGTATGACGAATCTTCAGGATTTCACGGGTGTGAATCTCGATATCCGTTGCCTGACCCTGATAGCCACCCAGCGGCTGGTGGATCATCACTCGGGAGTTCGGCAGACACGCCCGCTTCCCGGCAGCACCGCCCGCCAAAAGGAAGGCACCCATGCTGGCCGCCTGGCCAACACAAAGTGTGGCTACATCCGGCTTGATAAACTGCATGGTGTCGTAGATAGACATACCTGCAGTTACCGAGCCGCCGGGGCTGTTGATATAGAGGTGAATATCCTTGTCCGGGTTTTCAGACTCGAGGAACAGGAGCTGGGCCACAATCAGATTCGCCATGTGGTCCTCAACCGGACCCACCATGAAGATCACCCGCTCCTTGAGCAGACGGGAATAAATGTCGAACGACCGCTCGCCGCGAGCTGTCTGCTCGATAACAATCGGTACCAGTCCGGAATTGGTAACCATTGCGGGACCATCAATTGGTTTCTGCGTCATGATGCGCCTGAACTCCTTATGGACAATGGGTCGTGGACTCGCGCCACGGCAGTTTCAATAAAGTTGCACCCCATACTTTGCCAGCAGCGGCCCCAGATGAAAACAGCCGGGCATGCCGGCTGTTCTCAGGGGTCGGCCTTCGGGACCGGCTTTCTACTCCGATCCCGGGCAAAATCAGCGCTGGGGCTGACCGGCCTGAACGGCCTCTTCATATTTGACTTTCTTTTCTTTGACCTGGGCCTGCTCCAGCACGTGGTCAACAACTGCATCTTCCAGGACTGAAGACTCAATCTGAGACTTCTGCTCCGGGTTGCTGTTGAAGTGTGCAACCACTTCTTCTGGCTGTTCATACGTAGACGCGATCTCCTGGATCTTTTCGTCTACCTTGGCCGGGTCGGCTTTCAGGTCGTTTTTCTTGACCACTTCCTGGAACAGCAGGCCAGTCTTCACGCGGCGCTCAGCCTGCTCCTGGAAAATTTCCTTGGGCAGCTGCTGCGGATCAATCTGGCCGCCGAAACGCTGGACGGCGTCCTGACGGAGACGATCGATTTCCTGATCAACCAGGGCAGCCGGAATATCCAGCTCAGTGGTTTCCAGCAGACCGTCAACAACGTCGTTCTTGACCTTGTTGGAAACCGCCTGCTTGAGCTCGCGCTCCATGTTCTTTTTGACTTCTTCGCGGAAAGTCGCTTCGTCTTCGGCATCAATACCGAACTTCTTGAAGAATTCGGTGTCGAGTTCCGGCAACTGCGGCTCTTCAACCTTGTGAATCTTGATCTCGAACTTGGCCGGCTTACCCGCCAGATCTTCGTTGTGGTAATCCTCCGGGAAGGTAACCTCAATTTCCATGTCTTCGCCGGCCTTACCACCAACGATGGCCTTCTCAAAGCCCGGAATCATCTGGCCGGAGCCCAGAGTCAGACGATGGCCTTCAGCGGCTCCGCCTTCGAATTCTTCACCGTCGATAAAACCTTTGAAGTCAATGGTCAGCACGTCCTTGTTTTTGGACTTGCGCTTGACTTCTTTCATGGTGGCCTGCTGACGACGCAGGTTGTCGATCATGTTGTCGACATCTTTGTCGGTGATCTCGGAAGTCAGCTTCTCGACTGAAATCTTGCTGAGATCGCCCAGCTCGATTTCCGGCAGCACTTCGAAGATGGCGACAAATTCAAGGTCTTTGCCCTCTTCCATGGTCTTTGGCTCGAACTTCGGCCAACCTGCCGGGTTGATATCCTGTTCCTGCAGTGCCTTGATGTAGTTGTCGCGCATAACCTCGCCAACGATTTCCTGGCGGACGCTGTCACCGAAACGACGCTTGACGACGCTCATGGGCACCTTACCCGGACGGAAACCGTTCAGGCGCACGGTACGCGCTGTTTCCTGCAGGCGTTTCTGGACCGCCTGGTCGATTTCCTGGGCGGGCACACCAATCGTCATTCGACGCTCGATGTTGGAGGTCGTTTCAACAGACACTTGCATGGAAGATCCTCAAATTACAGGTTCGGTATGTGAATGAAATTAAACCTAAAAGTCCGGTCCCAGGGAGATTCCCGGAAAAGGACCGAAAATTAAAAGCCGGTAGTTTATCATGCTTTGCACCGCCGAGAGAATCACCCTGCAATGCAGTTTGATGCTGCACAGTCACGGGACCGGCCGAATCTTGAAGACAGAGATGGGGACGAAAGAGAAAAAAGAAAGGGGTGGTGCGCGAGGAGAGACTCGAACTCTCACGGGTTGCCCCACTGGAACCTAAATCCAGCGCGTCTACCAGTTCCGCCACTCGCGCACAACAGAATGAAGAATGCCCGATGGCAAGCCTGCCATCAATCTATTCAACAAACGCGGAATCTACTCTGAAAGAAAAGTGGGGTGGACGAAGGGGATCGAACCCTCGACCGCAGGAGTCACAATCCTGAGCTCTACCAACTGAGCTACGTCCACCACATCGGGACATGCCTTTACTTTTCAACTTTGCTGGTTACGGTCGCTCCGGCGCGGACCAAGCCAACGACTTGATGGCGCGCCCGGCAGGACTCGAACCTGCGACCACCCGCTTAGAAGGCGGGTGCTCTATCCAGCTGAGCTACGGGCGCTTAACCGTTCGCCCACCTGAACATTCAGAAATTTGGTCGGGGTAGAGAGATTCGAACTCCCGACATCCTGCTCCCAAAGCAGGCGCGCTACCAGACTGCGCTATACCCCGTCTGAACTGAACAACAAGTGCCTCAGCAAAGTTGGCGCGCATATTACCGGCGCCGGAGGGTCCCGTCAACACGTATTTCCAAATTCCCTGAAACAACAGTCTCTTCAGTGACAGAGCGCCCTGACAAAAGTTCCGGCGCGCGCCGCCCAGACAACCGTCCAATTGGAGTTCCGGCGGAAGCATGAGACAATGCCGACCCTTCAATTTACCGATGCCCAACCGACAAGACGAGACATGACCGCCAAACTGATCAACGGAAAAGAGATTGCCGCCGAAGTAAGACAGCAAGTCGCCGCAGGGGTGGAAGCAAGAACCCAACAGGGGCTCAGGGCGCCCGGACTGGCCGTAGTCCTGGTCGGCAACGATCCCGCATCCCACGTTTACGTGGGCAATAAACGGAAGGCGTGCGACCAGGCGGGAATCCTCTCACTCTCATACGATCTGCCGGAAGACACTTCCCAGGAAGCGCTGGAAGCACTGATTGATGAGCTGAACGAGAACCCCACCGTGGACGGGATCCTGGTGCAACTCCCCCTGCCCTCGCATCTCGATGCAGATCCGATTCTGGTAAAAATCCGGCCAGATAAAGACGTTGATGGCTTCCATCCATACAACATCGGTCGCCTGATGCAGCGTAAGCCCACCCTGCGCCCCTGCACACCGGCCGGCATCATTACCCTGCTCGACAGCATCGACACGCCCTACAAGGGCCAGCACGCCGTCATCGTTGGCGCCTCCAACATCGTCGGCCGCCCCATGAGCATGGAGCTGCTATTGAAGGGTGCCACGACAACCGTGTGTCACCGATTCACGCCGGATCTGGAGAAATTTGTTCGTGAGGCTGACATCCTCGTTGCAGCCGTCGGCAAGCCAGGCCTGATCAAGGGCGATTGGGTAAAACCGGGTGCAACCGTGATTGATGTGGGCATCAACCGGATGGACGACGGGAAACTGCATGGCGACGTTGATTTCGCAGCCGCTTCGGAGCGCGCGGCCTACATAACGCCGGTTCCCGGCGGCGTAGGGCCGATGACCATCGCCACCCTGCTGCAAAACACCCTCTATGCGGCTGATGTCTTGCACAGGGACTAAGCCCGGAGTCAGGGTTCAGGCCCTGCCTGATCCGACGTGCCAATCGGGATAGGGGGGAGCCATGAGGCTCCACCCCTCCCACACCACCCGGCATGCGGGTCCGCACCGGGCGGTTCGAGACGTTGAGGGTTCACGAGAGTCTCGGCACTCCCAACCGGTCGAAGTAGGCAATCGTCAGGAC